>NZ_JAWIRT010000001.1:278929-312205 GCF_036320045.1 Stenotrophomonas sp. SMYL20 | reverse complement strand
GTTCCCTGCCCCTCCGTGTCCCGGGCTCTGGGGTGGTAGCCCTTCCCCCCCCCCCGCCCCCCCCACCCCGGGTACATCAGAACTCCTGCCAGTCGCCGTCTGCGGCCAGCGCCGGCTGGGCCGTCGCGGTGCGCAGCGTACGCGCCGGGACCGGCTTTGCGGCCGGTGCGGCGGCTGCGACCTGGCGCGGTACCGGTGCCGCCAGTGGGCGTGCCGGGATGGCCGTCGTGCCCTGTGATGCCAGCCGGAAGCGGGCCACGGCTTCACCCAGCTGCACGGCCTGGTCTTCCATTGCACGTGCGGCAGCGGTGGCTTCTTCCACCAGCGCAGCATTCTGCTGGGTGGTCTCGTCCATCTGCACCACGGTCTGGTTGACCTGCTCGATGCCGGCACTCTGTTCCTGCGACGCTGCGGAGATCTCGGCCATGATGTCGGTCACGCGCTGCACCGAGGCGACGATCTCGCCCATGGTGCTGCCGGCCTGGTGCACCAGGCTGGAGCCTTCGGCGACCTTGCCGACGGAGTCGTCGATCAGGCCCTTGATCTCCTTGGCGGCCGCAGCCGAGCGCTGGGCGAGGGTGCGCACTTCGCTGGCGACCACGGCGAAGCCACGGCCCTGTTCACCTGCGCGGGCAGCTTCCACTGCAGCATTCAACGCCAGGATGTTGGTCTGGAAGGCGATTCCGTCGATGACCGAGATGATCTCAGCGATCTTCTTCGACGAGGCTTCGATGGCCGACATGGTCGTGACCACCTGGCCGACCACTTCACCGCCCTGCGAGGCGACGCCATGTGCGCCGATGGCGAGCTGATTGGCCTGGCGGGCGTGCTCGGCGTTCTGGCGCACGGTGGAGGTCAGTTCCTCCATCGACGCGGCGGTTTCTTCCAGATTGGCGGCCTGCTGCTCGGTACGGCGCGACAGGTCGCTGTTGCCTGAGGCGATCTCGCCAGCGGCGAGGGTGATGCTGGACGCGCTGGCCTGGATCTGGCCGACGATCTGGGTCAGCTGGGTGACGGTGGTGTTGGCGTCGCCACGCATGCGTGCGAACACGCCGTTGAACTGGCCGTCCATGCGCGCGGTCAGGTCGCCGGCGGCGATCGACTGCAGCAGCTGCGAGAGCTGGCCGAGGTTGCCGTCGGCGACCTGCATCATGCTGTTGAGCTGCTCGATCATCACGCGGAAATCGTGATCGAAACGCTGCGCATCACCGCGCTGGCTGAAGTCGCCTGCGGCGGCGGCACTGGCCAGCTGCTGGATCTGCGTGTTGATGGCCAGCAGGCTGGCCTTGGCCGCATCCATCGACTCGTGCAGGATCGCGCGGCTGCCGGGCAGGCGGCGTGCGTCCGGGGTGAGGTTGCCGGTGGCGTACTGGTTGAGCACGTCGATGGCGTCGCGGATCGCGTCGAGATGTTCGAAAATGACCGTGTTGATACCGCTGGCCAGCTGCCCATAGACGCCCGGGAAGTCTTCCGGAATGCGGTGGCTGATGTCTGGACCGGCGTGCATCTGCGCCATCAGCTGGGTCTGCTCGGAGAAGCGGCGCAGCATCGCGGTCATTTCGGTGGTGGCGGCCAGCATCTTGCCGGCTTCGTCCTTGCTGGTGGCCTGGGTGCTGACGCTGAGATCGCCACGGGCAACGGCCTGGATCGCGTGCACGGCCTTGCCGAGCGGGCCGGTGACGGCGCGCGAGATGACCGTCGCCAGGGTTGCGGCGACCACAACCAGCAATACTACGACGGCAATGATCGCCAGCATGCTGTTGCGGTGGGTGGCGTTGGCGTTGTTGATCTTGTCCTGCATCAGCGAGCTGCTGTACGCGCCCAGTGCCTTGAGGTCTTCAAAGGCTTTGCGGCGCAGCGGGCGCGACTGGTCGTCGGAGATCTGCCGTGCGACGACGCCATCGCCGGCGGTGGCCGCTTCGCGCAGCTTGGCATTGGCTGCGAAGTAGCCATCGACGTCGGCCTGCACGGCGCGGTAGAGCTCGCGCTCCTTGGCGCCGGCCGGCAGCTTGGCGTACGCGGCCAGCTGTTCGCGCACGACGGCGGCGGTGTCGTCCATGCGCTTGTTGTAGTCGGCCACCTTCTCGGGCTGGTCCAGCATGCTCAGCTGGGCCAGCTCATAGGTGCGGAACTCACCCAGCTGCGAGCGCACTTCGCCGAGGTACTGCACGGACGGAATATCGTTGGAGGCCATCGCGCTCAACTGCGCGTTGGCCTCGGACAGGCGGACCAGAGCGAAAGCGCCCAGTACGACGGTCATCAGGGTGGTGAGGGTGAACCCCACGGCCAGCTTGCGGGCGATGGGCAGATCGTGGAACCACTTCATGCAGGGTGCTCCAGGTGGGCAGGGCGCCGGCGTCGTTGCGTCGGCTGGGGGTGGTTGCAGAGCGAACGGTGGTGCCCGGTGGGGGTTCGGTGACGGCCGTCAAAGCGAAATAGCGGCGCAGTTCGGATGGACTTTATGGACGCAGATCACATTCGGTTGCGTAGGGACGGCGTCGCGAAAGTGGTGCCATGACAGGGCTTTCGCTTGAACGGCAAGGTTGCGCCCGAAACCTTCGTGCAGACGGAGTTCACGGTATGCCTGGCGAAGCGAGCGCGGTCAGATCGTGGCCGTGCGCGCAAACGAAAACCGCCGCCCCGAAGGGCGGCGGTCCAGTACACGCATGCAGCGTGGATCAGGCGGCCTGCGGCATCCGCAGCGAGCGCACCAGACCGCCGATGTCGACGATCAGTGCCACGCGGCCATCGCCGAGGATGGTGGCACCGGACACCCCGCCGATGCGGCGGTAGTTGTTCTCGATGTTCTTCACCACCACCTGCTGCTGGCCGACCAGCTCGTCCACTTCCAGCGCGATCTTCTGGCCATCGCCTTCGACCACCACCACCAGCGATTCGCTGCCCGGTGCGCGGTTGCCGTAGCCGTAGTACTCGCTCAGCGACAGGATCGGCAGATACTCGCCACGCACGCGCAGCACGCGGCCTTCGCCGGCCATGCTGCGGATGTCCTCGGCCTGCGGCTGCAGGGCCTCAAGCACATAAGCCAGCGGCAGGATCAGGGTTTCACCGGCCACCGCCACCGTCATGCCATCGAGGATGGCCAGGGTCAGCGGCAGGCGGATCAGCGTGCGGGTGCCAGCGCCGAGGCTGCTTTCGATCTGGACCTCGCCCCCCAGCGCCTGGATGTTGCGGCGGACCACGTCCATGCCGACGCCACGGCCGGACAGGTCGGTGACTGCATCGGCGGTGGAGAAACCCGGCTGGAAAATCAGGTCCCAGACCTGCGAATCGGTCGGGTTGTCCGGCACCGCCAGGCCGCGTTCGGTGGCCTTGGCCAGGATCTTGGCGCGGTCCAGGCCGCGGCCGTCGTCGCTGACTTCGATGACGATATGGCCGCCCTGATGCGAGGCTGCCAGGGTGATCGTGCCGGTCTCGTCCTTGCCCGCACCGCGACGTACGTCGGGCATTTCCAGACCGTGGTCGATCGAGTTGCGCACCAGGTGCACCAGCGGATCGGCGATCTTTTCGATCAGGCCCTTGTCCAGTTCGGTGCCTTCGCCGACGGTGCGCAGGCGGACCTGCTTGCCGAGGCGGCTGGACAGGTCGCGGACCAGGCGCGGGAAGCGGCGGAACACCGCATCGACCGGCAGCATGCGCACGCCGATCACCGCTTCCTGCAGGTCGCGGGTGTTGCGTTCAAGCTGGTCCAGGCCGGCGAACAGGCTCTCGGCGTGGACCGGGTCCAGCGCGTGCGAGACCTGCTTGAGCATGGCCTGGGTGATGACCAGTTCGCCGACCAGGTTGATCAGCGCATCGACCTTGTCGACGCTGACCCGGATCGAGGTTTCGGCTTCCTGGCCGCCAGCGCTGCTGGCAGCGGCGGCGGGTGCCGCCGGTACAACAGCAGCCGGTGTGGAAGGGGCGGGTGTGGCAGGTGCCTCGGTGGCAAGGCTCGGCGGCGCAGCCGGACGGATGTCCAGTTCGCAGTCGTCCAGCACCCAGGCGAAGGTGTCTTCGATCTTGCTGCGCGGTACCTTGCCGACCAGGCCCAGGTCCCACGCCAGGTGGGCCTCGAGCGGGTCGAGCTGGGCGAAGCCGGGCAGGCGTTCCATGCGCGCGGCGACCTGCAACGAACCCAGGTGCTCAAGTTCGCGGATGATGCGCAGCGGGTCGTTGCCGCTCATGAATAGCGATGGCGCCGGGGTGAAGCCGATCTGCCAGGCTTCCGGCGTATCGTCCACCTTGGCTGCGGCGGCCGCGGGGGCGCTCGCTGCGGCCTCCCCGGAAAGAACCGCCTCCAGGCGCGCCTTCACCGCAGCAACTGCGGCGGGATCGGCGGCCTGGCCGTGTTCGGCTTCGCGCAGCAGGGCGCGCAGCACGTCCACCGAGGACAGCATGGCGTCGACGGCGTGGCCTTCCAGCGCCCGCTTGCCGGCACGCAGCTCATCGAGCAGCGTTTCCAGCACATGGGTCAGGCCGGCGATCGCGTCGAAGCCGAAGGTGCCGGCGCCGCCCTTGATCGAGTGGGCGGCGCGGAACACCGAATTGATGATCTCCGCGTCCTGCTGCCCCGATTCCAGGGCCAGCAGGCCAGCCTCCATCGCGTCGAGGCCTTCGCGGCTCTCCTCGAAGAAGGTGGCGTGGAAGCGTTGCAGGTCCATGCTCATGGCAGTGGTGGTCCGGAAGCGAAGAAGGGGAGCGGTGGCGGGCGATCAGCCCAGCACTTTCTGCACGGTGGCGACCAGCTGTTCCGGATTGAACGGCTTGACCAGCCAGCCGGTGGCGCCGGCGGCCTTGCCTTCGGACTTCTTGTCGGCGGCCGATTCGGTGGTCAGCATCAGCAGCGGCGTGAACTTGTAGTCCGGCAGCTGGCGCAGTTCGCGGATCAGCGCGATGCCGTCCATGTTCGGCATGTTGACGTCGGTGACCACCGCATTGAAGCGCTGGCCCTTGGCGCGACCGAGCGCGACCGCGCCGTCTTCAGCTTCTTCGACGGCAAAACCGGCCGAGGTGAGGGCGAAGGACACCATCTGGCGCATTGACGCCGAATCGTCCACCACCAAGATACGTGCGCTCATGCAGCGTTCTCCACAGATTTCAGGTTGTCATGGGTTACGTCCAGGCCCAGGGCCTGGGTGACGCCCAGCAGGCGCGCGGCGTCACGGAAGGTTGCAGTGCAACCGTGGAAGCCGGTGCCGAGGCCTGCCTCGCGGCGGGCCTGCACGAACGCACACAGCACCTGCACGGCGGCCGTGTGGATGCGGGCGACCTGGCTGGCATCCAGGGTCAGCTCGCCTACCTGCGCCACCAGCGGGGCGAGGCGGTTCTTGAGCTCGGTGGTGCTCTCGATGCCGAGATCCCCACCCAGTTCGACAGTGCTCATCGTTGCTCCGGACAAACGGTTCCGTGATCCATAACGGCACCCCGGTGGGGTTCTTTAGGGGAATCGACGCGGTGCGTCGATGCGGTCGCTGTTGAAAAGGGGACGGAGGGGATTAAGTCGCAACTGGCTCGGCGCTTTGCGCCGATGCGGTGCCTGTCGGGGACGCAAGGCGTTGATCCGTTGGATCAATACCTTACGTCCCCCACTGCGTGGTCGCCGTTGCCGAGGGTGGCTGCGGGAGAGCCTGGTCGATTGCGACTTAATCCCCTCCGTCCCCTTTTTCCGCTCAGCTCAACAACTGGGTGGCATCCAGCAGGATCATTGGGCGCTGGCTGACCCGGGCGACGCCACGGAACAGGTCGTTGGAGATCTGGCAGATGCGCGCGGTATCGGGCGGCTCGATCTGCGAGTCGGTGAGGTTGGCGACATCTTCCACTGCCGACACGCGCAGGCCGATGGTCTCGCCGTCTTCCTCCAGCACCACGATGCGGGTCTGTGAGTCGTCTTCGGCGGCCGCGGCGCCCAGGTGCAGGCCGAGGTCCATCACCGGTACCACCTGGCCACGCAGGTTCATGATGCCCAGCATGGCCGGCGCAGTGCCGCGCAAGGGCAGCAGCGGCACTGGCAGCACCACTTCCTGCACTTTCAGCAGTTCCAGTGCATAGGCCTGGGTGCCGCAGCGCAGGCGCAGCCAGCGCGAGGTGCGCTCGCCGGCGCGTCGGTTCTGCGGATGCGGGCTGCTGGCAGGTCGATGTGCCTGTGCCTGCAGCTCCTGCCAGCTGCTCGGGCGGTTGCCTGCTGGCGCGTCCACGGCCACGCGCGGTGGCGGCGCGGCATCGGTGCGTGCAACTGGAGCGGGTGCTGCGACCACGGCCGCTGGTGGCGCAGGAACGTCCTCGCCGCCGGCAGCGGCCTCGAACGCGGCCTCCAGGCCGGGGCTGTCGGTGTGGGCGAGTCGATGGCTGTCGGCCGGATCGGTCTCGTAGATCACTTCGTCCGGCAGGTCGTCCCATGTAGGTTCCGGGCCGGACTTGGCGGTGGCGGGAGCAGGGGCCGTCTCGTGGATCACCTCGTCAGCCAGGTCATCCCAGGTCGGTTCGCGCTCGGGGGCGGCGACAGGCATTGCGGCGGCCTCGAAGGCGGCCTCCAGTGCCGCGTCGTCCTCTGCCGCGGCAGCAGCAACAGTCTCCGTTTCGTAGATCACTTCGGCGGGCAGATCGTCCCAGGTGGGTTCGCGCTCAGCCGTTGCGGCCGCCTCGAAGGCGGCTTCGAGTGCGGCGTTGTCGACGGCAGGCGCAGCGGCGATGGTCTCGGTTTCGTAGATCACCTCGGCCGGCAGGTCATCCCAGGTCGGCTCGCGTTCGGCCTCGGCTGCAATTGCCGGGCACGCTTCGTCGCTCGCCGGCGGCGGTGCAGCCGGTGGTGCCGCGGTGATCGCTTCGCCCAGCAGTTCGTCCAGGTAGTCGTCCAGTACACCGGTGCTGTTCATGCGGCCTGCTCCAGGGCGCGGGCATCCTCGCCGAGGATCCAGTTCAGCGCGCGGCGATAGGCGGCCAGGCCGCGGCCCGGGTAATCCTCACCAACGCTCGGCAGGGTCAGGCCGGCGGCGTTGCTGATGCGGGTGTCGATCGGAATCGCGTCTTCCCACACACGGCTGCCGTGACGATCCTGCATCGTGCGCAGCGACTCGTTGCCGGCGCGGGTGCGGCGGTCGAACAGGGTCGGCAGGATCGAGATCGGCAGCGGGCGGCGGCGCGAGCGTTCGACCATCTCGCCGGTGCGGACCATGCCATCCAGGCCATGCAGGGCCAGCGGCTCGGCCTGGGTGGGGATGATCAGGCGATCGGCTGCGGCCAGCGCATTGATCATCAACAGGCCGAGGGTGGGCGCGCAGTCCAGCAGGATGTAGTCGTGCTGGCCCTGGTGGCGCGCAAGCGCATTCTGCAGTGCCAGGCCAAGGCCAGGCTGGTTGGCGCTGCGGCGTTCCAGCGTGGCCAGCGCGGACTGTGCGCAGACATAGTCCAGGCCATGGATGCTGCTGGCATGGCACAGGCTGGAAAGATCGGCGGGCGGGGCGCCGAACAGTTCCAGCACGCCAGCCGGCGGCGGGTCCACCGGTACGCCGAACGCGCGGCTGAGCGAGGCGTGCGGATCGAGGTCGATCAGCAGCACGCGATGGCCAAGTGCGGCCAGTCCGCGGCCGAGGGCGAGGGTGGTGGTGGTCTTGCCGACTCCGCCCTTCTGGTTGGCGACTGCCCAGATGCGCATCGGATTACTCCTTCATTGCCGGGGGAACGGCGGCGCCGACGCGGCTGCCAGCCGGCACCGGCGGCAACTTCACCGGTGCGATGGGGGAGGTGGGGGCGGTAGCCGGAGTTGCCGCGGCTTGTTCGGTATCGGTGTTCCGGGTGGCACCGGTGGCTGCGTTCAGGCGCTGGCCGAGCGGGTCCACCGAGTGCGAGGTGTCGGCCAGGATGATGACCATCACCCGGCGGTTGCGGTTGCGGCCCTGCGCGCTGTCGTTCTCTTCGCGCGGGCGGAACTGGCCGTAGCCGACCATCGCCAGCCGCGACGGCTGCACGCCCTGGTCAGCGAACAGGTGCACCACGCTGGCCGCGCGCCCGGCCGACAGTTCCCAGTTCGACGGGAAGGTGGCGGTGGCGATCGGTACGTTGTCGGTGTGGCCTTCCACGCGCACGCTGTTGGGTACGTCGCGCAGGACCTCGGCCAGGCTGGCCAGGGTCTGCCGCGCATGCACGTCCAGCGCCGCCGAGCCGGTGGGGAACAGGATGTCGCTGTTGATCTCGACTTCGATCCACAGCTCGGTGCGGCGCACGCTGATCATGCCGCGGTCGATCAGCGGCGCGAGCGCGGCGGTCAGGCGGTCGGCGATGCTGTTGAGCTGGCGCTCGGCGCGCGCGATCTGCTCCTGGTTGTGCACCGAAACAGGCATGCGCATCTGCGAGGCCATCGACGGCAGCAGGGTCGGGTCGTGCGACGGCGCAGGCGCCGAGGGCCCGATCTTGGTGCCGGACTTGATCACCGAGGGGCTGTCCCAGCCGCCACCCTGCACCTGCTTGTTGCCGACCTGTACCGGATTGATCGTGCGCGGCGCGCCCCCGAAGGCATCGGTCAGTGCGTCGGCCATGATCCGGTACTTGCCTTCGTTCACCGAGGAAATCGCGTACATGACCACGAAGAAGGCGAGCAGCAGCGTCATCAGGTCGGCATAGGGGATCGCCCATGCTTCGTGGTTGGCGTGCTCTTCGTGGTGCTTGCGGCGGGCCATGTCAGTGCAGGAAGCCGGAGAGGTTGGTTTCGATGTTGCGCGGGTTTTCGCCCTGGGCGATCGAGATCAGGCCTTCGATGACCATTTCGCGGTCGCGGGTGTTGTGCGAGATCACACTCTTGAGCTTGGCGGCCACCGGCAGGAACAGCAGGTTGGCCGAGGCGATGCCGTAGATGGTGGCGGTGAACGCGGCGGCGATGCCGTGGCCAAGCTTGCTCGGGTCGGCCAGGTTCTTCATCACCGCGATCAGGCCAAGCACGGCACCGATGATGCCCAGCGTCGGTGCATAGATGCCCATCGCTTCGAAGACCTTGGCACCGGCCTGGTCCTGGTGTTCCTGGCTGCCCAGTTCGATTTCCAGCATGTGCCGCATCGATTCGGGCTCGACGCCGTCCACCAGCAGCTGCAGGCCCTTGCGCAGGAACGGGTCCTGCTGCGCCTCCACCTGCGATTCCAGGCCCAGCAGGCCCTGGCGGCGGGCGATGTTGCTCCACTCGACGATCTGCTGGATCAGTTCGCGGCGATCGCTGTGCGGCGGGCGCACGACCCAGCGCACGATCTTGAAGGCATGCTTGAACACCGCCGGCGAGGTGTGCAGCAGGATCGCGGCGACGGTGCCGACGATGACGATCACGAACGCCGCAGGCGACCACAACGACGCCAGGCCGGCGCCCTTGAGGATGCTGCCACCGACCAGCGAGGCCAGGGCGAGAAAGAGTCCAATGAGGCTGAGTCTATCCATGGTTCCGGTATCGGCGTGTATGAATGGGACTTGAGACACCGGTAGATCGCGTACAGACGGTAGTCACAGTTTTCGGGGCGCCGGGCATGGCCCGGCGGGGTTCATCGCAGCCCGTCCACGTCCAGGATCAGCGCCATGCGACCATCGCCGATCAAGGTTGCACCGGCATAACCGCGCAGGCCGCGCAGCGCTTTCGGCAGCGGCTTGATGACCACTTCCTCACGCCCGCGTACCTGGTCCACGACCAGCCCGAAGCGCGCTTCGCCAGCCTGCAGCACCACGATGGTCAGCAGCGGCGAGGCGGCCGGCGTCACATCCAGCCACTGGCGCAGATCGACCAGCGGCAGCGTGTGCGAGCGGCGGTCGAGCACGGCACGGCCATCGAACCAGCCCAGCGAGGTGCGCGGCGCGTGCAGCACTTCCATCACGCGGGCCAGCGGCAGCGCATAGACGTCCTCGCCGGCCTGCACCAGCAGGGTCGGCAGGATCGCCAGGGTCAGCGGCACGCGGATCAGGAAGCGGCTGCCACGGCCCAGTTCCGACTGGATCTGGATCTGGCCGCTCAGTTCACGGATGCGTGACTGCACCACGTCCATGCCGACGCCACGACCGGAGATGTCGGTGACCTGCTGCTTGGTCGAGAAGCCGGGCAGGAACACCAGGTGCAGGCACTCCTCGCTGCTCAGGCGCGCGGCGGCTTCCGGATCGATCAGGCCCTTCTCGCGCGCCTTGGCACGCAGCTTTTCCGGGTCGATGCCGGCGCCATCGTCCTGCACCTCGATGCTGACGTAGTCGCCTTCCTGCTGTGCGGACAGGCGCACATGGCCCATCCGTGGCTTGCCCTGTGCCTCGCGCAGGTCGGGCATTTCCACGCCATGGTCGATGGCGTTGCGGACCAGGTGCACCAGCGGGTCGGCCAGCGCTTCGACCAGGTTGCGGTCGAGCTCGGTCTCGGCGCCGATCAGTTCCAGGTCCACTTCCTTCTTCAGCGAGCGGGCGACGTCGCGGGCAACCTTGGGGAAGCGCGAGAACACCTTGCCCACCGGCTGCATGCGGGTGCGCATCACTGCCGACTGCAGGCGGGCGGTGGCGATATCCAGAGTGGACACGGCGCGGTCCAGCTCTTCATCGCGCAGGCGTGCACGCAGGGTCTTGAGCCGATTGCGTGACAGCACCAGTTCGCCGATCAGGTTGACGATCGCGTCCAGGCGCTTGGTGTCCACGCGCACGGTATGTTCGGCCTCGGCCAGCGGCTTGGCGGCCGGCTTCGCCGCCGGTGCCGGTGCGGCGACCGGGCGCGGCGCTGCGATCGGTGCCGGTGCCACCACGGCCGCAGGCTTGGTGCCCGGTGCGGCGCCACCGTGCAGCTGGTCGAGCAGGGCTTCGAACTCGTCTTCGCTGATCAGTCCGTCGTCGGCCTTCTTCGCTGGCGCGACCGCGGTCGGCGCGTTGCCACCATGCAGCTGGTCGAGCAGAGCCTCGAATTCGTCGTCGGTGATCAGGTCGCTGCCGCCCGCGGTGGGTGCTGCTGCGGCGGCGGGTGCAGCCACGGCACCGCCGTGCACGTCGAACTGTGCGATCAGGTCCGGCGGCGCATAGCCCGGCTCGGTGCCGGAGGAAACCGCGTCCAGCATCGATTGCAGGTAGTCCAGCGATTGCTGGGCCGCGTCGAAGTGGTGGGCCTGCAGCACGGCCTGGCCGGCACGTGCTGCGCCCAGCGCCTCTTCAGCGGCATGGCACAGCTCGACCATGGCGGTGACGCCGAGGAAGCCGGCGCCGCCCTTGAGCGTGTGGTAGCCGCGGAACACCGCGTTGAGCTGATCGCTGTCCTGCGGTGCCTGCTCCAGCGACACCAGCTGTTCGCCGAGGCGATCCAGGATCTCCTGCGCCTCGATGATGAAATCGGCAGTGATGTCGTCGGATACCGCGCTCATGCTTACAGCCCCAGATCCGACAACAGGTCGTCGGCGTCGTTCTGCGAGACCGCGTGGCGGTCCAGTCCCTTCAGTGCCGGCCCGGCCAGTTCCGGGTCGGTGCGATGCTGTTCCGGCGGCAGGCCGAGCGCGCCGAAGCCTTCGTGCACGCGGCGGACGATGCCGACCACGCGACGGATGATCTGCCCGGTCAGGTCCTGGTAGCTCTGGGTCAGGGCGATCTCGGTCAGGTTGTGGCGGATGCGCTCGAGCTGCGCGTCCTGGCCCGGCTGCAGGCCTTCGGCGCGCAGCTGTTCGGTCAGGCTGCGGCATTCCTCGGCCAGGTCCAGGGTGCGGTGCGTGGCCTGTTCGGTCATCGCCACCACGTGGTCCAGTCGCGCGCAGGCGTCGTCCAGTTCGCCGGCTTCGCTCGGCACGGTCGGCAGTTCGCCCAGCGCCTGTCCCAGCTCGCGGGCCAGCCGCGAGAGGCCGCTCATCATCGGCTGCGTGCGCAGCGCGACCAGCCCATCGATGCGCTGCCGCCAGGCGGCCTCGTCACCGGACTCGAGTGCGTCCAGGGCCTCCTGCAGGCGCAGGGCGAGGGCGTTCTTGTCGACCGTGGTATCCATCAGGCGCTGGCCGCCAGGCGTTCGAAGATCTTGCCGAGCTTCTCTTCCAGCGTCTGCGCGGTGAACGGCTTGATGATGTAACCGTTCACGCCGCTCTGGGCGGCTTCGATGATCTGCTCGCGCTTGGCCTCTGCCGTGACCATCAGCACCGGCAGGGTCTTCAGCTTGGCATCGGCACGGATCGCCTTGAGCAGCTCGATGCCGGTCATCACCGGCATGTTCCAGTCGGTGACCACGAAATCGAACGGCTGGCTCTGCAGCAGCGACAGCGCGGCATGCCCGTCCTCGGCTTCGGCGGTATTGGTGAAGCCCAGATCGCCCAGCAGGTTCTTGACGATTCGACGCATGGTCGAGAAGTCGTCGACGATCAGGATGCGCATGTTCTTGTTCAAAGCAGAATTCCTTTGTTGTTCATTCCGGACGGCCGGGGGCAGCCGCCTCGGGGATGTTCATTCTTCGAGGCCTGCGTCGGCAGCCTCGAACAGCTTCAGCCGGCCACGCAGGCGCAGTACCGCCTGGCCGTGGATCTGGCAGACCCGCGACTCGCTCACGCCGAGCACCGCGCCGATCTCCTTCAGGTTCAGTTCCTGCTCGTAGTACAGCGAGAGCACCAGTTGTTCGCGCTCGGGCAGGTGGCCGATGGCCTTGCCCAGCTCGCGACCGAACTCGCCGCGCTCCAGTACCTGCTGCGGGGTCGGCCCGCCCTGGGCGACGGTGTCCAGCTCGCCCTGGTCCTCGATGCGCGATTCCAGGCTCAGCACCTGGCCACGTGCAGCGTCTTCCATCAGCCGCAGGTACTCGGGCAGCGGCATCTCCATCGCGGCGGCCACTTCAGTGGCGCTGGCGGCACGGCCACTGCTCTGTTCCAGGCGGCGGATGGTGGCGGCGGCATCACGTGCACGGCGGTGCACCGAGCGCGGGACCCAGTCACCACGGCGGATCTCGTCGATCATCGAACCACGGATGCGGATCGAGGCGTAGGTCTCGAAAGAAGCACCCTGGTCGGCGTCATAGCTGCGCGAGGCTTCGATCAGGCCCATCATGCCGGCCTGGATCAGGTCGTCGACCTCGACGCTGGCTGGCAGGCGCGCGGCCAGGTGGTGGGCGATGCGCCGCACCAGGTCCGAATGCTGGGCGATGACTTCGTTCGCCGCCGAGCGCTGCACTTCCCTGTACTGGGCTGCGCCTTTCATGCCGTCACCCCACGCTGCTTGAGGATGCGTTCGAGGAAGAACTCGACGCCGCCACGCGGTTCGGTCGGCGCCTGCCAGCGCGCGGTACGGCGCGCGATCTCGGTGATCGCCAGCGCCGCCGGGCTGGACGGATAGGCCTTCACCACCGGCTGCTGGCGCTGCACCGACAGGCGCAGCCAGTCATCCTGCGGCACGCAGCCGAGGTAGTTCAGCGAGACATCGGCAAGGAACTTCTCGCAGACGCGGGTCAGCTTTTCGTACAGCACGCGGCCCTCGTTGGGGTCGCGCACCATGTTGGCCACCACCTGGATGCGGTCCACGCCACGCTCGCGCGACAGCACCTTGATCAGTGCGTAGGCGTCGGTGATCGAGGCCGGCTCGTCACAGACCACCACTACGGTGTCCTGTGCGGCCTGGCAGAAGGTCAGCACGCCATCGGTGATGCCCGCGGCAGTGTCCACCACCATGATGTCCAGCTCGCGCTCCAGTTCGGAGAACACGTTGACCAGGCCAACGTGCTCGGCCGGGGCCAGCTCGGCCATGTGGCGGCGGCCGGATGCGGCCGGGACCACCAGCACGCCGTTCGGGCCTTCGACGATGACGTCATCCAGCGTGCAGCGGCCGGCGACCAGGTCGGCCAGCGTAAAGGTGGGGTTCAGGCCCAGGATCACGTCGATGTTGGCCAGGCCGAGGTCGGCGTCCAGCAGCAGCGTGCGCTTGCCCATGCCAGCCAGTGCCACGGCCAGGTTGGCCGACACATTCGTCTTGCCCACGCCGCCCTTGCCGCCAGTGACCGCAATGGTGCGCACAGGGCCGAGCGGCTCGCTGCGGGTGGCCGACAGCGGGAAGGTCTTGGTCAGCTTGGCGTACTCACGCGACGGCATGGTTCAACTCCGGGTTGCAGGGCATATCGGCCGCGCGGCGCAAATCTTCAAGGCGAAGTACAAGATTGGCTGCACTGGCCCGGTGCAGGTCCTCCGGGACGTCCTGGCCATCGGTCACCCAGGTGATCGGCAGGGCATGGTCCACGGCCACCGACAGGGCGTTGCCGAAGCGGCCGGTCTCGTCCAGCTTGCTCAGTACCAGGCCCTGCAGGTTGGCGGCGCCGAAGCGGCGGACCACCTCGTCCATGTCGCCGAAGCTGGTGTTGGCCGGCAGCACCAGCAGGGTGCGGACCTGGCGCGCGGCACGCAGCCACTGCAGCTGGGCGGCCAGGGCGCGGTCGCGCGGGCCCAGGCCGGCGGTGTCGATCAGCACCAGCTTGTAGTCCTTCAAGCGTTCCAGCAGCTGGTCCAGGTCGGTGCCGCTGTTGGCCTCGTGCACCGCGATGCCGAGCTGGCGGCCGTAGCCGTACAGCTGCTCGCGGGCACCGATGCGGGTGGTGTCGGTGGTGACCAGGGCCACGTCACGCGGCGCGTGCTTCTCGGCGAAGCGCGAGGCCAGCTTGGCGATGGTGGTGGTCTTGCCGGCGCCGGTCGGTCCGACCAGTGCGATCACACCACCTTCTTCCAGCGGGTCGACCGGGGCGATCGGCAGCTTGCGCGAAATCAGCCCCAGCATCAGGCCGCGGCCTCGATGGGCCTCGGTCTCCAGCGGGATCTGCATGGCCACGTCGCGGGCCAGGCCGGCATCGAAGCCATACTCGTCCATCAGGTCCAGCGCGGTGGCGCGCACCGGGCAGCCGCGCAGGCGCTCGTCGGTGAAGCGGTTCATCTCGCGCTCGATCACATGGCGCATGCCGGCCACTTCCTGGCGCAGCTGGCGGATCTCGGCGTCGTCCTGGGCCACCAGGGTCAGTGCCGGGGCTGGGGCCAGCACGGGGGCAGCGCCGGTTTCGTCGCTGGCTTCGACCGGTGCCGGTTCGCTGGCGACGATCCCGGGTTGCGCTTCGGTCACGGCAGCGGTCGGCAGCGGCGGCGGCTGCACGGCCGACGCCGCGCTTTCGTGATGCGTCTCGTGCGGCGGGTCGATCTGGAAGCGGGCGCGGTTGGCCGGTGCGGCGGTGCTGGGCGCCGGTGCGACGATGGCTTCGGCGAACGGAGCGAAGATCTGATCCGGCAGCGCCGGTTCGTTGACGGCGGCGCGTGCCAGGGTGGCGGCGAAGCCGGTGCTGCCGCGGGTCGGCACGATCTCGTCGGCGCTGTCCAGGGTGCGGCCGGTGGCGCCGACCGCAGCGCGGGCGAGGGCAGCCACGGCCGAGGTGGTTGCGGCGACTGGCTCCGGTGCCGGGGTATTGCTGCGGCGGCGGGTGACCGCGGCGATCACCGCGTCGGCGGCGGTGCGCGGCTTCGGCGCCGGCGGCGGAGCGATGTCACGACGCGAGGCTTCCAGTGCACGCTGCACGGCGCTCTCGTCGTAGTTGGCGGCGGCGACGATCTCGATGCCTTCCTCGATCCGGCGGTTGGACAGGATCACGGCGTCAGGACCATGTTCCTTGCGCACCAGGTTCATGGCCGAGCGCATGTCGGCGGCGACGAATCGTTTGATTTTCATGCTGTGGTCACGGGACGAAGACGGCGGGGTGGCGGTCGGAGAACTCGGGTGGTCGGTGGTCTGCACGGTGCGGGTTCCCCTTGGTATCTGTCTGTTGCGTTGGTTCGAAAGTGGTGTCTGTTTTCTGGCGCATCGGAGGGCGGCGTCAGCTGATCGTTCCGACCAGCTTCAGGCGCTTGTCCTCCGGCACCTCGCTGTAGGCCAGGACCGACAGCGACGGAACGCTGTGGCGGACCAGGCGGGCCAGCGCGGCACGCACCGGGCCAGGTACCAGCACGACCGCGGGCTCGTTGCGGGCTTCCTGCTTGCTGACACATTCGGCCAGGCTCTGGTGCAGTCGCTCAGCGAGTCCGGGTTCCAGCGCGGCGCCGTTGCCCTGCGTGGACTCCTGCAAGACACGTTCCAATTGCGGGTTGAGGGTGAACACCGGCAGCTCCGCCGACATTCCGGCGATCTCCTGCACGATGAAGCGGCCCAGCGCGGTACGCACGGCAGCGGTCAGCACCGCCGGGTCCTGGCTGTTCGGAGCGTGTTCGACCAGTGCTTCGGCGATCTTGCGCAGCTGGCGGATCGGAATGCGTTCGACCAGCAGGTTCTGCAACACGCGCACTACCGCCGACAGCGGCAGCGCCTTCGGCGTCAGATCTTCGACGAGCTTGGGCGCGCTCTTGGCCAGGTTGGCCAGCAGGTGCTGCACTTCCTCGTGGCCGAGCAGCTCGGGCGCGTGTTCGCGGATCAGGTGCGACAGATGGGTGGCGACCACGGTGGCTGGATCGACCACGGTATAGCCCAGCGTTTCAGCCTGGGCACGCTGGTGCGGTTGGATCCAGGTGGCATCCAGGCCGAATGCGGGGTCCTTGCCGGCGATGCCTTCCAGCGCGCCGAGGGCGCTGCCCGGGTCCAGGGCCAGTTCGCGGTCGGGGTGGATCTCGGCGGTGGCCACCGGTACGCCATGCACCAGCACGCGATAGCCGTTGGCCGGCAGCTCCAGGTTGTCGCGGATGTGCACCGAGGGGATCAGAAAACCGACGTCCTGGGTCAGCTTGCGGCGCACGCCCTTGATGCGTGCCATCAGTTCGCCGCCCTGGCTGCTGTCCACCAGCGGAATCAGCCGGTAGCCGACCTCCAGGCCCAGCGGATCGACCGGGCGCAGTTCGTCCCAGCTCAGTTCGGCAGTCGGAGCCGGCGCGGCCGGGCGGCCGAGTGCGTTGAGCGCGGCAGCGTCATTGCCTGCGGCTGCCGGATCGGTGGCCGCGGCCTTGCCCTTGCGGTAGACCTTCCAGGCGATGAAGCCGAGGATCGCGGACAGCGTCAGGAAAGCGACGTTGGGCATGCCCGGCACCAGGCCGACCACGCCGATGATGCCGGCGGTGATCGCCAGCGCGCGGTACTGGCCGAACACCTGGCCGGTCATGGCCTGGGCCATGTCCTGCGAGCGCGAGGCGCGGGTGACCAGCATGGCCACGGCGCTGGAGACCAGCAGCGCCGGCAGCTGCGCCACCAGGCCATCACCAATCGACAGCAGGGTGTAGGTGGCAGCGGCATCGCCGAACGGCATGCCATGCTGCAGCACGCCTACGGCCAGGCCGCCGAGCATGTTGATGAACAGGATCAGGATGCCGGCAATGGCATCACCACGGATGAACTTGCTGGCACCGTCCATCGCGCCGTAGAAATCGGCTTCCTCGCGGACTTCCTCGCGGCGCAGCTTGGCTTCTTCACGCGTCAGCAAACCGGCGTTGAGGTCGGCGTCGATCGCCATCTGCTTGCCGGGCATCGCGTCGAGGATGAAGCGCGCGGTCACTTCCGAGACGCGGCCGGCGCCCTTGGTGATGACCACGAAGTTGATGATGGTGAGGATGGCGAACACCACGATGCCGACCGCGTAGTTGCCGCCGATCACGAATTCGCCGAAGGCGGCGATGACCTTGCCCGCGGCGTCATGGCCGTTCTGGCCGTTCAGCAGGATGACGCGGGTGGAGGCGACGTTCAGCGCCAGCCGCAGCATGGTGGTGATCAGCAGCACGATCGGGAAGATCGTGAAGTCCAGTGGGCGCTTCACGTAGACCACCGCCAGCAGCACCATCAGCGAGATGGCGATGTTGAAGGTGAACAGGGCATCGAGCACCGGTGCGGCCAGCGGCACCACGACCATGGCCAGCAGGGCCAGCACGATCAGCGGTGCGCCAAGGCCCTGGCGGATCATTTCCAGCGCGCGGCGGGTGTTGAAACCGGTGGAGGGCTGGGCGCTCACGGGCGGCCTCCCTTGCCGAATTCATCCACCTGGATGTGCGGGGCGTCCGGCATCGGGCCAGTGCGCCAGGCGCGCAGCTGGTAGACGTAGGACAGGACCTGGGCGACGGCCGAATACAGTCTCACGGGGATTTCCTTTCCGAGTTGGCCTTCCCGATACAAGGCGCGTGCCAAAGGCGGGGCGGAGACGATCGCCACCTTGTTGCCGTCGGCCACTTCACGGATGCGCAGGGCGGTCTCATCCACACCCAGGGCGACCACTTTGGGGGCGTTCATGGCGCCGCCCTCGTATTTAAGGGCGACCGCGTAGTGGGTGGGGTTGACCACCACCACGTCGGCAGTGGGCACCGCCTCCATCATCCGGCGGTTGGCCATCTGCTGCTGCAGCTGGCGGATGCGGCCCTTGACCTCGGGGCTGCCCTCGCTTTCCTTCATTTCCCGGCGCAGCTCTTCACGGGTCATCTTCAGCTTGCGCATCCAGTTCCAGCGCTGGTAGGGCGCATCGATGGCGGCCAGCACCAGCATGGCGCCGGCGGTGGCCAGCAGCAGGCGCAGGGTGAAGCCGAGCCCGTCGGTGATGGCGGTCTCCAGCGGCTGGTGAATCAGCCCGCGCAGGGTGTTGAAGCCGGTCCACACCACCAGCCCGGCGGCAACGCCGACAAATGCCACGCGCAACAACGACTTGGTGAACTCGGCGATGGCTTCCGGGCCATACAGGCGCTTGAGCCCGCTCATCGGGTTCATGCGGTTGACGTCGGGCATCATCGCCTTCTGCGACCAGCGCAGGCCGCCCATCACCAGCGGGGCGACGAAGCTGGCCAGCAGGCAGACCAGCACCAGCGGCGCGATCACCAGCATGAACTGCAGCAGCAGGTCGCCGAAGTGGCCGAACAGCGCCTTCGGGTTCTGCCGCAGGCTCTGCTCTGGGCTGAGTGCATGCTTCATCCAGGCGCTTGCACCGCGGCCGATCGAGCCGCTCATGGCCATCACCGCCAGTACGCCGGCGCCGAACACGGCGGCCGTGCCGAGCTCGCGCGAGCGCGGCAGGTTGCCCTGTTCACGGGCGTCGCGCAGGCGTTTTTCGGTAGGTTGTTCGGTCTTTTCGCCGGCGGATTCGTTCTCGGACATCACGGGCACTGCGGCAGGGGATGCCGGGGTGCGTGCAAGAACCGTGCCGCTAGCCGTCAGTCGCGAGCGGCAGCACTGTGTGTCTGCTCCTGCTCATTCTGGCGTTCGCAGTGCTGTATGCGCTATCGCATTTAGCGGGCGGGGAAGATCGTTCAACTGCTGCTGTACAGGGGGCAGCTAGCAGCTACATGAGGCATGATGGCAAGACACGCAGAAGAGAAGGGCGATGCTGAATGGATTGCAGGATGGGATATCGCAGCAATGAGCTTTGACATTGTCGTTTTGAAGCTGGAGGACCTCGGTGAAAAAGACCTGTCCAATGTTGAGGCTGTGCAGGATATTGGATGTCCCCAGGCCATAATCGCATCCTTGGAGTTGGTGTTCCCCGGATGTGTCCAAGGTGCGTTCTCGGATGGTGAGCGCTACTCGCTCGAGTCCGCTCTGAATGGAGATCCGGTGAGCTCTATACACCTTACTCTTAGATTCGGTCGAGCATGGTCTGAGGCAGCCAATGCTGAGTTCATGGCCCTGCTTTCAACACTTTGCCAGCGGTTGCAGTCAGTCGCTTTTGCGGTCTCCGACAACTCGAGGCTCACTCCTCCCTACCCGGTCGCGCTGGAGTGATTTGCCCACGCCGGGCTTGCCCAGGCGCGCGGCCGTGTGGGTTCATTAACCCCCACCTTCGGGTGCTTTGAAGCCATTGGCCAGTTCCACCCGCGGCCGCGGCAGGTCATGCAGCTGCATGAAGCGCGCCGCATCAACCGGGCGGCCGAGCAGGTAGCCCTGCAGGTAATCGCAGCCCAGCCGCTCCAGGTAGGCGCGCTGCGCGGCGGTTTCCACGCCTTCGGCGACGATGTCCATGTCCAGTGCGTGGCCCAGCGCCACGATCGCCGAGACGATCACCACGTCCTCGGCGCTGTGCTCCAGATCGCGCACGAAGGCGTGGTCGATCTTGATTTCGGTGGCCGGCAACCGCTTCAGGTACAGCAGGCTGGAATAGCCGGTGCCGAAGTCATCGATGGAGATGCCCACGCCCAGTGCCGAGAGCGCCTGCAGCAGGCGCAGGCTGGTATCGGTATCGCGCATCACCGTGCTTTCGGTGATCTCCAGCACCAGGTGGCGTGGGGCAATGTCGTAGCGTTCGATCACTTCACGCACATCCTGCAGCAGGTGCGGCGAACTGAACTGCACCGGCGACAGGTTCACCGACATCGACCAGCCCTCGTGGCCGGCATCGTGCCAGCGGCGCAGCTGCTGGCAGGCCTGGTCCAGCGCCCAGCGCCCGATCTCATTGATCGCACCGCTGCGTTCGGCCAGCCGGATGAAGCGGTCCGGCGGGATCAGGCCATGCTCCGGATGGCGCCAGCGGATCAGCGCTTCGGCACCGGCCACCTTCTGCGTGGCTACCTGGATCTTCGGCTGGTAGTGCAGGAACAGCTGCTCGCTGCCGATGGCCCGGCGCAGGTCGGCCAGCAGCCGGAACTGTTGTTCGGCGCTGTCATTCATCCAGTCGGCGAACAGTACGAAGGCGTTGCGTCCGGATTCCTTGGCCTGGTACATCGCTGCATCGGCAAAGGCCATCAGCTGCCGCTCGCTGGCAGCGTGATCCGGACAGATCGCCACGCCGATGCTGGCGGTCACCTGCAGTTCGTTGTCGGCCAGCAACGGCCCGCTGCCGACCGCCTGCAGGATGCGCCGGGCCAGGGTCGGCAGGTCCTCGTCGTGCTCGATGCGCACCACCAGCACGAATTCGTCACCGCCCAGCCGCGCCAGCATGTCGTTGGGCCGAAGCAGCTGGCGCGTGCGTTCGGCCACCGCAACCAACAGTGCATCGCCGGCCTGGTGGCCGTAGGCATCGTTGACCTGCTTGAAGCCATCCAGGTCCATGAACATCACCGCGAAGCGGCTGCCGCCCTGTTCGGCCTCGGCCAGCGCCTGCACGATGCGACGCTGCAGCAGCAGGCGGTTGGGCAGGCGGGTAAGCGGGTCGTGCAGTGCGGCCTGGGTCAGTTCCTGCTGTGCGTCGGTCAGCGAGGTACTCAACAGGGAATTGCGCAGGCGCAGCAGCTGCGCCTCCACCCGCTGGTCCAGCCAGGAGACCACCAGCACCACGGCCAGGATGGCGACGGTCAGCACCACCACCAGCATGGCCAGCCATTCGCTCTGCAGCCCATCGCCGACGGCTGCGCCGCAGATGCTGCCTTCCGGAAAGCGTGCGGCGGCCATGCCGGTGTAGTGCATGCCGACGATGGCCAGCCCGAGCAGGCCGGCAGCCGCGAGCCGGTCGCCGACACGGGTGCGCTGCGCGCGCAGGCGGAACGCCACGTACAGCGCCGTCCACGAGGCGGCCACCGCCACCATCAGCGAAAAAAGCAGCCAGCCCGGGTCGTAGTCGATGCCCGGCTGCATGCGCATTGCGGCCATGCCAACGTAATGCATGCCGGCAATGCCGGTGCCCATCAGCAGCGCGCCACCGGCCAACCGCGGGTGGGGCAGGGTACGCAGCGAAACCAGCCATAGCGCGAACACCGATGAGGCGATCGCCAATGCGAGGGAAAGCAGGGTGATGGGCAGGTCGTAGCCGAGCGGAATGGGCAGGTCGAAGGCGAGCATGCCGATGAAGTGCATCGACCAGATGCCCAGGCCCATGGCGAAGCCACCACCGAGGCGCCACCACCACGCCGCGCCCTTGCCGGGTGCAGTGACCGTGCGCCCGGCCATCGCCAGCGCGGTGTACGAAGCCATCACGGCCACCAGCAGCGAGATCGCCACCAGCCACGGGTTGTACGTGCCTACCAGCATTCGTCAGTCTCCCGGACCTGCCTGTCGACGGAAACCACGGTGGGGCATGCATGAGGCAGGCCGACGCACGGCGCCGGCCACGTGCGGCATCCCCCCGGTTGCCGCGTATTCACTCTAACGCGCAGACCCGGGGGAAGGGCAAGCAGTAAAACGTGATGATCCGGTCAGTGTGTGACCGCGTCCGCAGCCTGGAAGGCGGCATCGAACAGGCGCTGTACCGGCGGGCCCATTTCCCCGGCCAGCAGCGCCAGCAGGAACAGGCCCAGCAGCAGCGAGACCGGCAGGCCGAGCTGGATCGGGTTCAGTGCCGGGGCGGCACGGGCCAGGACGCCGAACGCCAGATTCACCGCCAGCATTGCCACGGTCAGCGGGATCGCCAGGGTCAATGCGCCGCGCAGTACGGTCAGCAGGAAGGTTGGGGCGATGCTGAAGAAGGCGTGCGGGTCCGGCAGCGGGGCGCCGATCGGCAGCGCCCGGTAGCTGTCCACCACCAGCGAGATCAGCGCAAGGTGCCCGTTGGCGGTGAAGAACAGCAGGCCGAACAGCAGATAGAACCACTGCCCGATCACGCCGGAGGTGCCGCCACGCAGTGGGTCACTCATCTGCGCGAAGGCCAGGCCGGTGCCCTGGGCGATCAGTTCGCCGGCCATCGCGCCGGCCTCGAACACCAGCCGAAGCAGGAAGCCGATGGATACGCCGATGGCCAGTTCACGGGCGATGGTAAGGACCGTGGCGGCATCGAAACCGGTCCAGTCCGGTACCGGCGGCAGCAGCGGCGCCAGCGCAATGGCCAGGGTGCCAGCCAGCACCACGCGCACCCGTGCGGGAACGGCACGGGTACCGACCATCGGCATGGCCATGGCAACTGCGCCGATGCGCAGCATGGTCCACAGCACGGTGCCGATCATGCCGAAGGCCTGCAGGCCGTCGGCAGCCATCTGGGTGGCGGCGTCCATCGAAGCGCGTTTCCTAGCCGATCAGGTGTGGAATGCGCTGGAACAGCAGCGTGGTGAACTCCACCAGGTGGCCGATCAGCAGGCTGCCCAGCGCGAACAGCACCGCGGTCAGCGCCGCCGCCTTGGCAACGAAGGCGATGGTCGGCTCATTGAGCTGGGTCGCGGCCTGCACCACGCCCACCACCACACCGACCACCAGCACGGTGAGCAGCAGCGGGCCGGCCACCCACAACACGGTGATCAGGCCGCCACGCAATTCGGTCAGGGCAAGTTCGGGAGTCATTCGGGTTCCATCTGGTTATGTAGCGTCGAGCCATGCTCGACTGCAGTTCAAATCACGCCGGATTGAAGCTCGCCGCCAAGGTACCGACGGTCAGCACCCAGCCATCCACCAGCACGAACAGCAGGATCTTGAACGGTGCCGACACCAGCATCGGCGACAGCATCATCATGCCCATCGACATCAGCACGCTGGCCACCACCAGGTCGATGATCACGAACGGGATGAAGATCAGGAAGCCGATCTCGAAGGCGGTCTTCAGTTCGCTGGTGACGAACGAGGCGACCAGCACCGGGAACGGGATCGCATCGGGGCTGGCGTAGGTGCCATGCCCGGCGATGCCGGCAAAGGTCATCAGGTCGGTCTCGCGGATCTGCGCCAGCATGAAGGCGCGCAGCGGCGTGGTGGTCAGCGTCCAGGCGGTCTGGAAGTCGATCTCGCCGTTGAGGTACGGCGCCATGCCGGTGCTCCAGGCCTTGTCCCAGGTCGGCAGCATGATCATCGCGGTGAGGAACAGGGCCAGGCCCAGCAGCACCTGGTTGGACGGCGTCTGCCCGGTACCCAGTGCCTGGCGCAGCAGGCCCAGCACGATGATGATGCGGGTGAACGAGGTCAGCACCAGCAGCATCGACGGGATCAGGGTGATCGCGGTCATCAGCAGCAGGGTCTGCAGCGGCAGGCTGACCGGCGCACCCCCGATCTTGCCGACGTTGATGTCCGGCAGCGGGGTGGTCGGCGCGCCGGGTGCGGCGAAGGCCAGCGCCGGCAACAGGCACAGGGCGAGCATCAGCAGCCACGGCATCAGGGTGGCAAGACGGGTACGGGTGACACGCATGTCAGGGATCCTTGCGCAGCCGCTGCTGCAGCAACTGGGCGAAATTCGGCAGGTTCTTGAAGTCCGGCACGCGCACCGGGGCCGGCGGCGGCAGCGGTTCGGGCAGGGTGTGCAGGGTGTTGATGCCGCCAGCGGTGACGCCCAGCAGCAGCTGCTGGCCGTTGACCTCCACCACCACCACGCGCTCCTTGGCGCCGACACTCAGGCTGGCCACCAGCTTCATGCCTTCGGCCGGGCGGAAGCCGCTGCCGGGCAGGCGCTTGAGCACCCAACCCAGGCCGATGACCAGCGCCAGCACTGCCAGCAACGCCAGCACCGCGCCGAACAGGCTCGGTGCGGCAGTCGCGTGCTGGCCGACCTGCGGGCCGATCGGGGCGGCGGTCTTGCCGACCGCCAGCAGTGTGGAGGCCAGCAGGCTCAACGCAGTCTCCGGATCCGCTCGCTCGGGCTGACCACGTCGGTCAGGCGAACGCCGAAGCGGTCGTTGATCACCACCACCTCGCCGTGGGCGATCAGGGTGCCGTTGACGAACACATCCAGCGATTCGCCGGCGCCGCGTTCCAGTTCCACCACCGAGCCCTGGTTGAGCTGCAGCAGGTTGCGGATCGGCAGGCGGGCACGACCGACTTCCAGCGACAGGGTCACCGGCACGTCGAGGATCACGTCCAGGTTGAGGTCGGCGCCGGCCCCTTCTTCGGCCTGCAGGGTGCCGAACTGGGCCGGGGTCGGTTCGAGGGCGTCGATATCGTTCATTGCGGGTCTTCCTGGATGACGGGTGCGCGCGGGCGGGTGCCCGGCGGATGGGTAGCGGTGATCTTCACGGCGTTCATGCCGTTGGCGATGCCGAACTCGCCGGTGAACACCGGGATGTTCTCCACGCACAGCGGCACCTGCGGGCTGAGCTCGATCGGCAGGATGTCGCCGACCTTCAGCTGGGTCAGGTCACGCAGGGTCATGCGCTTGCTGGCCAGTACGCTGGACAGGGTCACCTCGGCGATGTTGAGCTGTTCGCGCAGGGTCTGGCCCCAGCTTTCGTCGCGATCATTGCGGTCGCTCTGGATGCCAGCGTCGAGCAGCTCGCGGATCGGCTCCAGCATCGAATACGGCAGGGTGACGTGGATGTCGCCGCCACCGCCGTCGAGCTCGACGTGCAGCCGGCACACCACCACGTACTCGCGCGGCGTCACGATGTTGGCGAAGTGCGGGTTGATCTCCGAGTTGATGTATTCGAAGTCGACGTCCATCACCGGTGCCCAAGCCTCGCGCAGGTCGGCGAAGGTCTGCTTCAGCAGCAGGTGGATCACCCGCATTTCGGTGGCGGTGAATTCGCGGCCTTCAATGCGGGTCGGGTAGCGCCCGTCGCCGCCAAAGAAGTTGTCGACGATGGCGAACACCAGGGTCGGTTCGAACACGATCAGGCCGGTACCGCGCAGCGGCTTGAAGCGGATCAGGTTCAGGTTGGTCGGCACATACAGCGAGTGCATGTAGTCGTTGAACTTGATCAGCTCGATGCCGCGCACCGACAGTTCGGCCGAACGGCGGATCAGGTTGAACAGGCCGATCCGCCACAGGCGCGCGAAGCGCTCGTGGACCATTTCCAGGGTCGGCATGCGACCGCGGATGATGCGGTCCTGGCTGGCGAAGTCGTACGAACGTGCTTCGCCTGACGGCGGTTCCGCATCGGTCTCGACCGCGCCACTGTCCACGCCGTGGAGCAGGGCATCGATCTCGTCCTGGGACAGCAGATCATTCATCGGTGGGCCCTTACTGGGTCACGAAGCTGGTGAACAGCAGATCGTCGGCGCCGTTGCTGCCGGTCTCGGCCTTGAGCACTTTCTGCACTTCGGCCAGCGAAGCGGCCTGCAGCTTCTGCTTGCCGGCGATGTCGGCGATCTGGTCGGGGCTGACCTGCGAGAACAGCATCAGCAGGCGTGCGCGAATGGCTGGCGCATGCGTCTTGATCGCTTCCAGTGCGGCCGGATCGCGGGTCATCAGCTGCACTTCCAGCTGCAGGTAGCGCGGGCCGTCGACCGGGCCGTTGAGATTGACCACGAAGGCCGGGTCCAGGGCGAAGTACTGCGCCGGTGCCGGAGTACTGGCCTTCTTCGGGGCCTGCGCGGTCTTCTCTTCGTGCTTGGACTGGGTGAAGAACCAGACGCCGCCACCGGCGGCAGCGGCGGCGAGCACGGCCACCAGTGCGGTGATCAGGATCGGACTGCGCGGCTTGGCGGCCTTGTCCTTCTCGGCGGTCTTCTTGGTTTTGTCAGCGGCTGCGGCCACGGGGTGAAGCTCCTGAGGGTTGCTTCACCGGGATATGCAAGGGGTGTGCCGGAGCCGGGGCAGAGGGGTGCGACGGAATTCCGTCGGGGTGCCGGTAGGGCCGTGCGGAGCACGCTCCGCACCCACCAACGCGATACTTGTAGGTGCCAACCGTCCCGCTCTGGTGGGTGCCAACCTTGGTTGGCACGTCTGTCAGGCGTATGCGTCCAGCAACCCGCGCTGGCGGATCAACTGCGCGGACGACACGCTGGCCTCGCCCGGCGACGGTTCTCCGTCACCTGCGATGCCGCCGACACTGGCCTGGCCTGACGCATTGCCGTCACCACCGGGCGCCTGATGACCAACATCAGCATGAGCCAGCTGGAAGCCCTGTTCGCCGAGGAGTTCGCGCAGGCGCGGCAGGCTGCTTTCCAGTGCCTGGCGCACATCCACGTGTGGGCTGCTGAAGCTGGCATGCACCTTGTCGCCGTTCAACTGCAGGCGCACGTCGACCGGGCCCATGTCGTCCGGACTCAACCGGATGTGGGCGTGGCCGATCTTCTGGTCGGCCAGCCAGCCAAGGCGCGCGCCGACGGCCTGGTCGAAACCATCGTCACCGAGCACCGGCTTCGGAGTCGGCTCGCCATTGAAGATGGCGTTGCCGGTAGCGAGTGCGGCTTTCAGATCCTGCACAGCCGCGTTGCCCGGCGCATGCAGCAGCGGCGCTGCGGCACGGTCGCCGATGAGGGGTGCGTCGCTGCCTTCGCCACGCTCGTTGCGCTTGCCGGGCAGCACCAGTTCAGGCAACGGCAATGTGGCTGTCTGGTCGGTGCCGCTGCTCGTGGTGGACGATGTGGCAGCCGCCGCTGTGGATGGCAGGGCTGCGGCGGCCGGTAGTGCGGCGGGGGCGGGTAGTGCGTTGCCGTCTGCGTCGGTAGCCGTTGCAGCCATTGCTGGCAGAGCGGCGGCAGGATCGGCAGGCGCCGGTACCGCCAGCACCAGCCCAGCCAGGCCGAGTGGCGGCCACGGGGCTTCCTCGGTCGCGGCCGGGGTGTCCTTTTCGGCAACCGGCTTGGCCGGTGATGTGGGCACCGTGGCGGCGGTCTCTTCGGGGGCGGCAGCGCTGTCCGGCCTGCGCTCGGCGCCGGCCTGGCCAGTACTGTCCGATGCCGGTCCCTGCGTGGACGGCATGGGCGAGTTCGAGGGTTTCGAGGGTGCATCGGCAGCCGGCGAGCCACCCTGCAGCAGTTGGCTGAACCCCTTGTTGCCATCACCGCGTGGTGCGCGGGGGGCGCTGCTGCCGGAATGCTGTGGCTGCGCGTTGGCGCTGCTGGCCAATGGCGCGGGCATCACGAGCGGCCTCCCTGCTCGGCGCCGTCCTGATCTTCGGCCTGTACCAGGCGGGCGCGACGCGCGCCAATGTCGTCCATCTCGCGCTGGTCGCGGCGGTCGGTCACCACCTTTTCCTGTGCGCGGTAGCTGGCGGCCAGCTGTTCCAGCACAGCTTTGTCACGGCTGGCCAGGATCAGGCGGGCGCGCTCGGCTTCCACCTTTTCGCGGTTGCCGTTGACCGTGGCCTGCTGCTGCTCCACCGCACTGTCGAGACGGTCGAGGAAGGCGCGCCGGTTCAGCAGCTGCGCCGGGCTGGTCGCTGCCATCTGCGCGTTCGCATATTCCTCGGCATAGCGGCGCAGTTCGTCCAGTCGCGATAGATGGGTATCGAGCACGCGCTGGCGTTCGGCCAGATCGCGGGCGACTGCGTCCTCGTGTTCCTGGGCCCGCTTGAGCAGGGGATCGATGCGCTTGGACTGGTTCATGGCTTAACTCTCTTGTTCCACCAGGCGCTGCAGTGCCGCCTGGCTGTGCGGGAGATCTGCGGCTTTGGCGACGTCCTGGCCGAGGAACTCCATGATTTCCGGCCAGCGTTCCAGGGCTTCGTCGGTGGCCGCGTCGTTGCCGCGCTGGTAGGCACCGATGGCGATCAGGTCGCGGTTGGCCGAATAGGCCGAGACCAGCCGCTTCAGCTTGCGGATGCGCAGGCGCCACGGTTCGTCGGCGATTTCCGTGACCACGCGGCTGACCGACGATTCAACGTCGATGGCCGGGTACAGGCCACTGTCGGCCACGCGCCGCGACAGCAGGATGTGGCCGTCGAGGATCGCGCGCGCTGCATCGGCGATTGGATCCTGCGGATCGTCGCCTTCGGTCAGCACCGTGTAGAACGCGGTGATCGAGCCACGGCCCTTGGCACCATTGCCGGCACGCTCGACCAGCGCCGGCAGCTTGGCGAACACCGACGGCGGATAGCCGCGGGTGGTCGGCGGTTCGCCGACCGACAGGCCGATCTCGCGCTGGGCCTGGGCGAAGCGGGTCAGCGAGTCCATCAGCAGCAGCACGTTCAGGCCCTGGTCGCGGAACCATTCGGCGATGGCGGTAGCGCGATAGGCGCCATGCAGGCGCGCCAGCGGCGGCCGGTCGGCGGGACTGGCCACCACCACGGCGCGGCGCAGGCCTTCCTCGCCCAGCGTGGTCTCGACGAAGTCGCGTACTTCGCGGCCACGTTCACCGATCAGGCCGACCACGATCACGTCGGCGGCGGTGTAGCGGGTCATCATGCCCAGCAGCGTCGACTTGCCGACGCCGGAACCGGCAAACAGGCCGACGCGCTGGCCGCGGCCGATCGGCAGCAGCGCGTTGATCGCGCGCACGCCCACGTCCAGCGGCTGGGTGATCGGTTCACGCGCCAACGGATTGATCGAGACGCCGGCCATGCCGACATGCCCTTCGGCGCGGATCGGGCCCTTGCCATCCAGCGGCACGCCATCGCTGTCGATGACGCGGCCGAGCAGGCCTTCGCCCACTTCCACGCCGCCACGGCGCGCCGACGGCACCACCCGGGCATTGGGCAGAAGGCCGTGCAGTTCGGCGCTGGGCATCAGGTAAGTGCGCTCGCCGGCGAAGCCGACCACTTCGGCATCGACCCAGCCACCATCGACCACTTCCACCTTGCAGCTGGCGCCCAGCGGTGCCTCGCAGCCGACCGCTTCCAGAGTGAGCCCGACCGCGCGGCGCAGCACGCCCTCGCGGATCAGGCCGCGGCCATGGGCGGTATCCACACGCAGGCCATCGAGGCGACGGGCCAGGCGCAGGTTGCGGGCCATGGCCCAGTCGGCCGGGGGCGGCGTCGGCTGCTGATCGGGGTTCATGCATTGGCTCCGGTCTGGCGGATCACCGCGTCCAGCGCGCCGCGCAGGCGGGCTTCCAGGGTGCCGTCGATGCGCACGGCTTCGGCGTGCACGCGAAGATCGCCGCGGCTGAGGCTGGTGTCTGGCACCAGGCGCTGTTGTGGCGGCAGGCTCAACAGTGGGGCGAGGGCGGCGATGTCGTCCGGGTGCAGGCGCACTTCGACCTCGCGGGTGCTGCCACCCACCGCGTCGATGGCCTCACCGACCAGCTGTGCCAGCAGTGCCGGGTCGGCTTCATAGGCGCGGCCGACCAGCGCACCGGCGATGCGTACCGCCAGCTCGCCCAGTGCGCCGACCACTTCGTTCTCCAGCCGCACCAGCGGTCGGCTGAAGTTGTCGAGGATGCCTTCGATCTGCGCGGCGAGGCGACGCACCTCCGCCTGGCCCTGGCCGTAGCCTTCGGTATGGCCGTGCTGGAAGCCTTCCTTCTCTGCGCTGTCCTGGATGGCCTGGATTTCCTCCAGGGTCGGCAGCTGCAGCGGCGGCTCCGGCTCGTGTTCCGGGTCCGGCTCGGTGAGTTCGAACGCATCCGCCTGATCCAGCACCGGTTCGGGCTGGGCCAGCAAGTCCGGGGCAAGCCAGCGCACGACGTTGCTCACAGCATGGCCTCCGCGCTGCCACCGATGGTGACCGTGCCTTCATCGGCCATGCGCTTGACGATGGCCAGGATCTCGCGCTGCGCGCCTTCCACGTCGGACAGGCGCACCGGGCCACGGGCTTCCATGTCTTCCAGCAGGATTTCGGCCGCACGCTGCGACATGTTGCGGGTGATCTTGTCGCGCACCTTGATGTCGGCGCCGCGCAGGGCCAGGCCCAGGCGCTCGCCGCTCACCTCGCGCAGCACCAGCTGCATCTCGCGGTCGTCGAGGTCTACCAGGTCGTCAAACACGAACATCAGATCCTGGATGCGGTTGCTCAACGGCGCATCGATGCGCGCGATCTCGCCCAGGATCGCCTGGTCCTGGCCGCTGTCCATGAAGTTCAGGATGTTGGCCGCGCACTGCACGCCGCCGATGTTGGACGACTTCAGGTTCTGGTTGCCGGCGAACTGGCGCTCCATGATCTCGTTGAGTTCATTGAGTGCGTTCGGCGGAATGCCGTCGAGGGTGGCGATGCGCAGCAGCACGTCCACGCGGGTGCGGTCGGGCAGCAGCTTCAGCGCGTCGGCGGCCTGGTCGGTTTCCAGGTGCGCCATCACGATGGCGATGATCTGCGGGTGCTCGTTGCGCACCAGGTCGGCCACCGCGCGCGGGTCCATCCACTTCAGCGCGTCCAGGCCGGTGGTGTTGCGGCCGAGCAGGATGCGGTCGATCAGGTTCCCGGCCTTCTCGCTGCCCAGTGCCTGCACCAGCATGTTGCGGATGTAATCGTCCGAGCCCACGCCCAGCGAGGTCTTCGAGCCCAGCTCCTGGCCGAACTGGTCCATCACCCGTTCCACCTGTTCGCGGGTGATGTCGGTCATGGTGGCCATGGCGATGCCGATTTTCTGCACTTCCTTGGGTTCCATGTGACGCAGCACTTCGGCCGCATCCAGCTCACCCAGCGAAAGCAGCAGTACGGCGGCGCGCTGCACGCCAGTCAGTGCGGCCTCAGTCATTGGCCACCCAGCCCTTGACCACCTGGGCCACGCGCTTGGAGTCGGTCTTCACGGCTTCACGCGCCATCCGCAGTCGTTCCTCATATGAATCCACCGGCAGGGCCAATGCATCCGGCCCGCCCAGGCTGGCCCGGTCGGCGCCCAGCGCCGGCAGCGGCATGCCATCGTCATCGACCAGCTGCACGTCCGCGGTATGCGGCTCCAGTGCCTGTTCGTCGTTCTTCTTGTTCTGGCCGGTGATCGCGCGCAGTGCAGGGCGCAGCACACCGAACAGCAATGCCAGCACCACCACGGCACCCAGCAGCATGCGACCGGCGTCGTGCACCCACGGCAGCTCCCACCATGCCGGGCCTTCGACCGGCGTGGTGTCACGCACGAACGGGGCATTCATCACCGACACGGTGTCGCCACGCTCGGCGTTGAAGCCGACGGCCTGCTTGACCAGCGCCTCGACGCGGGTCAGCTCGGCCGCCGACAGCGGCTGCGGCGCGACTTTGCCGTTGGCACCGGCGCGCGGCACGTTGTCCACCAGCACCGCCACCGAGACGCGCTTGATGCGGCCGGCCGGCTGACGGGTGTGCTGCAGGGTGCGGTCCAGCTCGTAGTTGCGGGTCGCGTTCTTGCTGCTTTCGGTCGGGGCCTGCGCAGTGGCCGGTGCGGCCTGCTGGCCCGGCGGGCTGTTGCTGGTCGCGCCCGGCACGCCCTGCGGGCCCGGGGTGCTGGTGGTGTTCTCGCTCATCTGCTCGCTGCGCAGCTTCTGCGGTTCACCGTTGTAGAGCTCACGGGCTTCCTCGGTTACCGAGAAGTCCATGTCCACGCTCACTTCCGGATTGACGCGGCCAGGACCGGTCATCGGCTCCAGCAGCTCGCGGATGCGCTGGTTGAACGAGGTTTCCTGGCGGCGGACCTGCTCGAACTGGGCCGCATTGACTGCCGCTTCGCTGTTCGGGTCGGTGATGCTGAGCATGCGCCCGCTCTGGTCGACCACCGTCACCCGTTCCGGAGCGAGGTCCGGAATGCTGGCCGCGACCATGTGCACGATGGCGTCGACCTGGCTGCGTTCCAGCTGCTGGCCGCCACGCAGTTCCAGGGTGACCGAGGCGCTGGCCACGTCACGCTGCCGGGTGAAGGCGCTGGGCTTGGGAATGGCCAGGTGCACGCGCGAATCGCGCACCGGGCGCAGCGTGTTGATGGTGCGCGACAGCTCGGTTTCCAACGCATGCTGGTAGCGCGCGCTTTCCACGAACTGGCTGACGCCGAAGCCCGGGTCGCGTTCCATCAGCTCGAAGCCGAGCTTGCCGCTGTCGGTCAGGCCGGAGCCGGCCAGCTTCAGGCGGGCGTCGTGCAGGTTCTTTTCCGGCACGGTGATGCCACCGGTGGCCGGGTCGAGCGCGAACGGGATCTGCGCGGCGCGCAGCAGGTCGGTCGCTTCAGCGGTGGCCTTCTGGTCCAGGCCGGTGTACAGCGGGACCATGCCGGGCTTCTGCGACCAGAAGAACACGAACAGCCCGGCCGCCACGGCCACGGCGATCATCGCCATCAGTCCGAGCCGACGGGTGATCTGCAGGCTTTGCAGCCGATCGAACCACTGGCCCGCCTTTTCGGCGTTCAGGGATTCCTTGGAGAGCGACAGGGCCATGCGGTTCTATCCTTACAGCGGCATGTTCATCACGTCCTGGTAGGCCTGGACGAGACGGTTGCGGACTTCCACGGTGGCGCGGAAGGCGATCTGGGACTGCTGCGAGGCGACCATGACCTTGGCGAGGTCGGCGCTGGGGTCGCCCATTTCGAAGGCTTTTGCCAGGGCGCCGGATTTCTGTTGCGCGTCGTTGACGCCGGCAATCGCACCACGCAGGGTTTCGGTGAAGCTGGCCGGCTGGGCCTGCGGTGCATCCAGCACCGTGCCCGGCAGGGCGTTGCTGCGCGGCGTTTCGCCCAGCGGGTTGAGCGCCGGCTGTCCCATCTGGGTCTGATAGGAGCGGATCTGCGAAAGGATCGACGTGACGGAGTGGGACATCTGCAACGGTTCCAGAAACAGGGGATGGGGTTGTCTGCTGGAGCAGGTGCAAGTGCCGTGCCGAAACCGGTTTTCGATTCAGTGAAGTGAGGGTTTTGGGTGTGCTGGCAGGGCTGCGCCCTGCACCCGCCGAATCAACGGCAACGTCAACGGCTGGCGATCCGTGGGGGGCGGGGTGGGTCCGGTTGCGGGGGACGCTGCAAGTACATCCATGTAAGCTCGGTCGCGCCATCCATGGCGCTCACGCCCCCGCAACCGGACC
>NZ_JAWIRT010000001.1:37901-278919 GCF_036320045.1 Stenotrophomonas sp. SMYL20 | reverse complement strand
GGATCGGTAGCGGGGGGGGGGGGGGGGCGGGGGCCCGCCCCCCCCCCCCCCCCCCCCCCTCCCCCCCCCCCCCCCCCCCCCCCCCCCCCCCCCCCCCCCCCCCCCCCCCACCCCGCCTTCGACAATGTCCTGCGATCTGACGGACGAGCATGAACTGCCCTTGGTGGGTGTCGACCTTGGTCGACACGCTCTGGTCGGCACGGGCTCTTACCCCATTGGAGGCGCCATTTAACCGGCGTCGGTTTTCTGGCCTATGGCTGCAGGGTCCAGCGGCCGGAATTCTGGCGCTGGCGGGGTGCGATGGGGCCGTCGTGCTGGGTGTAGATGAAGCGGCCCTGGTGGTCGGTCTGGCAGGCCAGCAGCAGGGTGTAGTGGGTAGGGCCGGCCGGGTGGGCTTCGGTCATCTGGATTTCCGCGATATGCGGGGCCAGGCGCTGGTAGCGGTAGCTGCCGCCGATGCGGAGGTCGGTGCCGAGGATGTCCAGCACGTACTGGCTGCCGGCAAAGCTGACCTGCACCATGCGTCCGGCATTGGGGTTGTCCGGTGCATACAGCGGGTCGCTGAGGTTGGTGAACTGGCGCTGGTCCAGCGTGGTGGGCAGGGTGCAGCCGGCGGCGCTGGCCAGGGGCGGGCAGAGCAAGGCGGCGAGCAGGGTGAGGCGATGCATGGTGGGACCTCGTTGGGATGTCCTTGCCATGCTCCGCACTGCGGCGGTGATGTCTTTAGGAAAACGTGCAAATGCAATGGGGTCAGATCTCTTTCCGCAGGAAAGGGATCTGCCCCCTGGTACTGGAAACACCAACGCCTGGGCTAACCCAGGCGTTCGTGCCCCCTTCATGCTGGTCGCGAGCTTCAGCCGGCCAGTTCGGCCTGCTCGCGTTCGATGCCGTACTTGCGCAGCTTTTCCACCAGGGTGGTGCGGCGCAGGCCGAGCAGCTGGGCGGCGTGGGCGACGACGCCCTGGGTGCGTTCCAGTGCTTCGTTGATCAGGCCCAGTTCGATGTTGGCCATGTGGTTGCGCAGGTCCATGCCTTCATCGGGCAGCGCCGCCGGTGCTGCGGCGCGATTGACGGCAATGCCGTGCTCCAGCGCCGGTTGGTTGCCGCCGCCCGGGGTGTGGAACGAGAAGCTGCGCAGGTCGAGGCGTTCTTCGCTGGCCGTCGGCTGTACCGGTGCCGGTGCGGCCACCGCTGCCAGTGCAGCGTCGCCACGGTAGCGGGCCGGCAGGTCCTGCACGCGCACCGAACCACCCGGATGCAGCACCGCCAGGCGCTCGACCAGGTTGGTCAGCTCGCGCACGTTGCCCGGCCATTCGTAGCCGGCCAGGGCCTGCAGCGCTTCCGGGGTGAAGCGCACTTCACCGCGGCCGGTGCGGGCCAGCTGTGCGGCGATGGTTTCCACCAGCGCCGGCAGGTCTTCGCGACGCTCGCGCAGGGCGGGCACGTCGATCGGGAACACGTTGAGGCGGTAGAACAGGTCCTCGCGGAACTTGCCCTCGGCGATGCGGGTTTCCAGGTCGCGATGGGTCGCAGCGACCACGCGCACGTTGCAGCGGATGGTCTGGTTGCCACCGACACGCTCGAAGCTGCGTTCCTGCAGCACGCGCAGCAGCTTCACCTGCATCGGCAGGCTCATGTCGCCGATTTCGTCGAGCAGCAGGGTGCCGCCTTCGGCCATTTCGAAACGGCCCTTGCGGGCGGTCAGTGCACCGGTGAAGGCGCCTTTTTCGTGGCCGAACAGTTCGCTTTCCAGCAGGTCGGCCGGAATGGCCCCGCAGTTGATCGCCACGAACGGGCCGTCGCGGCGCGGCGAACGCTGATGAATTGCGCGCGACACGACTTCCTTGCCGGTACCGGATTCGCCCAGCACGAGCACGGTGGTGTCGAATGCGGCCACCTGTTCGATCATCGTGCGCAACGCAGTCACCGCCGGACCGTTGCCGGTCGGGCCCTGGTCCTGGGCGGCGCCGGCCTGGTGCTCGGCGTCCAGGCGCTTGAGGCTGGCGCGGCGCAGCAGGGCTTCCATCTGCGCATGGCGCAGCGGCGTTTCCAGCGGCCAGATGTTGGCTTCGTGCAGGCCGTGCTGATGGGCAAAGGCTGCGGCATCACCGTCGGCCAGCAGCACCGGCGGCGGCAGGCTGCTGCCGCCCAGCCAGTTGTACAGCGCGGTGCTGGCAGCGGTGTCGTCCAGGCTGCCGACGATCACGGCCATCCAGTCGTTCTGGCGCTGGCGACCCAGGTCGAAGTCGGCCGCGTCGGAAACCCAGCGCGGGTTGAAATCCATGAATTCCAGCAGGGCAACGGTGCGCTCTGCACGCACGGCGTCGTTGTCCAGCACCAGGATGCGCGATTCGCTCACGATCGATCCTCCCTGAGGCCTTCCAGGATCGGCATGACTTCCTGGATGTAGGACAGCTTGCTGACAAAATTGTCGGCGCCAGCGCGTAGCGCGTGTTCGCGGTGCTCGGCGTCGTCGAAGTGGCTGGCGATCACGATGTACGGTGCATCGTCCTGCGACTTGATCAGGCGGGTGGCCTGCAGGCCGCCCATTTCTGGCATCGCCAGGTCCATCAGCACCACCTGCGGGCGCAGCGTTTCCGAGCGCTCGATCGCTTCCAGGCCGTTGCCGGCGCTGCCGACGATCTGCAGCCAATCGATCTTGCGGAAATGGCGCATCGCCGCGTTGATGAAGCCCTCGTGGTCATCGACCAGCAGGACCGTGAGCTTGTTCATGTCCAACATCCTTTTCAGCCCACCCGGGCCAGCTGCGGTTGCCTGGCGCCAAGCCGGCGCCGTTCACGGGCCGGGGCGATGTCCAGTTGTTCTCGGTATTTTGCGACGGTTCGGCGGGCAATGTTCACCCCCTGGCGCGACAGCAGGCCGGCGATGGCCTCGTCGGCCAGCGGCCGGCCGGCCGGTTCGGCGTCGATCAGGCGGCGGACCATGGCCTTCACGGCCTGCCCGGAGACGCTGGCGCCTTCCAGGCGCACGGCGAAGAAGTGCTTCAGTTCGAAGGTGCCGCGCGGGGTCTGCAGGAACTTGCCGGTGGTGATGCGCGAGACGGTGGACTCGTGCATGCCGATTTCCTCGGCCACTTCCTTCAACGTCAGCGGCGCCATGGCCTCCTCGCCACGCACCAGGAACGCGGCCTGGCGCTCGACGATCACCCGCGCGGTGCGCAGCAGGGTGTCGTAGCGCATCGACAGGCCGCGGCTGAACCAGCGCGCTTCCTGCAGCATTTCGCGCAGTGCCGGTGCGGCCTCGCTGGTCTCGGCCAGGGCCTGTTCGTACTGGCTGTTGATCGAGACGCGGCGGCTGGTCGCCGGATTCAGCGCCACCTTCCACTGGTCGTCGGCGTGCCAGGCGACCACGTCCGGCACCACCACGGCATTGCGTTCGGGCAGCAGGCTGTCACCCGGGCGCGGCTGCAGCGAGAGGATCAGGCGCACCGCCTCGCGCACGTCGTCGATCTCGGCATCGTGCTGGCGGGCGAGGGCGGGGTAGTCGTGCGCGGCCAGCGCGTCGAGCGCGCCATCGAGAATGCGTGCCGCCAGGTGGCGGGCGGGGACTACGCCGTGCAGGCTGCGCAGCTGTGCCTGCAGGCCTTCGCGCAGGTCCTGAGCGGCCATGCCGGCCGGCTCGCCATGCAGCAGCTGCTGACGGATGGCTTCCACGCCGTCGGCGGCGATGTCGAACTGGGCGCTGGCCAGCAGCTGCAGCTGGTCCAGCGGTGCCTGCAGGTAGCCTGCCTCATCGCAATGGTCCAGCCAGAAGGCGGCCACGGCCAGCTCGCGGTCATCCATGTCCAGCGACAGGCGCTGCAGCACGCGCAGCTGCGGGTCGCTCGATTCGCCGGCGGCGATGCGCGCCATGCGGTCGTCGTCGCCGTCCTGCCAGCTGGCGCCGGCCACGTCCCACATCGACGACTCGGGCAGCTCGTCGAAGGCGGCGATGTCCATCGTGGTGGCACTCGCTTCGGTGGCTTCGGCGGTGGGTGCTTCAGCCTCTTCGATCTCCAGCAGCGGGTTGGAGTCCAGCAGGCGCTGGATTTCCTGTTCCAGGTGCAGGCCATCGAGCTGCAGCAGCCGGATCGACTGCAGCAACTGCGGGGTGAGGTGAAGTTGTTGGCCCAGCTGGGCCGAGAGTGCAGCCTTCATCGTGGTTCCCCGGCACCGCTCCCCGGCGCCTTGTGGAACGCATCTTGCTTTTGATCCGGCGGGGGCGGAATCAGGGGGTTCCTGAGGGGCTTCGTGAATGTCCTGACAGGGTGTAGGGGTATTCCCTACATTGTCGCGGAATGTTGACGATGATCGCCGCTAAGTTGCTGATTTCCGGTGTTGGTGCCGGGTTAAGCGGGCTGCGCCGTGTACGGATTCCTGTCAGGGAGTGTCGGGGTGACGGGAATTCGTCGTCAGTGCGGATCTGGCCTCCTTCGCAGAGGATCACTCCAGCTCGTGCTGGTGGCGCGCGGCCAGCAGCAGCAGATCGTTGGCGCGGCGACAGCCCAGCGACTCCATCATGCGTGCGCGGTGGGTTTCCACTGTCTTGACGCTGATGCCGAGGTCGGCGGCGATTTCCTTGTTGCTTTCGCCCTTGCCGATGCGGCGCAGGATCTCGCGCTGGCGCGGCGACAGTGCGGCGATGCCGGTGGGTTTCTCTCGACCGAGCATCGGTGCCAGCATCTTGGCGGAGATCTGCGGGCTCAGGAACACCTGGCCGGCGTGCGCGGCACGCAGCGCCAGTTCAAGCTCCTGCGGTGCGGCATCCTTGACCAGGAACCCGACCGCACCGCGATCGAGTGCATCGCGCACGTGGGCGGCGTCGTCGTGCATGGTCATCATCACCACCCGCGTGCCGGGGGCGCGCAGGCGGATGTCGCTGAGGGCTTCCAGGCCGGTGCGGCCGGGCAGTGACAGGTCCATCAGGATCACGTCCGGGGCGTGCTGCAGGGCCAGCTGCAGTGCCTGCTCGGCATTGCTGGCCTCGGCGACGAGCTGCACGTCGGCAAACCCCTGCAGCAGCCGCGCCAGGCCGGCGCGGACCAGGGTGTGATCGTCGACGATGAGAACTCGCACAGGCACGTTGGAGGTCCGTGAGGGGAGTCCACCTTAACTTAGCTGAACGGGCGCGCCAAGGGCTGCCCATCCGGCGTCATGGTGGCAGGTTTCAGCGGGCGCGGCGTGCTTCGGCCACCTGGCGGCGATGCAGGCGGAACAGATGCCGCTCCATTGCCATCTCCAGGCCATCGCCAAGACGCTGGAAACGCAGCCACAGGTAGTGACCACCGCCACCGTCCGCCGCTTCGGCGATCACTTCCACGGGCAGGTCGATATGGTCAGGCAGCCAGTCGCTGGGCTGCAGACGCACCAGGCCGGCCTGACCAGGGCTGGCGCCGCTGCGCGGCCCCAGCTGCAGGCGGATGCCGCGGCGTGACCAGCGCACGGGGCGCAGCGTCAGTTCCTGGCCCTGCTGGCGTACCAGACGGCCGAGCAGCACCATCGCCAGATCCAGCTTGGCTTCCAGCCGCTGCAACTGCAGGCTGGACTCATTGCGGTCGTCGTGCTCGTCAACGCGACTGTCCTCGACCAGGGCCAGGCTGCGCAGCAGGCCTTCGGCACTGCTGGTGCGACCGGCGGCGCTGCCTGCCTGGAACTCGGCCGGCAAGGCCAGCTCGCAGCTGAGCGTTTCGTCGAACAGCTCGCTTTCGGCGGGGTGGTGCAGCGACGTGGTCGGCAATTGGGTCATGCGAGTGATTCTGCCTGCAGATAGGCATGCGCCGCGCGAAGGGAGCGGCCGGTGTGCTTCAGGTGAGCTGCGGCTTCATCGCGGAGGGAGATCATGCGCGCCAGTACGCGTTGCTGGTGGTCGCGCAACGCGAGGATGGCGGCATCACTGGGGCGCTCGACAACCAACGACAGGGCAGCCACGGCTTCCAGGTGCTCGGCCATCAGGCGTTCGCTGGTGTCGTGGTCCTCGCCCTCGAGGCTGGTTTCCAGCGTATCAAGGGCGTCGTGCATAGTCTGAAGGTTCATGGCGCCACCGCTTTGGTGACCTGGCGCTGGTCTGCCGGAATCGCGTTCCAGGCCGAGTCGATCTCCACCATCAAGCCCAGGGCTTCCTTCAGTGCGGTCGGATCGTTGTGCAGGTTGCCCTCGGTCAGGCGCATGATGACGAAGTCGTACAGTGCCGACAGATTGCCGGCAATCTCGCCGCCGGCTTCGTGATCGAGCGAGCCGTTGAGGTGGCCGACGATGGCGCAGGCTTCGCCGATGGCCTTGCCCTTGCGCGCCTGGTCATTCTGCTGCAAAGAGGCTTCAGCGGTGCGGATGCGCTCGCAGGCACCGGCCAGCAGCAGCGCTACCAACTTGTGTGGATCGGCATCGACGACCGAGGTGGTCACGCCGACTTTTCGGTACTGCTCGGCGAACTGCCGATTGGAACCGTACATAGGGGAAGTCTCCTGGAATGCCTGCCCATCCGCGTGGGTTGAGGGGTTCGGCACGGGTCTAACGGGTTATCGGCGCAGCCGGGGCTCTACTTGAGTACCGACTGCGCCGGAAAAATGCCTGGAAATCAGTTGCCGAGCTGCTGGATGAGCGAGCCGCCGGCCGATTGCATCTGCGTGACCATCTTTTCCATCGCGGTGAACTGCTTGGTGTAGCGGTCGGCCACCTTTTCCATGTTCTTGTCCAGCTCGTCCAGCTGCTTTTCCAGTGCCTTGATCTGCTTGTTCAAGGTCGCCGTACGCTGGGTGATCGTGCCGGTGGTCGCGTCCAGGCTGCTCTTCAGCAGTTCGGTCATCGGCTTGCCCAGCGCGCCCTCTGCACCGAACAGCTTGGTGGCGGCCTCCGGGTTCTTCGCCAGCGCGGTGTCGAGCTTGGCGCCATCAAGGCTCATGCTGCCGTCGGCGGCAATGGTGATGCCCAGATCCTTGAGGTCGTTGACGTTGGCACTCAGCTGGGCGCGCAGCTGCTGCTGCAGGCCACGGACCATGGCGTCGCCGGTCATGGTCGAGGCCGTGCGCGTCTCAGCGTTGTAAGCGCTGGAATTCTTCAACGTGGTCTGGATGCCGTTGTAGGCGGTGATGAAGGCCGTGAGATTGGTCTTCAGCGTGCTGTTGTCCGGAGTGACGGTCAGCGTCTGCGTCTCGCCTTCCTTCGCCTTGGTCAGGGTGAGACTGATACCGGGTACCAGGTCGGTGATCGTGTTGGAGCTGCTGGTGCGGGTGAAACCATCCACCACCACCACCGCATCCTTGGCGGGCACCATTTCGGTCATCTTCGATGCGGATGTGCCGTCATAGGCCAGCTCGGAGAGTCCGCCATTGCCGCCACTGGCGCTGACCTTCAACGCGCCCTTGCTGCCGGAATCAACGGCGGTCAATACCAAGTGCATGCCATCGTCGGCGGTCACCACGGCCGCGGTGACGCCCTTGCTCTCGGCGGCGGAATTGATCTCGGCTGCGATCTTCTCCATCGTCGCGCCGGGTTCGATGTTCACGCTGATGGACTTGTCGCCGTATGCGATCGTCAGCGTTCCGTCGCCAACCACGGCGTCCTTTGTATACGCCTTGGAGCTGAGCTTCTGGTTCTGTGCCAGGGATTTGACTTCCACCTGGTGGCTGCCCGCAGCGGCCTTGCCGGCGGTCGTGCTGGTGTCCAGGGTCGCAGTGAAGTTCGACTCGGTCGGCGTGCTGACTTTCAGGCCGGGGGTGGCCACACCCTTGACCAGGGTCTTCAGCGCGCTCTGCAGACCTGTCATTCCGCTTTTGATGGTGCCAAGCGCCGAAAGCTTGGCGCTGGCGGCAACACCCGCCGAGTTGATCTGCTTTTCCCGGGGCTCGCGTTCCTTGGCGGTCAGCTGTGCAACCAGGCTGGGAATGTCGAGGCCGGAACCAATCGTGCCGATGGCCATGAGGGGAATCCTTTTTCTTGGACGGGCCGGGCGGGTGTCCTGCACCTGCTATCGGCCTGGGAGGGGCGAGCTTGAGCGTGGAAACGCTCTCCAGCCTTCTGCAAGGCCCATGCCAATCCGCCACCGGGCACGAAGAAGGGGGCTTGCGCCCCCTTCCCGTTGTTGCCTTGTACTACCGCTGGATCAGCGCAGCAGGCTCAGCACGTTCTGGCTGGACTGGTTGGCCTGGGCCAGCATGGCGGTACCGGCCTGCTGCAGGATCTGGTTGCGGGTCAGCTCGGCGGTTTCCGAAGCGTAGTCCACGTCGCGGATGCGGCTGCGGGCAGCCGACATGTTCTCCGACGAGGTGTTCAGGTTCGCAACCACCGAGGTGAAGCGGTTCTGGATCGCACCCAGGTCGGCGCGGGCGGAGTTGATCGAGTTCAGGGCTGCGTCCATCGCCAGGATGGCGTTGTCGGCACCACCCTTCGACGAGATGTCCAGATCGGCAAAGCCGGTCTTGGCGCCGCCAGCGGCATAGCTGGTCGACGCACCTGCGGTGAGGCCAGTTTCCTGGGTCAGCGAAGCAGCAGTGGTGGTGCCTGCGACGGCGACAGTGAAGTTGCCTTCCTTGTCAGTCAGCTGCAGCTTGCCTTCAACCAGTGCGGCGCTGACGCCGGTTTCGTGGGTCTTGGCGTTGACGGCATTGACCATCTGGGTGGCGCGGTCGCCGGCGTTGCCGACAGCAGTCAGATCGATCTGCGCCGTGCCCTTGCTACCGGCCAGGCTGAAGCTGGCCGAGCCGTAGGAAGCGGCTACTGCAGGAGTGCCACCGCTGTGAGTGGTCACGAACGTAGCGCCGAAACCATTGGTGGCGGCACCGGCCTGAGCCACAGTGATGTCAGTGCCGTCGGCTTTGCTGAACGCCAGAGTGCCGGCAGCGGCCGTACCGGTGCGGGTGATGCCTGCGTCGGCCAGCTTCTTGCTGACATCGGCGCTGTTCAGTGCAGTGTCGATATCGGCGCCTGCAACCGTTGCAGCGGCAGTGGAATTTTCATAGATCGAAATGCCATTGACGCTCAAGCTGTAGGCCGTGCCACCGACGGTGACAGCACCAAAGGCACCCGAAACCGCAGTGTCAGTCTTGATGGCCTTTGCAGCACCACCGTTCGGAACGGCGCCGGTCACCGAGCCATCGGTCGAAGCGCTGGTCCAGCTTCCGAGCTTGCTGATGTTGGCGTTGGTAACCTGGGAGATGTTGATCGTCTGACCCTGGTTGGCGCCGATCTGGAACGCCTGATTGGTGAAGGTACCATCCAGCAGGTTGGTGCCGTTGAAGTTGGTCTGTTCGGCGACGCGCTGGATTTCCTGCTTCAGCAGCTGCACTTCGGCGTTCAGGGCCTGGCGGTCCGAAGCCGAGTTGGTGGCGCTGCGCGACTGCACAGCCAGCTCGCGGACGCGCTGCAGGTTGTTGCCGATCTCACCCAGTGCGCCTTCGGCGGTCTGGGCCAGCGAGATGCCGTCGTTGGCGTTGCGGGCGGCCTGGTTGACGCCGCGGATCTGGGTGGTGAAGCGCTCGGAGATCGCCAGGCCGGCGGCATCGTCCTTGGCGCTGTTGATGCGCATGCCCGAGGACAGGCGCTGAATGGTGGTGGCCAGGTTGGCGCCGCTGGTGCCCAGGTTGCGCTGGGCGTTCAGCGACATGGTGTTGGTGTTGATGACTTGTGCCATGGTGCGGTTTCCTTGTAGGCAGTGTGTCCGGCAGAGCAGCCTGACCGGTTTCGGGGGGCAGTGGCTGGCTTCCCCCCAAGGGGTGTGCTACCGCTGCTGAAATCAATAACGGCACTACCCCTCCGGCCTTTAGCGGAGTTTCGATCCTTTTTTCTCTGGTCAAACGAAAAGGCCCCGCCATCTGCATGGCGGGGCCCGGCTCCAGCTCGAGTGGTGCAGGTATTACGACTGCAGCAGGCGCAGTACGTTCTGCGGCACCTGGTTGGCCTGGGCCAGCATGGCCGTGCCGGCCTGCTGCAGGATCTGCCCGCGGGTCAGTTCGGCGGTTTCCTGTGCGTAGTCAACGTCGCGGATGCGGCTGCGTGCGGCGGACAGGTTCTCCGAATTGGTGTTCAGATTGGCGATGGTCGAGGTGAAGCGGTTCTGGATCGCGCCGAGGTCGGCGCGGGCCGAATTGACCGACTGCAGCGCCGCATCCATGGCGAGGATGGCGTTGTCGGCGTTGGCCTGGTTGGAGATATCCAGTTCTGCAAAGCCCGTCTGGGCCGTACCTGCGGTGAATGCCGTGCCATTGGTGGCGCTGCTGCCTGCCGTCAGGCCAGTGGCATTGGCCAGCGCGGTGGCGCTCAGCGAGCCACCAATGGTGAAGTTGCCTTCCTTGTTTTCCAGCTGCACCTTCCCGTCGATCAGCGATGCGGTGACGCCGGTTTCGTGGGTCTTGGCGTTGATGGCGTTCACCAGCAACGTATTGCGTTCCGAGGCGTTCTTTGCCGCACCCACGTTGATGTCGACCACGCCACTGCCATCGGCCTTGGTCAGCGTCAGCTGACCGGCAGTGATGGCGGGGAAATCAGCAGCAATTGCCGGCGTGCCGTTCTGATGGTTGGCGACAAAGGCGCCAGTGGCGAAGCCCTCAGCGGCACCGGCGCCGGTGACGGTGATCGGCAGGTCATTGCCGTCGGCGCGCGAGAATGCCAAGGTGCCGGCAGCCACGCTGCCACTCATGGTGATGCCGGCGGCGGCCAGCGCATCGGACTTGCTTGCCAGTGCCGCGGTGATGTCAGCGGCATTGACCGCCCCGCCAGCAGCGGCGGTGTGGATCGAAATACCGCCGACAGAGAAGGCAAAGCCACCAGCAGGAACCGTTGCAATGGCATTGAAGTTGCCGGACGGACCCGAGGTGGTCGGAATCGCAGCCTCGGCGCCACCGGTCGCAGTCTTGCCGGCCACGCTTGCCGGGGTCGAGGCACTGGTCCAGTCGCCGAGCTTGTGCACATTCGCATTGGTGATCTGCGAGATGTTGATGGTCTGGCCCTGGTCGGCGCCGATCTGGAAGGCCTGGTTGGTGAAGCTGCCGTCCAGCAGGCTGGTGCCGTTGAAGTTGGTCTGCTCGGCAACGCGCTGGATTTCCTGCTTCAGCAGCTGCACTTCGGCGTTCAGCGCCTGGCGGTCCGAGGCGGAGTTGGTTGCGCTGCGGGCCTGAACGGCCAGTTCGCGGATGCGCTGCAGATTGTTGCCGACTTCGCCCAGTGCGCCTTCAGCGGTCTGTGCCAGCGAGATGCCGTCGTTGGCGTTGCGCGCGGCCTGGTTGATGCCACGGATCTGGGTGGTGAACCGCTCGGAGATCGCCAGACCGGCGGCGTCGTCCTTGGCACTGTTGATACGCATGCCCGAGGACAGGCGCTGGATCGAGGTGGCCAGCGAGCTGCTGCTGGTGGACAGGTTGCGCTGAGCGTTCAGCGACATGGTGTTGGTGTTGATGATCTGTGCCATGGTGCTTCTCCGTGGTTGCTCGGTTGTTTCGGTGTGGAAGGCGCGGGACGCGCCGTGCTGGAAGACGGATGGAACGGGGAAAGGGACTAGCGGATCTTGTTGAACAGGGACATCGCCTGCATCTGGCTGAAGATCGTCTGGGCGGCTTGAAGGGCGGCGGTCTCCAGCTTGTATTGGCCGATGGCATCGGCGTAATCGAGGTCGCGCATCGTCGAGAGCGTGCTCTTGACGGTGACGGCAGTGGCTTCGCGGGCGCTGGCCGCGGTATCGATGGCGGCCAGCTGGGCGCCGCCCTTGGCGCGGGCGTCGATCATCGTTTCCGAGGCCCTGTTGAGGTCGCGGATGCTGGACTGCAGCGTGTTCTGCAGCGCCGTGCGCTGGCTTTCGGTGGACGGGTCGGTTTCCAGTGCGGCGACCAGTTTGTCCAGGGTGGAGAAGATGTCGCGGCTACCCGCGTCGCTGACGTTGAACTGATCACCGGCGGCTGGCTTGCCCTCGATGCGCATGCGCACGCCGCCAACGACAATGTCCTCGCCGGGTTTGTGGGTTCCGCTGCCGACCACCGTGCCGGTGCCATCAACCACCTCATAGGCACCTTCGGCAGTGCCGGTGAAGCGGACATTGAGCGTGCCGCCGGCCCAGCTGCCGCTGCCGTCACGGCTGACTGAGGTCAACAGGCCACTGCCGGTGTTGCCGGCGGCCGCGCTGGCATCCACACGGCCATCGCCGGTGGGGATGCGCATGAAGATCTCGCTGCCGGGCAGGGCGTCGGAGACCAGTTGGCCCGGTGCCACCTCCACCTGCCGCTGGTTCTGGTCACCGCTGTAGGTCACGGTGCCGCCGCTTCGCTGGAACGGGGCGTCAGCGTCGTTGCTGCCACCGAACAGGTAGCGTCCGCTGCCATCCCTGGAATTGGCCAGCGACAGCAGGCTTTCCTGGATGGTCTTCAGCTCGCTGACGATGGCCTTGAGGTCACTGGCCTTGGGCACCGGACTGTTGGCCTGGATACTCAACTCCACGGCGCGCGACATGAGCTCATTGACCTGAGCCAAGGCGTTTTCCTGCAGGCCCAGGCGGTTCTGCACGCTGTTGGCGTTCTTGCCGAGCTGCTCGAGCCCGGCCACGACACGGTCCAGGCCAACGGCCGTACCTGCAGCGACCGGGTCGTCCTTGGCGGAGGTGATCTTGCTGCCAGTCGCGATCTGCTGCTCGAGGTGGCTGATTTTCGACTGCTTGGCGAGCATCAGCGACACGGACTGGTTGAACATCATCCCGGTGGAAATTCGGCTGCTCATCGACGGACGGCTCCCAGGATGGTCTGGAACATGTTGTCGGCGGTGGAGATCAGCTGTGAGGCGGCCTGATAGGCCTGCTGCAACCGCAGCATGTCGGCTGCTTCCTCATCCAGGTTGACGCCGGAGATCTCGTCGCGGGCTGCCTGCGCCTTGTCCGTGATGACCTGCTGCGCGTCCAGCGAGTACTCGGCCGAACGTGCCGCCGCGCCGACCTGCGTGGTCAACCCCCCCAGCGCACCGTTGAGGGTGACGGTGCCGCCGTTGAAGGCCTTGGCGTCCTCGACCTTGGCCAGCTTTGCCGCGTTGCTGTTGTCCGACGAGCCTGCCGGAGTAGGGCTGATATTGAAGGTGTCGCCGACCTTCGGTGCACCGTCCAGCACGAAGCTCCAGCCATTGGCGCTGATGGTCTGGCCCGGTGTGTAGGTCTGCGGCGGCCCACCGTTGATGGTGTAGGTGGTCGCCGACGTGAACACGATTGCGGCAGGATCGCGCAGGTTCGGATTGGATACATCGTTGACGGTGACGCCGGTCAGCTTCCCGGTGCCGGTGTTGGCCAGTGCAGCCGTACCCTTGACCGCTGCCGCTGCGGCGATGCGGGAGGGATCGGTGATGGCGGTTTCCAGGCTTCCGGCGACGCCCGCGGTCGGCTGCAGGAGGAAACGGTCGTTGGTGGCCGGGGTGCCGCCGACCACCAGCTTGACGCCATTGATCACCAGCGGATCGGCGGTCGTGCCGGTACCGGTCAACGCAACGGTGGCGCCAGTGTCGGCGCGGGTGGCCTGCCACTGGGTGCCGTCGAACTTGAGGACGATGTTCTGTGCCTCCAGCTTGGACAGGTCACCATAGGTCGCAGTGAGGCTGCCGGTACCGGTATTGCTCGCGTTGGGCGTGACGCGTGGGTTGCCGATGGTGAAGAAGTCGCCGCCCATCTTGCCGTACATGTCCACGCCCTGGTGGTGCGCCTGGTTGAAGCTCTCGGCCAGGCCGACGGCGAGCTTGCCCAGTTCGGCCTGGGCCGGTGTCAGCACGGTATCGCGGAACTCGAGCATGCCGCCGATCTTTCCGCCCACTGCCTTGGGATCGAGCGTGATCGTGTTGCCCTGGGTTTCCAGCGCCGGTTGCAGGCGTTCGGGCTGGTATGGATCGGTCACCGTAGTGACCTTGGACGCGGTCGTGCCCACCACCAGCGCATTGCCGCCTGCGGTATAGACGTTCATCACGCCGCCATCCTGGACGACGGCAGTACCACCGGTGTAACCGATCAGCTGCGAGATCAGCTGGTCGCGACGGTCGAGCAGGTCCGGCGCCGCGTTGGCCACGTTGCTGCCAATGGCGCCGTTGATCTGCGCAATCTCCTGCGCCAGGCGATTGACTTCCGTGGCGCCGGCAATGAGCCCGTTGTTGACCTCGCTGCTCAGGTTGTTCATCTGCGTGTTGAGCTGCACGAAGCGGCTCGCCAGGGCCTTGCCGCCATCGAGCAGGCTCTGCCGGTCGGCCGTGCCGGCCGCGTTGGACGAAAGGCCACTGACGGCGTCGAAGAAGTTGGACCAGGAGCCGGCGACATTCGTGGCCGGGTCCGAGAACAGGGCATTCACCCGGTCGGCCATGCCCGAAAGCTGCTTCAGGCGTGCCAGCTCGCCGCTACTGTCGAGCAGGCGCGAGATGGCCAGCTGGTCGGCAGCACGGCGGATATCGGTGATGCGGGTGCCGCTGCCAACGTCCCCAAAGCCGTAGTTCTGCGGATCAGACGTGGCGAAGTCGACCTTCTGCCGGCTGTAGCCAGGGGTGTTGATGTTGGCGACGTTGTGGCTGGTGGTCGCCAACGCGCGCTGGAAGGCGAGCAGGGCACCGGTACCGGTGGAAAGTACGCTGGACATGGGGTTCCTCAACGACGAGTGATACCCAGCGCCGCGGTTGCGGTGCTGGCGAAGGTCTGGCCAAGGCGTGAGCCGGCATCGGCCACGGCACTGACGGCGCGCTCGATGGTCGGGCCGCCGGCGATCGCGGCGATCTTGGCCGCGTAACGCGGATCGGTGGCATAGCCGGCGCGTTGCAGGCCGCGGGCGAAGCCCTGCACGTCGGTGCCGGCCTGCAGGGCCTGCTGGTAACGCGGGCTGGTCTTCAGCAGGCGCACATAGTCGGCGAAGCTCTCGGCCGGCGAACTGTAGGCGCGGAAGCTGGCGGTCTCGTTGCGGCGCACGCCATCGACATATTCGTGGGTGCCGGCCACGGCGCGCTGGCCGTTCCAGCCATTGGCCTTGATGCCGAACAGGTTGTGCGAAGTGCTGCCGTCGGCATGCTTGATGTGGCGCTTGCCCCAGCCGGTTTCCAGCGCCGCCTGGGCGACCAGGGCGCGGGCATCCACGCCCAGTTCCTTGGCTGCACTCTGCGCGTGCTGCCAGATGCTGGCAACGAAGCCTTCCGGGGTGTGCTCGCCCAGCTGGGCGACGGCGGTGCGGGTAGCCATCGCATCGGCCGGACTGATCGCGGTGCCGCGGTTGCTGGCGGTGGCCGACCACTGGTCGCTGTTGGCGGCCCAGTCCTCGCCCTGCAGGCTGCCGATGTACGGATCGTCGGTGCCCAACGAGCGGTGCATGCTGCTGCTCTCGCGGCCGGCGATCAGGTCCAGGGCCTGTTCCATCGGTGCGACCGCCGCCTGCGCACCGTGCTGTGCACCGGCGGCCATCTGCTGCAGCAGGCGCACGGCCTGGCTGCCGTCTTCCAGCGGCAGCGACGGTGCCGGCTTGGCCGGTGCATTGAGCTGGTAGGCACGACTGGCCTTGGCCGGATCCACGCGGGTATCCAGCGCCGGGCCGTCGGCGGCCTGGCCGGACAGCTGCCGGCTGATCATGCCCGACAGGCCCAGGCCCTTGCCGCGGGTCATCGCCTCGGCAATCTTCTGGTCGTACATCTCGCGGAACATCTTGTTTTCGCCGGGGAACAGCGAGTCGCCGAAGCTGGCGTCACGCATGCTCTTGACCAGCATCTGCGCGAACTGGCCTTCCAGCTGGCGCGCGACCTTGTCGATCTTGGCCGGATCGTTCTGTTGCGCCGGGTGCAGATCGAATGCGGGAGTGATACGCATATCAGATCACCTCGAGCTCGGCACTCAGTGCGCCGGCCTGCTTCAGGGCTTCCAGGATCGCGATGAGATCGCCTGGTGCTGCGCCCACGGCGTTCACCGCGTGCACGATCTCATCCAGGGTGGTGCCGCCGCTGAACTTGAACATGCGGCTGCCGTCGTTGGTGGCGGTGATGGTCGACTGCGGGCTGGCCACGGTGCGGCCGCCGGACAGCGCATTGGGCTGGCTGACGTTGGTGTTTTCCTGGATGGTCACGGTCAGCGAACCATGCGAGATCGCCGCCGGTCCCACGCGCACCTGTTGGCCGATGACCACGGTGCCGGTACGCGAATTGACCACCACCTTGGCCGGGGCGCTACCGGGGGTCAGTTCCAGGTTCTCGATTCGCGCAAGCAGGCCGATGCGTGCGCCCGGATCGGTCGGCGCGGTAACCGCTACGGTCACGCCGTCGACCGCACGCGCGGCACCTTCGCCGAAGGCGTTGTTGAGCGCGGCAACCATGCGCGAGACCGTGGTGAAGTCGTTGTTGTGCAGGTTCAGGGTGATGTCGCCGCCGTTGGCCAACGGATCGGGCAGGGCACGTTCAACGGTGGCACCGTTGGGAATGCGGCCGACGCTTGGCACGTTCACCGAGACACGGGAACCATCCTTGCCCTGCGCACCAAAGCCGCCGACGATCAGATTGCCCTGGGCGATGGCATAGATCTGGCCGTCAGCACCGCGCAGCGGCGCCATCAGCAGCGAACCGCCGCGCAGCGAGACCGCGTTGCCGATCGAGGACACGGTGATGTCGATCGGCTGGCCCGGCTTGGCGAACGGCGGCAGTTCGGCGTGGATCGCCACGGCGGCCACGTTCTTCAGCTGCGGGTTGACGTTCGGCGGCACGTTGACGCCCAGTTCGCCGAGCAGGTTCTTCAGGCTCTGCACGGTGAAGGGTGCCTGGCTGGTGCGGTCGCCGCTGCCATCCAGGCCGACCACCAGGCCATAACCCACCAGCGCATTGCCGCGCACGCCGCCGACCTGGGCCAGGTCCTTGATGCGCTCGGCGCTGGCAGGGGCAGCCACGACCAGCAGCATCAGCGCGACGAACGACGCCATGCGTCGCTGCCAGGAAGAAGAGGAGAAGAGTTTCATGGCCATACTCAGAACGGCGTCAGGCCGGAGTTGAAGAAGCGGCTCAGCCAGCCCATCGCGTTGGACTGCGCGACGGGACCGCGGCCGCCGTAGACGATGCGGGCCTCGGCCACGCGGCTGGACGGAATGGTGTTGTCCTGGCTGATGTCGCCCGGGCGCACGATGCCCTGCACCTGCACCAGTTCATCGCCCTGGTTGAGCCGCAGGTTCTTCTGCCCCTGCACCACCAGGTTGCCGTTGGGCAGGCGTTGGACTACGGTGACGGTGACGCTGCCCTGCAGGCGGTTGCTCTGCGCGCTGTTGCCCTTGCCGGTGAAGTCACGCGCGCCCTTTGCCGTGGCACTCAGGATGTCCTTGCCGCCAAGGGTGACCGGAGCGCCGAGAATGGACGGTGTACCCAGGCTCAGGTTCGATTCCTTGTTGGTGGCCGTGTTGGCACTGGTCTGCGCGGTGGTGTTTTCCAGCAGGGTGATGGTCAACAGGTCGCCAACATCGCGCGCGCGTCGGTCCGAATACAGCTGCAGGGTCGGGCCGGCAGCGTAGATTGCACCGGCGGTCGGCTGTGCCTGCGGCGGCATGATCGGCTGGATCGGTGCCATCGTCGGGTAGGGGCGCACGTCGCCCGCGATCACGCAGCCACCGAGCAGGGCGGCCACGGCGCAGGCGAGGGCAGTGCGGGCGAAGTTGGAAATGGGCGACATGGCGGTTTCCCGGTTTGGCCGGTCAGAGCTTGTTGTTGAGATAACCGAGCATCGAGTCGGTGGTGGAGATCGCCTTGGCGTTCATCTCGTAGGCGCGCTGGGTTTCGATCATCGACACCAGCTCTTCCACCACGTTGACGTTGCTGCCTTCCAGCGCGCCCTGCACCACAGTGCCGAGGCCGTTGAGGCCGGGGTTGCCGTTCTGTGCCGGGCCGGACGCAGTGGTCTCCAGGAACAGGTTCTCGCCACGTGCCTGCAGGCCAGCGGGATTGACGAAGTCGGTCAGGGTCAGTGCGCCGACTTCCACCGAGGCGGCGCCGTCGGCCATCTTCACGCTGATGGTGCCATCGGTGCCGATGGTCACCGACTGCGCGCCTTCGGGAATCTGGATGCCCGGCTGCACCGGGTAGCCGCTGTTGGTGACCAGCTCGCTGTCCTGGTTGATCTTGAACGAGCCATCACGGGTGTAGGCCGAGCTGCCATCAGGCATCTGAACTTCGAAGAAGCCGCGGCCATTGACCATCACGTCCAGGGCGCGGCCGGTCTGCTGCTGGCCACCCTGTTCAAAGTTCTTGGCGGTGGCGACCACGCGCACGCCGGTACCCAGCTGCAGGCCGGTGGGCAGCTGCGTCTGCGCCGACGAGGAGCCGCCGGGCTGGCGCACCTGCTGGTACAGCAGGTCTTCAAAACTGGCACGGTCCTGCTTGAAGCCGGTGGTGTTGGTGTTGGCGAGGTTGTTGGAAACCACCGACATGCGCATCTGCTGCGCATCCAGTCCGGTTTTCGCGATCCACAATGCCTGGTTCATCTTCGATGTCCTGTCTGCTGAAGCCGGCCGCGTGGTGCGGCCCTTGGTATCGGGTGTGCAAGCGGTGTGCCAGCGCCGGCATCAACCGGCGCCGGAATTCCGTCAGCTGCCCAGGCGCAGCATGCTGTTGGCGCTGCGCGCGTTTTCGTCGCCGTGCTTGATCACCTGCACCTGCATTTCGTACTGGCGCTGCAGCTGGATCATCTGCACCAGCGCGCCAGCGGCATCCACGTTGCTGCCTTCCAGCTGGCCGCTGTGCACGGCCGTGCCCTGTGCCGGTGCGAACGGCTGTAGCGGGTCGGTGTTGCGGAACAGGCCATCCAGGCCACGCTCCAGGCGTTCATCCGGTGCCTGCACCACTTTGATGCGACCGATCTGCGCCATGGTCTGCGGACCTTCGCCCTGCGGGATGATCGAGAGCGTGCCGTCGGCGCCGATCTCCATCGCCTGGTAGGGCGGAATGGCGATCGGGTTGTTGTTGTCATCCAGTACCGGGCGGCCGCTGGAGGTCACCAGCTGGCCGTTCGGCGTCACCGACAACGCCGCGCCGCGCGTGTACGCCTCGCTGCCGTCACTGGACTGCACGGCCAGCCAGGTGCCGGTCTGCAGGGACAGGTCCAGCGGTTTGCCGGTGATGTGCTGCGAACCGGGCGTGCGGTTGAATCCGGCGTCGACATGCAGCGCATCCACCCGCGAGGCAAAGCCCGGGCCACGGATCGGGAAGGCTTCGGTGTTGGCCAGCGCTTCCTTGAAGCCGGGAGTGTCGGAGTTGGCGAGGTTGTGGCTGAGCGTACCCTGCGCCTGCAGGGAGGCGCGGGCACCGGTCATCGCCACGTAAAGGGCTTTATCCATGCGGGGAGTTCCGTGACGGGGTCAGCAGGTCATCAACGGATGTTGATGACGGTCTGGGTGATCTGGTCCTGCGTGGTGATCATCTGCGCGTTGGCCTGGAAGTTGCGCTGCGCGGTGATCATGTTGACCAGCTGCTCGGTGAGGTCGACGGTGGATGCTTCCAGCGAGCCGGCCTGGATCTTGCCGAGGTTGGAGGTGTCCGGCATGCCGGTGCGCGGCGTGCCCGACTCGAACGTCTCCACCCACAGGTTGTTGCCCTTCTGCTCCAGACCCTGCGTGTTGTTGAACGTGGTCAGTGCGACCTGGCCGAGGGGCTTGTCGTCGCCGTTGGAGTAGCGGGCATAGACCACGCCGGTTTCCGACACGGTGATCTCGTTGAGCTTGCCGGCGGCGTAGCCGTCCTGCTGGGTGTTGCGCAGCGCGAACTTCTCGCCGTACTGGGTCGAGCCGCTGATATCCAGCGTCATGTTCAGCTGGCCCGCGCCGGTGGTCGGGGTGAAAGTACCGAGGCTGACCTTGCCGTTGGCAGGATTGGTCAGCTTGCCGCTGTTGTCGAACGTCACCGGGGTCGGTGCGCCGGCCGGCTGGCCATCCACGTAGTTGCGCACGGTCCACTCGTTGGGGTTGGCGCCCTTCACGAAGTACGAGACCTGGATGTGGCTCACGCCCAGCGAGTCGTACACGGTGATGCCGCCGCTGGAGTGGTTGTAGCTGTTCGAGTCGGTCGGATCGAAATTGGTGACCGTCGGTTGCTTGGCGTTGGCGGGCAGGGTGAAACCGACCTTCACTTCGCTGGTCTGCTTCGGCGCGCTGTCGGTAGTCAGCAGCTGCAGGTCCACCAGGCGGCCGGCATCGAAGTTGGTGCCATCGGCGTTCGGCGCGAACACCTGCAGGCGCGCGCCCTGCGGGTTGATCACATAGCCGGCGGAATCGGTCTGGAAGTTGCCGGCACGCGAGTACACGCGCGAGCCGTTCATGTTCATGGTGAAGAAGCCCTCACCGGAGATCGCCATGTCCAGGCTGCGGCCGGTCTGCTCGTTGTGGCCCTGGATGAATTGTTGGGCCACGTTGGAAACACGCACGCCCGAGCCGGTCTGGTTCTTCGACAGGCCGTAGCTGGTGGAGGCGAACAGGTCAGCGAACTCGGCGCGTGATTGCTTGAAGCCGGCGGTATTGACGTTGGCGACGTTGTTGGCGGTGACGCTCAGGTCGGTATTGGCGGCATTGATGCCGGACAGGGAGACGTTGAAGCCCATGGGATGCTCCTGGTAGATGCGGAATGTGCGGCTCAGCTGACGCGGAGCACGTAGTCGATCGGGGCCGTGCCCAGGCCCTTGAGATTCAGGTACAGGCCGTCGGAGCCGACGGTCACGCTTTCCACCGGGGCCTGCACGAAGGTGGACAGCTTGGTGCTCTTGCCGGCGGTGTCGACGTGGTTGGCGACGATGGAGTACTTGCCCGGTTCCATGCGCTTGCCGTTGGCGTCCTTGCCGTCCCACTGAAACGCGGTTTCGCCAGCGGCCTTGGCTTCTACGCTCAGCGAGGTGATCTTGGTGCCGTTGGCATCGGTGATGTCGACGGTCACGATGCCGGCCGAGGGCGCAGCCACCGTGCCTTCGACGCTGCCTTCCTTTTCCAGTACCAGCTTTTCCGACGGCACCAGTACCTGGTGGCCAACCAGAGCGGCACCGCGCAGCACCTGGTCGCTGGCCATCGATTCCTGGAAACCCTTCACCGTCTTGTTCAGATCGGTGATGCCCTGCACGGTGGACATCTGCGCCATCTGCGCAACCATCTGCGTGTTGTCCATCGGCTTCAACGGATCCTGGTGCTGCAGCTGCTCGGTCATCAGGCGCAGGAAATCGGCCTGGTCCAGCGTGTTCTTCTTCTTGGTGGCGTTGCTGTTCGGGGCGTTCAGGCCGAGCGCGGCGTAGACGTCCTGGTTGGTCTGGTTGTTGACGGCGGTGGTCATGGTGGTATCCGGTGCTGCGGGCCTCAGCGGCCCATGGTCAAGGTGGCCAGGGCCAGTTCCTTGGCGGTGGTCAGCATCTCCACGCCAGCCTGGTAATTGCGCGAAGTCGAGATCAGGTTGACCATCTGCGCCACCGGATCGACATCGGGCTGGTAGATGTAGCCATCGCCGTCGGCCAGCGGGTGGCCCGGTTCATAGCGCTTGATCGGCGCGGCTTCGCTCTGGGTGATCTCCTTGACCTTCACCGACGTGATGTTCGGATCGTTCTTGCTGGTCACTGCCTGGAAGATCGGTTCCAGCGGCTTGTACACGGCATCGGCGGAACCGGCGACGGTGTCGGCGTTGGAGAGGTTGGAGGCGATGGTGCTCATGCGCACCGACTGCGCCTGCAGCGCGGAGCCGGCGATATCGAAGATCGGCAGGTTGCTCATGGCTTATTGCCCCGTGATGGCGGTCAGCATGGAACGCACCTTGCTCTCGACGAAGCTGAGCGAGGCGCGGTATTCGAGTGCGGCGCGGCCATAGGCGGCACGCTCGGCATCGGGATCGACGGTGTTGCCGTCCAGGCTGGGTTGCACGCCTTCGCGCGCGATCTGGAATGGGTTCAGGCCACTACTGATCTCGTAGTGCTGCTCGTGGGTGGTGGCCATCAGGCCATTGGCATCCTGCCCCTGGGCGTGGCGCAGGGCGGCATCGAAGTCCAGATCCTGGGCCTTGTAGCCGGGAGTGTCGGCATTGCCGAGGTTGCTGGCGATCAGCTTCATCCGCTGTTCGCGCAACGGCATGGCCTGGGCGTGGACGCCCAGGTAGTCGGTAATCAGGTTGCGCACGGTGCACTCCCACAGGAACGTTGCCCGGGAAGCTGCAAGGGGTGTGCCAAATTCGAGAGGGTAGTGGGGGGGGGGGGGGGGGGGGGGGGGGGGGGGGCGGGGGGGGGGCCGTGGGTTGCGCGGGGGGGGGGGGGGCGGCGGGGGGGGGGGGGGGGGCCCCCCCCCCCCCCCCCCCACTACCGGATCAGAGGCCTCAGGCCGCCATCGCGACCTTGCGCAGGCGGTCCAGCACGAAGTCGGCCAGTTCGTGCGGCGAATACTTGGCGACGAAGGCGTTGGCACCGACGCGCTCGACCATCGCATTGTTGAATACGCCCGACAGCGAGGTATGCAGCAGTACGTACAGGCCGGACAGGCCCGGATGGCGCCGGATTTCCGTCGTCAGCGTATAGCCGTCCATGGCCGGCATTTCGATGTCCGAGATGACCATGGCGTAGCGCTCGGCGGGGTTCTCGCCCGAGGCCTGGATCTGCAGCAGGTGGTCCAGTGCCTGCTTGCCGTCGGAAAGCAGGGTGGCACCCACCCCAAGCTGGTCCAACACGCTGCGGATCTGTTGGCGGGCTACACGAGAGTCGTCCACCACGAGCACCTGCAGTTGCGGGCCGTCGGCGGGCATTGCCATCGCCGGGTCGAGTACTGCTTCACCGCGTACCTGGGCGATATCGGCCAGCACGCTTTCAACGTCGATCACCTGGATCAACTCGCCCTGGAAGCGGGTCACCGCCGTCAGATAGCTCGATTCGGCGCCCAGTTCCGGTGGCGGGTGGATGTCTTCCACCGCGATGTTGACGATGCGCTCCACGCCGCTGACCAGGAAGCCCTGGATCGAGCGGTTGAACTCGGTGACGACCAGGTAGCCGGGCGAGGTGTCCGCATCGGGCTCACGCTCGGGGTGGCCGATGGCCAGGCCCAGGTCCAGCACCGGCACCGAGCGGCCACGGACGTCGGCCACGCCGGCGAACTGGCTGGGCAGTCCGGGCACCTGGAACAGCTCCGGGCGGCGCAGGACTTCCTGAACCTTGAAGACATTGACGCCAAAAAGCTGACGTCCGCCGAGGCGGAACAGCAGCAGCGCCAGGCGATTGTGGCCGGCCAGTCGGGTCCGCTGGTCGATCCGGTTGAGCAGGTCATGGGACATGGCTGCTGTATCGGCGGGGTGGGCCCCGAACTTGAGCGCTTTTGTAGAGTCGCGCCATGCTCGACCCTGCCTCTGTAGAGTCGAGCTTGCTCGACTGGTCACGAAGCAGTCGAGCAAGCTCGAATCTACACAAGCCCCTCTGGCACACCCCTTGCACGCACCTGGGCCAGATCCCTTCGACAGGAGGCGCCATGCGCCGGGTCACATCTCTGTTCGCCATCGCGCTGGCGCTGGCCTCGCCGTGGGCGGTTGCCGCCGACTGGCAGCCGGTGGCCAGTATCCGCACCGCCGCGTTGTCGACGCTGCCGGCAGGCAGCGAGGGCGAGGCCCAGGTGGCCGATGCGCTGCGCTTGCCCAGGTGTGGTGCCGCGCTACAGGTGCAGCCCACCGCCAACACCACGGTTGAAGTCAGCTGCCCCGATGCCGGCGGCTGGCGCCTGTTCGTACCTGTAAAGGTGCGGCGCAACCAGACCGTGCTGGTGCTCAACCGCGGAATCGGTACTGGAGAAACCCTCACCGCCGCCGATATCACCACTGCCCAGCGTGATGCCGCCCGGATTGCCGGTGCGGTGCTGGCCGATCCGAATGCAGCGATCGGCCGCATCGCCCGCCGTCCGTTGCAGGCCGGAGCCCTGCTGTCGAACAACGATCTGGTGGTGCAGCGTCTCATCAAGCGAGGAGACAATGTGGCCCTGGTTTCGCGTCGCGGATCGGTCGAGGTCCGTATTGCAGGCCGTGCGATGGGCGATGCCGGTGAAAACGAACGGGTCTCGGTGGAGAACCTGTCCTCGCGGCGGATCGTGCAGGGCACGGTCGATGCCGCCGGTGACGTAATCGTGGCGCGTTGATTTACCGCAAAATATCCCTAAAGATCACGGCCCTGCGGCCGTTATCCCTTGTGAACGGCAACTCCAGGACACCCCATGAGCCAGAAAATCGACGGCAACCTGCAGGTCCCCCAGGCACTGCGCAGCGTGACGACCCCGGCCAACAAGCCCGGCGTCAGCACCGATGCGGCGGCGCGCCCGGTCGAAGCGGCCGACAGCCTGCGCCTGACCGGCGAGGCCACCAATCTGCAGGCCATCGAGCGTGAGCTGACCACCGCCCCGGCAATCGACGCCCAGCGTGTGGCCGCAGTGCGCGAGTCGCTGCAGAACGGCACCTACAAGATCAATCCGGACGCGATCGCATCGCGCATGCTTGAGCTGGATCAGCAGCTGCACGGATGACCGCGCCGATGAGCGAACAACTGCAGCGGCTGGCCCAAGCGCTTGACGTTGAACGTCAGGCGCTGGTCGATCATGACGTACACGCGCTGATCCGGGCGACCGGTGCCAAGCTGGAGGCGCTGCGTGCACTGGAAGGCACGCCGCCGCTTGGTGAGGGGGATCACCTCCAGGAACTGGCCGAACGCAACCGAGCCAATGGCGTGCTGCTGTCGCGCCGGCGCCGCGAGGTCGATTGGGCGCTGCGCCAGCTCGGGCGTACCGAGGCCTCCTCCTCCTATGATGCCAAGGGCCAGTCGCATACGGTCACTGCGCGGCGCCCACTCGCCATCGCCTGACGCGACGGCGGTCGCACATCCCACCCCCGCGGGCTGAAGCCCGCCGCACGACCGCGTATATTGGGCGCCTGTTCGAATGCCCCGAGTCGCCGTGTCCGCTGCCAATGCCCTGGTTACCGCCCCCCTTCCGCCGCAGCCGGTGCTGCAGGCGCTGCTTGAGCGCCTGCGCGAAGGGCTGCTGCTGTTCACCGAAGACGGGCAGGTGGCCCTGGCCAACCCGGCTGCGCAGAACCTGCTGGCCAGTGGTGAGGGCGGCGGTCTGCCACCGCCGCAGCGCCTGCGTGAACTGCTGCCGCCCGATGCGCTGGAACAGGCGCGCCAGCATGGTCACTGGAACGGCAGCCTGCCGCTGGGCGAGGGCGTGGTCATCGCCCATCTGTATCACCACGGCCCGGTGGGCCAGGGCCACTTCCTGGCATTGTTCCGCCACATCGAAGGCCAGGAAGACTACGAACGCGAACTGCAGCAGCGCCATGCAGAGCTGCGGCAGGCCTACCTGCGCCTCAACGGTACCCAGGAGAAACTGCTGCAGTCGGAGAAGATGGCCTCGATCGGCCAGCTCGCCGCAGGCGTCGCGCACGAGATCAACAACCCGATCGGCTACGTGCACTCCAACCTGGGCAGCCTGCAGGAGTACCTGCGTAGCCTGTTCACCGTGATCGAAGCCTACGAGCGCGCATTGCGGGCGCCGGACCCGAAGGCGCTGATCCCGGAGATCGACGATATCCGTGACCGCCTGGACATCGATTTCATCAGCCGCGACCTGCCGCAGCTGATGGCCGAGTCGCGCGAAGGCATCGAGCGGGTGACGCGCATCGTGCGTGATCTGAAGGACTTCTCGTATTCCGGCCGCGACGAGTCGTGGAAGCTGGTCGACCTGCACGCGGGCCTGGAATCGACCATCAACATCATCTGGAACGAGCTGAAGTACAAGGTCACCCTGGTGCGGGAGTTCGGCCAGTTGCCGCTGGTGGAGTGCCTGCCATCGGAGTTGAACCAGGTCTACATGAACCTGCTGCTCAACGCCGGTCACGCCATCGCCGAGCGCGGCACGATCACCGTGCGCACCGGCGTCGATGGCGATCACGTGTGGGTCGAGTTTGAAGACACCGGCGGTGGCATCTCGCCGGAACTGCGCCAGCGCATCTTCGATCCGTTCTTCACCACCAAGCCGGTGGGCAGCGGTACCGGCCTGGGCCTGTCGATCTCCTACAGCATCATCAACAAGCACCACGGCCGCATCGACCTGGACAGTACCCCAGGCGTGGGTTCGCGTTTCCGCGTGGTGCTGCCGGTGAAGCAGCCGCGCTGACCGCTTCAGGTAGTGCCGGCCGCTGGCCGGCAACCTCATTGAACCGGGCATCGAGAGCAGCCGGCCAGCGGCCGGCTCTACCAGGGCTTGTCCCCGACCTGGATTCGCGCTTCGGGTAGTGCCGGCCGCTGGCCGGCAACCTCATTGAACCGGGCATCGAGAGCAGCCGGTCAGCGGCCGGCGCTACCAGAGGGGATCGTTACCGCAATGGGCGATCCTCGCCGCCATCTCCGCTTTCCACCGGCGCCGGACCGGCGTTGCTGCGGCGCTGCTCCTCGTAGGTGCGGAACGCCTGATGGATGTGCTTGCGCAGCTCGTCGTCGTTCCACGGCTTGGTCAGGAAGCGGTAGATCGCGCCGCGGTTGATCGCGTCGGTCACGGTGTTCAGATCGGTGTAACCGGACAGCACCAGGCGGATCGTGTCCGGGTACAGCATCTTCACCCGGCCCAGGAACTCGGTGCCGCTCATGTCGCTCATGCGCTGGTCGGACAGGATCACCTGCACGTCATTGATTGCCAGCAGGTCGAATGCATCGCGCACGTTGCCGGCGGCCAGGATGCGGTAGCCGTCGCGACGGAACAGGCGCACCAGCGAGCGCAGTACGTTTTCTTCGTCGTCCAGCAGCAGCAGCGTGCGGTCGGGACGGGTCTCGGCAAAGGCTTCCGGACGCAGGTAGCGGCGGCGCAGGGTCATGCCGGCGGCATCGGCCGACATCGGTTCGCCGAACAGGTAGCCCTGGAACACATCGCAGTCATTGCGGCGCAGGAAGCCCAGCTGGGCCTGCGATTCCACGCCGTTGGCGATCACGGTCATGCCCAGCTGGTGGCCCATGGCGATGATCGCGCGGGCAATGGCCGCCTCACGGTTGCCGGCCGGCGCGCTCTTGATGAAGCTGCGGTCGATCTTGAGCTTGTCCACCGGGTAGCGGACCAGTGCACTCAGGCTGGAATCACCGGTGCCGAAATTGTCCAGGCTCAGGCTGATGCCTTCGTTGCGCAGATTGGCCAGCGTCTCGTGCACGAAGTTGACGTTGTTGGTCAGCGCGCTTTCGTTGATCTCCAGCGTCAGCATCTGTGCCGGCACGCCCGCGGCCTGGATCAGGCCCATGACTTCAGCGAAGAAGTTGGGCCGCAGCAGCTGCAGGGTGGAGACATTCACCGCAATGGTGAAGTCGTCGAAGCCCTGGTCGCGCCACAGGCGGGCCTGCTTCAGTGCGCCTTCCAGCACCCAGGTGCCGATCTGCACGATGATGCCCAGCCGTTCTGCCGTGCGCATGAAGCGCTCCGGCACCAGCATGCCAAGCGTCGGCGACTGCCAGCGCAGCAGCGCTTCCATGCCGACCACGTGGCCATCGCGGGCGCTGACCAGCGGCTGGTAACGCAGTTTCAGTTCGCCGTTGGGAATGGCGTCCACGATCTGGCGGGCGATGATGCTTTCGCTGTGCGCGCTCGGTGGCGTGTCCACGGCGTGGATGCGCACCGCGTTGCCGCCTTCGCGGGCCGCCTGGTACAGCGCATCCTCGGCATGATCGAGCAGGCGCGAGGTGCTGCTGGCATGGTCCGGACACAGGCTGACGCCCAGCTTGCCGGTCATGAACAAGGTGTACGGCAGCACCGACAGCGGCAGCTCCATCTGCTGCCGGATCTCCTCTGCGAAGTCCTCCGGCAATGGCACGTCGGCGGTGCGTGGCACTGCGATCAGGAACTCATCGCTGCCGTGGCGCCACAGCTTGCCGCGACCACGCAGGTAGGACTGCAACCGCTGCGCCACCAGCACCAGGGCCTGGTCACCCACCTCGGCGCTCATGTTTTCGTTGACCGAGGCGAAGTGGTCGATGTCCACGTGCATCAACATCAGTGCGGTGCCGCCCGAGGCCGCCTCGGCGACCATCGCCTGCAGCTCGGGGTTGCCGGCGCCAAGGCGATCAGGCGCATCATCGATGCTGACCGGGGGCTGGTTGGGATTCCACATAGGCTCAGTAGTCCGGTGACTCAACGGCGGCCATGCTGGCCGCCTGGTAGGGGAGGTGTACGTCGATCAGGGTGCCTTCGCCGTGTGCGGATTCGATCCGCACATGGCCACCGACGCTCTGCGCACGCTCACGCATCACGATCAGGCCCAGCCCGCGCGGACCGTCCGGGTCGAAACCCTCGCCATCATCACGGATCTGCAGGTGCAGGCCGCGCTGGCCGACATCGCGCAGCTGCAGCAGGACCTGGCTGGCGCGGGCATGGCGCAGGGCATTGGTCAGGCTCTCCTGCGCGATGCGGAAGCAGGCCTGTTCGATGCTGTTGTCGGGACGATGCGGCAGCCGCTCGATCTCGGCCAGCAGTTCCACCGGCGAGGAACGGAACAGCACCCGTGCCTGCCAGCTCAGTGCGGCCTCCAGGCCCAGGGCATCCAGCTGCGGCGGGCGCAGCAGCGTGGAGATGTCGCGCAGCTTGGCCACGGTGGTGTCGGCCAGGCTGACGATCTGCGCCAGATCCTCGGCGCGGCGCTGTGGATCATGCTCGTCCTGCGCAGCATGGGCGGACAGCTTGATTGCGGTGATCGCCTGGCCGATGTCGTCGTGCAGGTCGCGCGAGATCGCGCGGCGCTCATCCTCCTGCAGCGAGAACAGGCGGCCGGCCATCGCCTGCAGTTCACGGTTGCTGGTTTCCAGTGCACTGCGGGTGCGCTCGGAATCGCTCAGGTCGCGCACGATCAGCAGCTTGCAGTCGCGTCCGCCATAACGCACTTCGCCCACCGCCAGGCCGGCATGGAAGCTGCGGCCATCCGCGCGCTGCATCGCCACCACGCTGCTGTGACCGGGCCCCAGGTGTGGTTGGCCTGCACGCAATTGGCTGCGCACGCGGGCCAGATCGGCGCTGTCCACCAGTGCTGACAGGGGTTCGCCCAGCAGGGTGTGGCTGCCATAGCCGAACAGGCTGGCGGCCCAGGCGTTGGCGTACAGCACGTGTTCGTCGGAGAGGATGACCACGCCGTCGGGCAGTACCCGTACCAGCTCGCGGAACTGTTCCTCGCGCTCGCGCAGCAGGCGTCGCGACTGCTCGCGCTCGGTCACGTCCTGCAGGGTGCCCAGCACGCGGTTGCGGCCGGCCTCGTCGATGCCGCTGGCCGCACGCAGATGCACCATCAAGGCGCGCCCATCCATCGACAGCAACGGCAACAGCACGTCCACCTGGACCGGCTCGCCGGAGCAGAGCTCGGCCAGCAGCTGTTCGGTCTGGGTGGCGGTGGCCGGGTCGGCCGGCACCAGCAGTTCGTCGAAGCGATGCCAGCGCCGCGCCTCGGGCGGGCGGCGACCGAGCAGGCGATAGACCTGGTTCGAATAGCGGCCAAGTCCCGTGGAGGGGTCCAGCTCCCAGGCGCCGATGCGTGCCAGCTCGTGGGCTTCCTCCACCCGCGCCAGCGCCTGGTCGCGTCGCAGCTGAGCCAGGTCTTCGGCGGTGCGGTCGATGGCAATCAGCAGGCGGGCGTTGTGGCCGTCATAGCTGATGGCGTTGGAGCGCAGCTCCATCTGCCGCAGCGAGCCGTCACGCAGCTGCAGCTGGGTACGCAGGATGCACAGTTCCTCCGGTGCCTCGCGGATCGCTTCCAGCTTGGTCTGCAGCGCCAGGTCCTGGCCTGGCGGCCACAGCAAATCGATGGTCTGCTCCAGCAGTTCGTCACGGTCCCAGCCAAAGGCCGTACAGGCCGCCGGATTGGCATCGAGGATTGCCAGTGTGTCCAGGTCGTAGACCAGGATCGGGCCGGGGTTGCCTTCGAACATCTGCCGCAGGCGCAGCTCGGAGGCCTGCTGGCGTGCATGGGTGTGCAGCACATGCTCGGCCAGCGGGCGCAGCAGTAGATACAGCAGGCCCGCGCTGGCAAGGGCGAAGAACGAGCCCTTCAGGCCCTGCCACAAGGCCGCCTGCTGCGGGTCGGGCACCAGTGCCTGCACTGCACTGTCGGTGGAGATCATCCAGGCCAGCGCCATCGCCAGGTAGCTCAGCACCACCCGGCGCCGGTCGCGGCTCAGCGCCTGCGCCATCCGCGGGTCGGGAACTGGGGCGTTGCCGGTCGGTTCTGCGGGCATGGACAGGGCGGAAGAAAGGGGCGCCGGCCATCTTACCGCGCAGGTGCGCCCAGACCACTCAATTATCCGCCGCAGGCGCCGTTAACCACTGCGTGCCCCGCTGACGGGCGTGTCATCCGGAGCAAGATCGCGTGGACCAAGGGATCATCGCCAGCCTGCTGCAGCACCCGCTTGCGTCGGCGCTGGTCATCGTCGACCGCACGGGCCGCCCGCTGGCGGCCAATCCGGCTGCGCGCGAGCATGGCCTGCCGGCGACCGTGGCTGCGTATGCGCCGATGCTGGAAGATCTGCGCCTGATGGCCGCCGATGGCGGCATCGTGGCCTGCACGCTGCCGGGTGGCCCGCACGGCCACTACGACGGCCACCTGCGCGCGGTGCATGATGGCGCCGGCAACCTGCTGGCCTTCACGCTGAGCATTCCCGAGCCGGTGCCGCTCGGCGGCGGTGGGCGCTGGGAGCTGGCGCTGGACAGTGCTGGCCACAGCCTCTGGGACTGGGACATTCCCAGCGACCGTGTGGTGCGCACCCCGGCACTGGGCGATGAAACCGCTACCGAGATTCTGGCCCGCGTGCACAGCGAGGACATCGCACAGGTGCGGGCTGCACTGGATGAGCATCTGCGTGGCTTGAGCGAGCAGTACAGCGCACAGTTCCGTTTCCGCCAGGCCGATGGCCAGTGGCGTTGGGTACTGGACCGCGGGCGCGTGGTCGCGCGCACCGCCGATGGCCAGCCGCTGCGCATGGTCGGCACGCATACCGATATCGAACAACAGAAGCAGCTGGAAGGGCTGCTTCAGGAACAGCAGCTGCACCTGAGCGAGGCCCAGCGCATCGCCAGCATGGGCAGCTGGTCGTTCGACCCCAACAGCGGTCATTTCTGGTGGTCGCCGGAGCTGCGTTCGCTGCTGGCGTTGGAGCAGGGGGCCGTACCCGGCCAGCGGCGCTGGCTGAAGCAGCTGCATCCGCGCTCGCGTGGTGCGCTACGCGCAGCATGGCGACGCTTGTGGCGCGACGGCCGGGCCGCCAACATCGAACTGGAACTGACCCGCGGCAACGAACCGTCGCAGCATCTGCGGCTATGGATGCAGCCGCTGCTGGACATGGATGGCCAGCCCAAGCGCCTGCTCGGCCAGGTGCAGAACATCACCGAGCAGCACCAGACCGATGCACTGATCCGCTGGCGCACAGAACTGCTCAACCGTGTTTCCGCGCTGGGCCGCATCGGCGGCTGCGAGATCGAAGTGCAGACCCGGCACATGCAGTGGACCGAGGAGTGCTACCGCATCCACGGCCTGCGCAAGGAGCCGATCACCCTCGACCAGGCACTGGCGCTGTACACCGAGGATTCGCGCAATGCCTTCGACGCCGCGTTGGTCCGGATTGCCGGCGGCGGGCTGCCCGAACAGCTGGACCTGTGCTTCTACCGCCAGTCCGGCCTACGCGTGTGGGTGCAGGTACTGATCGAGCTGGATCGCCGTGACGGCCTGCCACCTCGGTTCGTGGTCCTGTTCCGTGACATCACCCGCGAGCGCGAGGCCAACGAGCGCATCGAGCTGCTGGCGCACTACGATCTGCTCACCGGCTTGCCCAATCGCGTGCTGCTCGGCGAGCAGACGGCAGAAGCCATCGAGGAAGCGCGCGACCGCGGCACCTCGCTGGCGATGCTGTTCATTGATCTGGACGGCTTCAAGACCATCAACGACAGCTTCGGTCATGCCACCGGTGATGCGCTGCTGAAGGCTGCCGCCACCCGCCTGCACCAGAACCTTCGCAACAACGACCTGTTCGGCCGCTTCAGTGGCGACGAGTTCATCGTGGTGCTGCGCGACCTGGCCGAGCCGGAAGATGCGGGTCATGTCGCCCGCAAGCTGATTGCCTCGCTGGCCGAGCCACTGCGCCGTGGTGAGACCACGTTGAAGGTCGGTGCCAGCGTCGGCATCGCGATGCTGGGCGATGCGCAGACCGATTTCGATTCACTGCTGCGTGCCGCCGACGCCGCGATGTACGCGGCCAAGGAAGCGGGGCGCAACACCTACCAGTACTACAGCCAGGACGCATTGGCCCGCATCCAGCGCAAGCTCGAGTTGGAGCATGCCCTGCACGGGGCGATCGAACGCGAAGAGTTCAGCCTGGCCTACCAGCCGCTGCTGCATGCGCACCAGGGCGAGCCGCCAGCGATCGAAGCCTTGTTGCGCTGGCATCGGCCCGGCATCGGCTACTGCAGCCCGGCCGAGTTCATTCCGATTGCAGAGAAGTGCGGCGAGATCGTGCGCATCGGCGACTGGGTACTGAATGAAGCCTGCCGCCAGGCGATCGCTTGGGACCGGGCTGGCCTGTGTTTCGACCGCATCGCGGTCAATGTATCGGCGGTGCAGCTGCGCGACCGCGGTTTTGCCGAACGTGTGATCGAGATCTGCCATGCCCATGGCTGGCCGCCGCAGCGGCTGGAGCTGGAACTGACCGAGTCGGCGCTGATCCGTGACACCGACATCCTGCGCCACTGCTTCGACGTGCTGGAACGGCACGGCGTGCCGCTGGCGGTGGACGACTTCGGTACCGGCTTCTCCAACCTCAATTACCTTAACCGATTCCCGGTGGGCCGCCTGAAGATCGACCGCAGTTTCGTGCAGGGCATGCTGCATGATTCGGGCACGGCCGAAGTGACCCAGGCCATCGTGCACCTAGGCCACGCACTGGGCATGAAAGTGGTGGCCGAGGGCGTGGAAACGCACCAGGAAGAAGACATGCTGCGTCGCCAGGGCTGCGACGAGATCCAGGGCTACCTGTACTCGCGCCCGCTCAGCCCGCGCGACCTGGCGCAGTGGCTGCGCCAGCAGCACGCCGCGCCCGGGCGCACCGACGCTGCCAGCGAGGTCGTGCTGGCGCGCTGAGGCTGGCGCCGGGCCATGCCCGTCGGGATCGCCGCACGCCGACGCACCGCTCTGGTAGGTGTCGACCTTGGTCGACACAGATCTATCAAGGCATCTTGAACTCAGCTCCCCGTGCGCTGAATGGCATCGATGGCCAACCATACTTTGAAGTTATTCAACGGGGTAAGCGGCGAGAGACTCTTTGCCTCCATTTCGCTTGCCGGGCACTCAATCGAGTTTCCCGCATTGACCTTGGTCCAGCTTCCTGTGGCACCGTAAACGAAGAAGTGCTGTTCAGCATTATGGGCATCGATGACCTCATGGCGCCCCACAATCCGCCAGTCGCTGTCCACATCACTCTTTCTGTCGAATAGCGAATAGCTGTCCAGCACAACGGGCTGCATCAAGCGGGAGGCACGCACCAGTTGCCCTGCATCGAGCGTAGGTTGGTCGAGTTGGATGTCAAAGATCTGGGCGGAATGGCCGCAGAGAATCTTCGAGATGATCTGGCCGAAAAAGTAGGTCCCGTCGTTTCGAGTGAAGCAGAATACGTCGCCTGCGCGAATGAAGCGGAGCATTGTTCGACGTTTCTTCGTCCAGCCATTGAGAAGCCCGCCGGTGGTTCCAGTATCTTTCTTCGTCCTCTTTGGTGTTGGCGTCGCCATAGGGTTTCACTCAATGTCCGGTTCAAGAGACGTCAAGTGTTGACGAGGCGCGTTGCCAGGACTATGCAAACATTCCGAAATGCATGGATCGCGGAACTACCCTTTGTCGGCATCCGATTGGGTCGGCGGCTTCCCAGTCGCTATCCCGGCAAGAGCTTCCAGCTCGGCGAGACGATCCGTCTTCACCAGGTGCGCAGCGTTCCAACCGCCTTCGGAAACCGCGGGCGAGAAACTGTATATCTCATTCGGAGCCAATGGCCCAAGTCGGTCACGTGCATGGGCATGCAGGGGCTGCTCATCGTCGTCTGTGACGTCAAGATAGGGCCCATCCAGGGCCTCCAGCAGGAATGCCAGTTTCCAGTTGCGTTCCACCGCATCGGCAGGGTCTGGTAGATCCGATTCTGTTGAGACGTGTCCGCTGTGCGGATCGATGCTGATCTGCGCGGAGGTGTTCTCCCCACACAGCAGAATCTGGCCGAAAGCCGTCACCGCGTAGACATGGAAAGTATCGGCACCCTCCATGGGATTGCCTTGCAGGAACGCGGTAGCAATCTCCGCATACAGGTGGGGGGCGACCAAGGCGAGCCTGTCGTCGCGATAGCGTGCGAGGCCATCACGTCGCCACAGAGCCAGCAGCAGGTTGGGTAGCGCGCCTTCCCATGCCGCCAGGGTGGCTTCGGAAACTTCTTCAACCTTGGAGCTCGGAATGAAGCCCTGAAGAAACTCGTCAGAATCCAACTCCGTCACTGGCAACGCGGTGTTCGGTACGGCCAGCGCATTCCAATCCGTGCTGATTGGCAGGTAGTCCAGGAAGGCGAGCAGTGTCTCCGCCCGTGCAAGTTCCGGGCTGTCCTCGTGGGTTGGAATGACGGTCACCGAGCTTCCGGAGACAAGCAGCAACGTGCCCGCAGGAAGGTCATGCCAAGCCTTGTCCAGCACCAGATACCGCTCTGGCGCCTCGTCGATATCAGCGTCCAAGATGATGACCTGTGGGCCACCCTGCAGGCAGCCGGCGGAGACCTCGACGGTTGCGTCGGTCACACCTGCATCAGGATCGTTCACATCAATAGGCGCGGAGTACGGCTGCTGGAAATCGCCGAATGACTGTAGAGCTTGATGAAGCGCAATCAGGGAATCGGGATCCAGGGCAAGCGGGTCTGGGGCAACCGGGAGTTGCAGGGCAAGTGAAAGGCAGAGGGCGGCGCTGGCCATGGGCGGTGGGCTGATCTGAACTGAAATCGGACCTGCACGATGAGGGGCTGTCCGGCCCAGGTCCATGCAAACAATCCGAATCTGCGCGTCTTTATCGGCGACAGCCACGCATGGCGTGGATCTACTGCGATGCGGCAACCGTTCGCTGCGGAAATTCGGAGCGAATTCGTGCGCGCACTGCTTCGACCACATGTGCATAGCGTCGGCGCTGGATGAAATAGCCCATGTAGAACAGCAGCAGGGCCACCAGCATTGGCGACGCAGCCGGGCGGACCAGGATGATGGGCACCAGCATCAGTGTCAGGCCCAGCGCGAACCAGCTGCACCGCCCGACCACCCGCACCTCCCTGCGTTGCGCGTCGATCATCACCCGCCCGCGCATCAGCGGAAAGTAGCGACCGCCAAAGCTCGGCGCGAAGCTCTCGCGAAAGGCGATACTGCCCTCCGGCAGCGCGCGGAATACCAGGCGAAGCCAGGTATCGGCCGGCAGATCATGCTCCAACCCGGCCAGCGAAAGCTGCGCCAGCTCTGCCGGCGTAGCGGCAATGCGTTGATTGAACAGGACGATGCCGGTGCGGAAGAAGAACGGCGCCCACAGCACAAGCAGCAGGACTTCGATCAGCAGCAATGCGATCAGGGCGATGGCCATCGGTCTTCCATGAACGGGACCGGGGCATCATGCCATAGCGATTACGCCACGCCAGTAGATCCACGCCATGCGTGGATGTTGCCCGGAACGAGCCGCGGTCCTGGCGGGGTCGTCCAGTGAATCGAGCAGTCTCCTTGGGTTCAATCCTCTTCCACCAGATCGCTGAGATCCAGAATCTGCGGGTCAACACTGTGCGCGACGATGCTTCGGAGCATTCCAGCCTTTGGCCGTAGGGCGTAGCAATGCATCGTATGGATGGGATTGAATTCCAGCCACGGGCAGGACGAGTGCCCCACGATAACCGGCATGTTGAAATTGATGTCTTTTGGATCATCCAGTGGCAGGGTCCATTTGCCGCCGTGATGCTCCCACACTACATCGCCCAGATATCGTGCAAACACAATCCTCAGGCCATCCTGTTCGTCCTCCGACAACGTTGCAGCCATCGTCGTGTACAGCGTCTCCAGGCGATCAAGGCTCTCCAGGCTGCCGTCAAGGTCGACGCCGCGGAGCTGTGCTTGTTCGATCAGCCATTCAATCTGATCGTCCATGATGATCAGAAACTGTTCGAAGGTTTCTCGCGCTTCTTCGGAATTGAATGCCATGCGGCCACCAGGGAGGGAGAGCGACGAGTGTGCCCCGGGCCTGTGATCCACACCATGCAACATGTCCGAAAGGGTGGAAGGGCGATCGCATGCATCCACGCATGGCGTGGACCTACCGTTTCATCAATGCGATGCCTGCAATGGAATAGCTGGCGATCAACAGCCCGAACGCGTACTCCGCGACGATGATCAGCCAGAAGGTCATCGGCTCGATGTCCCGCCATGCATCAATGGTGCCGGACCGGTGATGGCTCAGATGAACATGCCCGGTGTTGATGGCAGTTGCCGGCGCCCAGGCAAATAGAAAGGCCATCAGCATGAAGAGCAGGCTGCCGAACAGGAATGCGACAGGTCTATGCCGGGGCGGCCGCAAAGTGGCGTAGGCGGGGCGCCAGGTGAAGGTGACCGCGATGAACACCATTACAGCAAATCCCAGCCAGGTCATGAACGTGGTGCTCATGCGACGACACTCCGTGTCCAGCCGTAGGTGGCATGGGCGGATCATGCCATGGGTTTGGAGCGGGTGGTGGTGAAGGCCATCCACGCATGGCGTGGGTCTACCTCAAGGCTTCCCCATCCAACCCCAGGTCCCACGCCAGTCCCAGCAGCGCCTCATCCGCCCGTGACGGGCCAGGCCGCGCATCCGCCAGTTGCTGCAGTTCGCGGATCTCCTCACGTGCCACCTCTTCCAACTGTTGCAGCTGCTCACGCACGCTCGCGTTGCGCGGGCGCTCGGTGTCGGTGAGGAAGGGCAGGGCGTGGATCAGGGTCATGATACGTGTACAGGATGCATCCAACGGCGGGTCACAGGCAAAGGCCCCGGACGAACCGGGGCCTTGCGGGCTGCCGGCGGCGGCAGCGGACATCAGGATCAGAACAGCTCGACGGTGCCGGCGCCCATGCTCTGCTGGGCAACCGGCTTGTGCGGCGGGCGTTCCCATTCGCTGCGCAGTTCCCGCAGGCGGCTGCCGGTGCGCTGCAGGGCGGTGGCGATCTCTTCGTCGAACACGCCGCCATTGCGGTGCAGCAGTTCCTGCAGGGCCACTGCCTCGCGGTTGATCGCGGTCAGGCGGTCCAGGTGGGTGTGCACGCCGCCCAGCGCCTGGGTGGCGATGTCTTCGAACTGCAGGGCGCGCACGGCTTCGGCCACGCTGCCATCGATCGAACGGGCGCAGTCGGAGACTTCGCGCATGCCATCACCCAGCGACGCATTGATCTGCGCGACGTTGTCGAGCATCGCCGCCGCTTCCTGGCGCGCTTCGCGGGAGCGGTCCATGTCACGCGAGGCCATGTGCGAGACCGTCTCGCGGACCTTGGCGATGGCGTCCTTGGAGCTGTGCGCCAGCTTGCGGATCTGCTCGTTGAACGTGGTCGAGCGCTCGGACAGGTTGCGCACTTCGTCGGCGACCACCGCGAAGCCACGACCGGCTTCACCGGCACGCGCGGCTTCGATGGCGGCGTTCAGCGCCAGCAGGTTGGTCTGGTCGGCGATCGACTTGACGTCTTCCAGCAGCGCGAAGATGCCATCCAGGTGCTGCGCCATCTGGTCGATGTGCTGCACGGTGGTGCTGCTCTGGCCGCTCACCTGTTCCAGTGCTTCCACCAGCTGCTCCATGCGATGGCTGGCGTGCTGGGCGAAACGGGCAACGTCGAGGCCGGCATTGCCTTCATCACCGGCACGATCGACGATGCGCGACAGGGCCTGGCTCTGCTGGCGCGACTTGCGGTTCATGGCGTCGAAGCTGCCGCCCAGGCTGGACACCGCCTGGCGGATCAGGTCACGGGCGCGTTCCACTTCGCCACGCGAACCGTCGATCTCGTTGCCGACGAAGTTGCGCAGTTCGGTCAGCAGCTGGTCCTGCTCACGCAGGACACGGGCGTGTTCCGGGGAACGGTGCGCCTGGGCGCGGGTGGTCCACCACGCAAAGCCGAGCCAGCTCAGCGTCATCGTGGTCAGGATCGCCCAGCGCAGGGCGGCCGGCCATTCGAAACCGATGGCGAAGGGGAGCAGCAGGGTCAGAGCCAGGGGGGCGGCCAGACGGATGAAAATGCGTGAGTACATGGACGTTCTCGGGAGGTGCACGGAGGATGTATCGGCCGTACCCCCTTTCTCTTTAACGTCGAAATGCCTCGAAGTGCATTCTGAATGCGCCGGTTTTCCGACGCCTCGGCGGCTTCGGGGTCAGAGCCCTTTCCTTGCCGGAAAGGGATCCGACCCCATGGGGCTCAGGCCAGCTGGCGGTCCACGGCCTCGATCATCGCCTTGCGGCTGAACAGGAAGTCCCAGTAGCTGCCGCCCAGCTGCCGCCACAGCACCGCCGAGCGCACCGCGGCCAGCAGCAGGGCGCGGATCTCGGCGACCACACCGGCCTGGCCCAGGTAATGCGGGTTGCCCTGCACCATCACCCGCGGCTTCAGGTGGCTGATGGTGTCGGCGTACAGGCCACCCAGGTTGGCCAGCACGTCCGGGTGGCCACTGTCGCCCAGCTCGACGGCCTGGCGCTGGGCGCGTTCGATGCCCGAGGCGACCTTGTTCACGGTGGCGCCGTCCTGCACGAAGCGGCGCTCCAGCTGCAGCACTGACAGGGCCAGCTTGGGCAGGATCGGGTCCTGGCCCTGGCTGCGGAAGTAGTTGTGCAGCAGGCGCAGCCCAGCCTTCAATGCATGGCGGTCACCGAACACCTCCTGCGGCGAAGACGCGTCGACGCGGAACACACTGTCCACGGCGGTGCGCACGGCAGCGGCGTCGGAATGGCCGGTATCGGCGATGCGGCGTACCTGCTGCAGGGCCTGGGCAATGCCGGCCAAGGCCAGGACGCGGTCGTCGACAGTGAAACTCATGCAGCGATTACCTCAAAAGGGGAAGGGGTGGTGCGCAGGCGCTGTTCCAGCGGCGCATCGGTGGCGGCGATCACCGCGCCGCCCAGGCACACATCACCGTCATACAGCACCAGCGATTGACCAGGGGTAACGGCGCGCTGCGGGCGCGCAAAGGTGACCAGCACGCTGCCATCGTCCAGCACCTCGACCGTACACGGCTCGTCGGGCTGGCGGTAGCGGGTCTGGGCGGTGCATTCGAAGCGCCGTGCCGGCGGCGCGCCGGCAATCCAGTGCGCGGTTTCCGAGCGCAGGCGGTCGGACAGCATCCACTTGCTGTCGCGGTCCTGGTCCACGTACAGCACGTTGCTGGCCACATCCTTGCCGACCACGTACCACGGCGCGGCCGGGCGGCCACGCACGCCGCCGATGTTCAGGCCCTCGCGCTGGCCCAGGGTGAAATAGAAGACGCCTGGGTGCTCGGCGATCACACTGCCGTCGGCCGGGTCCAGGATCTGCCCGGGCTTGGCCGGCAGGTAGCGGCCGAGGAATTCGCGGAAGTCGCGCTCACCGATGAAGCAGATGCCGGTGGAGTCCTTCTTGGCGTGGGTCGGCAGGCTGACGTCACGCGCGATTCGGCGCAGGTCGGTCTTTTCCAGGTCGCCGATCGGGAACAGGGTGGCCGCCAGCTGCGCCTGGCCCAGCTGGTGCAGGAAGTAGCTCTGGTCCTTGGAGCGGTCTGCGCCGCGCAGCAGCAGCCACTGGTGGCCGCGCTGGGCCACTCGCGCGTAGTGGCCGGTGGCGATGCGCTCGGCGCCCAGCTCGCGGGCGGCGTCCAGGAAATGCTTGAACTTCACTTCGCGGTTGCACAGCACGTCCGGGTTCGGCGTGCGGCCGGCGGCGTACTCGGCCAGGAAGTGTTCGAACACGCCCTGCCAGTACTCGCTGGAAAAATCGCGGAAGTGGAAGGGAATGCCGAGCAGGCCGCACACCGCCACGGCATCGCGGCGGTCGTCCTCGGCGCGGCAGTCGCCGCTGCCGTCGTCGGCCCAGTTCTGCATGAACAGACCGGCTACGGCCTCGCCCTGCTGCACCAGGCGCCAGGCGGCGACCGAAGAGTCGACGCCACCAGAGACGCCCACCATCACGCGCGGAGTGCTCATGCGACCTCCCGGACCAGCGAAAGCGGATGGCGCTGGCCACCCAGGAAATCAGCCACCACCTGCCAGACCAGCGGGCTGCGCAGGCGCACCGTGGCGGCCTGCAGCTCGGCCGGGGTCAGCCACAGCGCGCGATCGATGCCGGTGTCCAGCGGCTGCGCCGGGTCGTGCGAGACCGGACGCGCCGCATAGCAGAAGCGCAGGAAGGTGGTGCCGTCGCCGGCCGTCCACTGGTAGCAGCCTATGAAGTGGGTCAGCTGCACCGTCCAGCCGGTTTCCTCGCGGGTCTCGCGCAGGGCTGCCTCGGCCAGGCTTTCGCCCGGCTCGAGGTGGCCGGCCGGCTGGTTCAACACCTGGCGGCCGTCGATGGTCTCCTCGACCAGCAGCACCCGGCCGCCGTCGACCACCACGGTGGCGACAGTGGCGTGCGGTGCCCAGCGCGGGTCCGGCGTGGTGTTCAACTCAGAACTCGTCCTTCTTGGTCAGTTCCAGCTCCATGGCGTCGGCGGTGCGGATGGCCGCATCGATGGCGTCGCTGAGCTGGTCGGCCGTGGCATCGGCGTCGATCTTGACCACGAACATGGCGGTGGTGTCCTGCTTCACCCAGCCGCCCATCTTGGCGTCCTGCGAATCTTCCAGCAGGCGGTTGGCTACGGCCACCGGGAACTGCTTGGTCTTGGCGTTGTAGGCCGGCGACCAGATCTCGCGGATGTTGTGGGTGCCGAAATCTTCCACCGACGAGCGCACGTAGACCATCTGGGTGCGATCACCCTCGACGTCGAACACCATGCGGTAGTCGCCGTCCTCGTCGACCTCGTAGGTATAGCCCAGCTTGTCCAGGTGGCGGGCCACGGCCTTGTCGGCCTGGGTCTCGGCGGCGGCGGAGCCGGCGGCGGCCAGGGCGATCAGCAGGGCGGGAAGAAGGGTCCTTTTCATGAAGATCCTGTGAAACAGTGTTGAGAGAGGGTGCAATTGTGACGGTGGGCGTGCGTGCCGTCCAATCTGCGGCAGGCCGACGCAGGCTGGCCCGTGCCTCTATAATGGGCAGATGCCCCATGAGTCTTCCCCCGATTCCCATCACGAGCACGGCGTTGCCGTGGAGCCCGCGCGCCCGGAAGTGGCGCCGCCGCCGTTCTACCAGGTGATGCTGCTCAACGACGACTACACCCCGATGGATTTCGTGGTGGACGTGCTGCAGCAGTTCTTCAGCATGGACCTGGACAAGGCCACGCAGGTGATGCTGCACGTCCATACCCGTGGCCGCGGCGTGTGCGGGGTGTTCACCCGCGAAGTGGCCGAGACCAAGGTCGCCCAGGTCAACGAGTACTCGCGGATGAACCAGCACCCGCTGCTGTGCACGATGGAAAAGGCCTGACCGGCTGCCGGTTTTCGTCCGGGCACATCGACTCCGGACCCGGCGTGCCCACCAAGGTGGGCATCTACCAAGGCAGGGGCCTGTATCGATAATGGATGGGGCGTGCCCACCAAGGTGGGCATCTACCAGAGCGCGGGATCAGCCCTCCGCCAACGCCTCCAGCGCCATTCTCGCCACCGCCTCGTCGACTTCGGCGGGGTCGCCATCATCCCGGAACCACGCCGCTGACAGCCCCGCGCTGGCTGCGATCCAACGCAGCAGGCGCGTGCGTTCCAGGCCCGCCAGCGCGCCGACCTGTTCCAGCCGGGTGGCAAACCGCTCGGGTCGGGTGGCCACATGGATGCCGGGGCCGCACAGGTCCGGATTGCTGAACATCGTCGTGTAATCGAACGCGCGGTCGCCCAGCAGCCGCTTCGGGTCGATCGCCAACCAGCCGCGCGCGCCGAAATCCAGCACGTTGTCGTGGTGCAGGTCGCCGTGCAGCGGTCGGATCTCCTGTTCCTGCTGCAGCAGTCCCTCCGCCAGTGATCTGCACTGTTCCAGCAGTGGCGGCAGCGCAGCCCTTGGCTGCAGCAGGTCGGCGAACCATGTTCGCAGGCAGACCAGTTCCGCTGGCGGTGCGCCCCGTGGCCGGTGCAGCCGTTGCAGGACCTGGCACAGGACCGTGGTGCAGGTGTCATCGTCGCCCTTGATCGAACGTTGCCGCAGCGAGTCGCCGCCGGCACGTTCGATCAGGATCGCCGGCCCCTCGTGGGCCAGCAGGCGGGCGGCGCCGTCACCGTCCCACCAACGCAGCAGGCGATGGCTGTTCTGCTCTTCGGTTTCGCTGCTGATCTTCAGCATGGCCGGCTTACCGGCGGCGGTCAGCACCGGCCAGAGCCGGGCATGGGGCGTTTCGATGGCTGCGCCATCACGCCGCAATCGCCAGCGGCTCAGGTAGGGTTCGCTCATGCTGGGTGGGCTGTCCTGGAGTGAATGAAGATCAAGCGATTCGCACTGATAACGCCATCTGAACGCAGCAATCCGCTAGGGTGATGGAAATCGCGTAGTCAGGCCGCATATTGTCCCCATCTGCCGCCGGAGTAATCCATGTTCAGCAAAGACCTCGAACACACCATCGGCCAGTGCTACAAGCGCGCCCGTGAGGCCCGGCATGAGTTCATGACGGTCGAACACCTGCTGTTGGCACTGCTCGACAACCCGTCCGCCCAGGCCGTACTGAAGGCCTGTGGCGCCGACGCCGAACGCCTGCGCCAGGAGCTGGAGCAGGCCATCGAGGCCTCCGTGTCCCGCCTGGCCGAAGATGACGGCCGCGATACCCAGCCGACCCTGGGCTTCCAGCGCGTGTTGCAGCGGGCCGTTTACCACGTGCAGTCCTCGGGCAAGAAGGAGGTCACCGGCGCCAATGTGCTGGTCGCCATCTTCGGCGAGAAGGACTCGCACGCCGTCTACTACCTCAACCAGCAGGATGTCACCCGGCTGGATGTGGTCAATTACCTGTCCCACGGCATCGCCAAGCTGGGCGAGGAAGGCGAGCAGCCGTCGTCCTCCTCCGAGGGCGAAGGCCGCATCGAAGGCGGGGAGGGCGAGCCGAAGGGTGATGCCCTGACCGAGTTCGCCAGCAACCTCAACGAACAGGCCCGGGCCGGTCGCATCGACCCGCTGGTCGGCCGTGCCGACGAGATCGAGCGCACCATCCAGGTCCTGTGCCGCCGCCGCAAGAACAACCCGCTGTACGTAGGTGAGGCGGGCGTAGGCAAGACCGCCATCGCCGAGGGCCTGGCCCGCCGCATCGTCGAGGGCTCGGTGCCCGACGTTCTGGCCGATGCGGTGATCTATTCGCTCGACCTGGGCGCGCTGGTGGCCGGCACCAAGTACCGCGGCGACTTCGAGAAGCGCCTGAAGAGCGTGCTGACCGCGCTGAAGAAGGTGCCCAATGCGGTGCTGTTCATCGATGAGATCCACACCATCATCGGTGCTGGCTCGGCGTCGGGCGGCACCATGGATGCCTCCAACCTGATCAAGCCGGCGCTGGCGTCCGGAGAGCTGCGCTGCATCGGCTCGACCACCTTCCAGGAGTACCGTGGCATCTTCGAGAAGGACCGGGCGCTGGCCCGCCGCTTCCAGAAGATCGACATCGTCGAGCCGACCGTCGGCGAGACCTACGAGATCCTGCAGGGCCTGAAGTCCAAGTACGAGCTGCACCACGGTGTGACCTATTCCGACGAGGCGCTGCAGGCTGCGGTGGACCTGTCGGTGAAGCACATCGGCGACCGCCTGCTGCCGGACAAGGCCATCGACGTGATCGACGAGGCGGGCGCCCGCCAGCGCCTGCTGCCGGAAGGCCAGCGCAAGGAACTGATCGACGTCGAGGAAGTGGAGGCGATCGTCGCCAAGATGGCGCGTATCCCGACCAAGCAGGTCAGCGCCACCGACAAGGATGTGCTGCAGCACCTGGAGCGCAACCTGAAGATGGTGATCTTCGGCCAGGACCCGGCCATCGAGACGCTGTCCTCGGCGATCAAGCTGGCCCGTTCGGGCCTGGGCAACCCGGAAAAGCCGATCGGCAACTTCCTGTTCGCCGGTCCGACCGGTGTCGGCAAGACCGAGGTGACCAAGCAGCTGGCGCTGCAGCTGGGCATCGAACTGGTCCGCTTCGACATGTCCGAGTACATGGAGCCGCATTCGATCAGCCGCCTGATCGGTGCGCCTCCGGGCTACGTCGGCTTTGACCAGGGCGGCCTGTTGACCGAGAAGATCGTCAAGACGCCGCACTGCGTGCTGCTGCTGGATGAGATCGAAAAGGCGCATCCGGACATCTTCAACATCCTGTTGCAGGTGATGGACCGCGGTGTGCTGACCGATACCAACGGTCGTGAAGCCAACTTCAAGAACGTCGTGCTGGTGATGACCACCAATGCCGGTGCGGCGCAGGCCTCGCGGCGTTCGATCGGCTTCACCAAGCAGGACCATGCCACCGACGCGATGGAGACCATCCGCCGCAGCTTCACCCCGGAATTCCGCAACCGCCTCGACGCGGTGGTGCAGTTCCAGGCGCTGGGCTTCGAGCACATCCTGCGCGTGGTCGACAAGTTCCTGATCGAGCTGGAGATGCTGCTGCAGGACAAGCACGTCAGCCTGTCGGCCACCCCGACCGCGCGCGACTGGCTGGCCCACCATGGTTTCGACCCGTTGATGGGCGCCCGCCCGATGGCCCGCGTGATCCAGGACAAGATCAAGCGTCCGCTGGCCGACGAGCTGTTGTTCGGCAAGCTGGTCAACGGTGGCAAGGTCAGTATCGATGTTCGCGACGACGAGCTGGTGGTCGAGACCCAGGCCGAGCCGGAGCGGCTGCTGCCGGTCACGGTGGAATGAGCTGATGCCATAGGCTTGGCGTGAAAGCCTGGAAATGACAAGGGCGGCTTCGGCCGCCCTTGTTGTTTCCAGTGGGACTGTCGTCCGCGGCCTTGCTTGAACGGAACGGAGGTGCCAATGCTGTCTTCTGGTCGCGATAGGGTGTTGCCCTGTTTGTATCGCGAAACGATACAGGATACAGTGATGATCATCGGTTTTCGCCACAGGGGCCTCGAGCGGCTCTACCGTTCCGGCAGTAGCAGTGGAATCCGCCACAGTCACGCCAGCAAGGTGTTGTTGATCCTGTCGATCCTGGATGTTGCTTCGGGTCCTGAGGATCTGGCCATGCCTGGATTGCGTCTGCATAAGCTCCGGGGCGGCCTGAAAGGGCATTGGTCTGTATGGGTCAATGGAAACTGGCGGATTACCTTCCGTTTCGCCGGCAGCGACGTGGAGCTGCTGGATTACCTGGACTATCACTGAGGCCGCGCATGATTCATCACCATCCGCATCCCGGGCAGGCGATCAAGGCAATGGTCTTTGATCCAATGGATCTGTCTGTGACCGAAGCGGCCGAGCGCCTGGCAATGTCGCGGGTAGCCCTTTCGCGGGTTCTGAACGGCAAGGCGGGCATCAGTCCTGACCTGGCCATCCGCCTTGAGATGGCGGGGGTGAGTACTGCGGTTTTCTGGATGGGGCTGCAATCCAGCTACGATCTCTGGTTGGCACGGCAGCGCGCGCAACCGAGAGTGTTGTCGCTGGTTGCCGCGACGCGTTGACGTATATCGCGACAAGGGCGGCTTCGGCCGCCCTTGTCCTGTCTGGGGTCAGCGGCTGCGGCGGCGCGCCTCACGCTTGAATCGCTCGGCATCGATCGGCTCGATGCGTGCAACCTCGCAGCTGCCGCGACCTGTGTCCAGTGCGCTTCGGCCCTCGCTGCACAGCTCGTCAGCTTCTTTGCCGTCGGTCTTGAAGCCGAGGCGGGTGGCCAGTACGGCAGAAGGGCAGCTGTTGCGGAAATGCACAACATAGTGGTCTTCGCCGGAGCGAAGCAGGATGTTCTTGTCGGCGCCGGCGCGAACGATCTGCTGTTCGCCGGTCAGTGATACGCACTGTGCCGGCGCGGTGTCGGCGGCATGGGCGGACGACGCCAGCAGGGTGACGGCAGACAAAGCCAGGGGGATGAGCAGGGAAGACAGGTTCATGGCGGGGCAGGGGGCAGCGATCCGGACTGGATCGGATCCCAAGATGCCGCCGCCGCTGCAAATGCGAATCTGCCGCAAGCAGGGCTGACCGACGCCACGGTGAGATCGGTCACGATGACCTTTGGCGCCTCAGGCCGCGATCGAACGGAATCCCTGCTGGCGCCCCTGGTCGCCGCCGTCTTCGATGACAAAGGCGACCGCCTCGTGCGGAATGTGCAGGCGCTGCTTGAGGGTGCTGCCCATATGCGGAATCTCGCGCTGCACGGCCAGGTACAGCGGGTGCGAGGCGTCCATGCTGGTGCAGACCAGGCAGGGCTGGCCGAACCAGGTGCCGTCCGGGCCCTTGCTGGCGTAGCAGCGGCTGGTGACGGACTGGGGGTCCAGGACGATCAGGTAGGTCATGCGCGCAACGCCTTCTGTGAAGAACGCATTGAGTCTAGAGTCGCGGCGCGATGCGGTATTTCGGACAGGGACGAAAATCGAGCGGTCCCGGTGCCGGTCGCTTTCTTCCGCGCACGACAAAGGGCCAGCAGCGAGGCCGGCCCTGTCGGAGTGGCGCAATGCGCCGACCGCTTACTTCATGCGGTAGGTGATACGACCCTTGGTCAGGTCGTACGGGGTCATTTCAACTTTGACCCGGTCACCGGTGAGGATGCGGATGTAGTTCTTGCGCATGCGGCCGGAGATGTGGGCGATGATTTCGTGCCCATTTTCCAGACGAACGCGGAAAGTGGTGTTCGGCAGCGTCTCGCTGACGGTGCCCTCGAACTCGATGGAATCGTCTTTCGACATGTAGTCCTGTGCGGTTCAGAAAACGGCCACGCTGGGCCTAAGGCGCGGTATTTTACGCGTGATGGGCCCGGCTTGCAAAGTTTGTGTTAACCCCCGGCCAAACGCTGTGCTGGCAAGCGTCCTACCGCCTGGGTCCAGGGGCCTTCACGGCCGTCACGGTGTACGGCCTGACGGACGTGCTCCAGGAAGTCCGCGCGCGGCAGGTGCTCGGCGCCCATCCGCAGCAGGTGCGGATTCTCCACCTGGGCATCGATCAGTTCCCAGCCCCAGCCACGCAGGGTGGCTGCCAACGCGGCCAGGGCGATCTTGGAGCCGCCACTGGCGCCACTGAACATGCTCTCGCCGAAGAACATGGCGCCGATCGCGACGCCGTAGATGCCGCCGACCAGCGTCTGCCGGTCCCAGACTTCGAAGGAATGGGCGAAGCCAAGGTCGTGCAGCTGGCTGTAAGCCTCGACCATCGCCGGGCTGATCCACGTACCGTCCTGGCCGGGCCGAGGTGCCGCGGCGCAGGCGCGCATCACACGACTGAAGGCGGTGTCGGCGGTGACCTCCCACGTGCTGCTGCGCAACTGGCGGCGGAAGCGGCTGGACAGGTGCACGCCATCGGTGCGGAACACCATGCGCGGGTCCGGCGACCACCACAGGATTGGCTCACCCTCGCTGAACCACGGAAAGATACCGCCGGCGTAGGCATTGAGCAGACGCACCGGATGCAGGTCGCCGCCCACCGCCAGCAGGCCATCGGGCTGGCGCAGTGCGGTCTCGGCCGGAGGGAAGGGGGCGTCCGGCGCATCGGCCAGGCGCCAGGGCAGCTGGCGGGTCATGGGGCCATTGTATTCGTCGTGGTGATTCGTGATGTCTGGCACCATCACTGTTCACCGGCAAGGAGCCTCCGAATGAGTGACTCGATCAGCGCCATCCTCGACCTGCATGACGCCCCGCGCACGCGCAACGACAGCCAAGGCATGCTGCTGTCGCTGGCCACTGAACAGCCGCGTCAACTGGGAGAGTTGATGCTGCAGGCGCTGGCGCGGCCTTCGCCGGGCTCGGCCTTCCTCGACATGGCACTGGACCTGCTGCCGGATGACGCGGTGCCCGCGGTCGCGGCGGACGCGTGGCGCCGCTATCGCGCGGGCGAGCGCGGTGACGTGTTGACGAGCGTGATGGAGTTCGCCAGCTATCAGGCGCCGCAGGTGCTGCAGGACGATTGGGAGGCATTGCTGGCGGTCGCCAGTGAGGATGAGGTGCAGTTGGCCACGCAGGTCTGGCAGGGCCTGCCCAGCGCGACGGCCGCGCATTGGGCGCAGATCCTGGCCGAAGCCGATGACGATCGCGAAATGGCGCGGGCCAGGGCGTTGCTGCTCGCCGCCCAGCCCGAAACCTACGCCATTGCTCGCGGCTACCTGGTCGACTGGGGGCGCTTGGATGCCGAGGTCTGGGCGCACTGGGCCGGCGTCGCCGAAGGTCCGCAGCCGCGTCGCCTACATGGCGAGCGGCCATTGCACTTCCGCTTCGGCCGCGAACAGCATCGCGCGCAGCAGGCGGACGAACCGAGCTGGCGCAAGCGCACCTGGCGCCTGCACCCGACCTGGAATGGTGGGCAGGTACACCATGCTGGGCAGATGGGAGGGCCGCTGGAAGCGCTGTGTAGCAGCTGCCATGCGCCGCTGCAGCGCCTGCTGCGGACCGATGCTGCCGCGCTGCAGCCGGGCGCGTCGGGCGAGATCACGCTGGGGCTGTGTCTGGACTGCTGCGGCTGGGAAGACCCGCCCGTGCGTTTCTATCGCCATGATGCGGCCGGCCTGCCCAGCTGCCACCCCAGCCAGCACCGTGAGGTGCCGAACACACCCACCGACAGTGGCGACCTGATGCAGGCCGAGGTGGGCCTGGTGGTGCTCGAAAGCGCGCGCTGGCAGCAACAGGACTGGGGCCAGTCCAATCATCGGCAGAACCTGTCGCGCGTGGGCGGCGCGCCGAGCTGGGTGCAGAGTGCCTGGTACCCGGCGTGCATCGATTGCGGCGAAGAGATGCCGTTCGTGATGCAGCTGGATTCGACACTGCCGACCACGGGTGAGGGCACGCTGCTGTGGGGCAGCGGCGGCATGCTCTATACGTTCTGGTGTGCAAAGTGCCGGGTGAGCGGGCACTTCTGGCAGTGCACCTGAGCACAGCGCCCTCGCTATTGCCTTGGCAGGTGCCAACCTTGGTTGGCACGCTTTTCGGCACCGCGCCAATCGAGCAAGCGCGCCTCTACGGTTCTACGCGGAACGGCCCATGCCCCTGCAGCTCCTGCTGGTAGCGCCGCACACCCTGTCGCTCCTGTCGGCACCAGTCCTGCAGTGCGTCTGCGAAATCCCGATCGGCCACCCAGTGCCGGCTGCGCACCAGCGTCGGGAGGAAGCCGCGTGCCAGCTTATGCTCGCCCTGTGCGCCCGGCTCGAAGCGGGTCAGCCCTTCGCGCAGGCAGTATTCGATGCCCTGGTAGTAGCAGGCTTCGAAGTGCAGGCCGGGCAGGGTGGCGCCGCCCCAGTAGCGGCCGTACAGCGTATCGCCGCCGCGCAGGCAGAGGGCGCCGGCAATCGGCTCGCCGTCCTGTTCGGCCAGGAACAGCACCAGCCCGCGCCCCAGGGTCATCGCCAGATGGCGCAGGAAGGTCTCGGTCAGCGCCGGGGCATTGCCGTACTCGAGGAAGGTCTGCAGGTAGAAGCGGTACATCGCCTGCAGGTTGGCGCGGCTGGCTTCGTCGCCGTGCACCACGCGGAAGGTGATGCCCTGGCGAATGACCTTGGCGCGTTCCTGGCGGATGTTCTTGCGGTGCTTGTGGTCCATCGCGCCGAGGAACTGCTCGAACGTGGCCCAGTCGCCCGGGTTCTGCCACTGGAACTGCACGTCTTCGCGCAGCAGCCAGTCATCGCCGAACAGCGCCTCGTCGCCGGCGGTATGGAAGTTGATGTGGGCCGACGACACCCCCAGTGGCGGCAGTGCGTCGCGCAATGCCGACAGCAATGCGGCGCGCTCTGAATCGTGACGGGCCAGCAACCGCGGGCCAGTGACCGGCGAGTACGGCACCGCGCCCAGCCACTTCGGATAGTAGTCGCGGCCATGACGGGCATACGCGTTGGCCCAGGCATGGTCGAACACGAACTCGCCGTGCGAGTTGGTCTTCAGGTAGCCCGGAATGGCGCCGACCAGATGCTCGCCTTCCCATAGGGTGAAGTGCCGGGGCTGCCAGCCCCAGTCCTCGCGCAGGCAACCGTGCTGTTCAAGCCCGGAAAGGAATGCATGACTGATGAAGGGGTTGCGGCCTTCGTGCAGGGCATCCCAGTCGGTGGCGGAAACGGACTGCAGGGAGTCGAGGAAGCGGGGGGAAGGCATGAGGGAAGGATAGGGCAGATGAAACAGAAAGGCCGACGCACTGGCGTCGGCCTTTTGCCTGAGTCGAGCCTGGCTCGACGCTACAGAAGCGGGTTCGCCCCTCAGCTGGCCTTGCCCTGTGCGTCCAGGTAGCGCTCGGCGTCCAGTGCGGCCATGCAGCCGAAGCCGGCCGAGGTGATCGCCTGGCGGTAGTGCTGGTCGGCCACGTCGCCGGCGGCGAACACGCCTTCCACCGAGGTCTGGGTGGCATTGCCGCCGAGGCCCGAGCGGATTTCCAGGTAGCCGTTGTTCATCGCCAGCTGGCCGTCGAACAGGGTGGTGTTCGGGTGGTGGCCGATGGCCACGAAGAAGCCGTGGGCGTCGATGTCGCGGGTGCTGCCGTCCAGCGTGGACTTCACGCGCACGCCGGTCACGCCGGCATCATTGCCCAGCACTTCTTCAACCTGATGGTGCCAGACGGTCTCGATCTTGCCTTCGGCGACCTTCTTGAACAGCTTGTCCTGCATGATCTTTTCCGCCTTCAGGGTGTCGCGGCGGTGGACCAGGTAGACCTTGCGGGCGATGTTGGACAGGTACAGCGCCTCTTCCACGGCGGTGTTGCCGCCGCCGACCACGACCACGTCCTGGTCGCGGTAGAAGAAGCCGTCACAGGTGGCGCAGGCAGACACGCCGCGGCCCTTGAACTCGTCCTCGGTCGGGATGCCCAGGTACTTGGCGGTGGCGCCGGTGGCGATGATCAGGGCATCGCAGGTGTACTCGTGGCTGTCGCCGATCAGCTTGAACGGGCGCTGCGACACATCGGCGGTGTGGATGTGGTCGAAGATGACCTCGGTCTCGAAGCGCTCGGCATGGGCCTGCATGCGCGCCATCAGGTCCGGGCCCATCAGGCCGTGGGCGTCGCCCGGCCAGTTGTCCACCTCGGTGGTGGTCATCAGCTGGCCGCCCTGCTGCAGGCCGGTGATGACGACCGGCTTCAGGTTGGCGCGGGCGGCGTAGACGGCGGCGGTCCAACCGGCCGGGCCGGAACCGAGGATGACGAGGCGCTGGTGGCGGGAGGGCAGGCTGGTGCTCATGTAGACTCGCGAAAAAGTAGATGGGACAAGGCGCTGGCGATGTTTGCGCAGCATCCGTGGCTGGTCATAGAGTGGCGGCTGGGGCAGGGCGATTCAAGCCGATGAACAGAACGCCGTCATCCAGCAGTAGTTCCGGCCCTCCGATTGCCCTGTCAGATGTCGCATAACTGAAAACTGACGCCGTCTCATTTATTATCAATCACTAACAGCGCATTCCAAAGGTATGGTCTAAGGTGGCGAAGCAGGTCCCCGAACGCTCCAAGTCCGACGACAGCAAGGCGTCACGTCGCACGGCCGCGGCGGCGACGACCGACAATCCACGCCGCCAACGCCTCTGGCGCGACCTTGGCCTGATCGCCATCGCGCCGGCGCTGCTGTATCTGGCGGCCAGTCTGTTCACCTATTCAGCGACCGACCCGGGCTGGTCGCACACCGGCAGCGTGGTCGCGCCGGTGCACAACCTCGGCGGTCGCGCCGGCGCCTGGATCGCCGACGTGCTGCTGCAGCTGTTCGGCTACATCGCCTTCCTGCTGCCGGTGGTGCTGGGTGCGCTGGCGTGGATCGCCATGTTCGGCCTGAAGCGCGAGAGCAAGGGCGAGAACGACCTGGACCCGGCGCTGCGCCTGGTTGGCCTGGTCGGTTTCCTGATCGCCGGCACCGGCTTCCTGCATGTGCGCCTGTTCAGTGGCGACGTCTCCAGTGCAGGCGGCATCCTCGGCAAGCTGGTCGGCAATTCGCTCACGGTGGGCTTCGGTGCGCTGGGCGCGAACCTGTTCGTGCTGGTGCTGCTCTTGGCCTCGATCACCCTGGCCACCGGGCTGTCCTGGTTCACAGTGATGGAGAAGATCGGCCGCGGCGTGATGTCGCTGGCGCCGTTGCTGGCGCGCAAGAAGGAAGAAGTCACCGAGTGGCAGCAGACCCGGGTGATGCGCGAGGAACGCCAGGAGGTACGCAAGGCCGATGCCGAGGTGCGCGCCAAGCGCGAGCCGGTGAAGATCGAGCCGCGCCCGGAACCGGTGATCGAGAAGAGTGACCGGGCCAAGCGCGACACGCAGATCCCGATGTTCCGTGGCGTCAACGGCGACGGCTCGGACCTGCCGCCGCTGGCCCTGCTGGATGACCCCAAGCCGCAACCGGTGGGCTACGACAAGGAAACCCTGGACGCGCTGTCGCGGCAGATCGAGTTCAAGCTGAAGGACTTCCGCATCGATGCCCAGGTGGTCGGTGCCAACCCCGGCCCGGTCATCACCCGTTTCGAGATCGAGCCGGCGCCGGGCATCAAGGTCAGCCAGATCAGTTCGCTGGACAAGGACATCGCGCGCGGCCTGTCGGTGAAGTCGGTGCGCGTGGTCGACGTCATTCCGGGCAAATCGGTGATCGGCCTGGAAATTCCCAACGTCACCCGCGAGATGATCTACCTCTCCGAGCTGCTGCGTTCGAAGGAATACGACAAGTCGGCCAGCGTGCTGACCCTGGCGCTGGGCAAGGACATCGCTGGCCGCTCGACCGTGGCCGACCTGGCGCGCATGCCGCACCTGCTGGTGGCCGGTACCACCGGTTCGGGCAAGTCGGTGGCGGTCAACGCGATGGTGCTGAGCCTGCTGTTCAAGGCCTCGCCGAAAGACCTGCGGATGCTGATGATCGACCCGAAGATGCTCGAACTGAGCGTCTACCAGGGCATCCCGCACCTGCTGGCGCCGGTGGTCACCGACATGAAGGAGGCCGCCAACGGCCTGCGCTGGTGCGTGGCCGAGATGGAGCGCCGCTACAAGCTGATGAGCGCGGTGGGCGTGCGCAACCTGGCCGGCTTCAACAAGAAGGTGAAGGAAGCCCAGGACGCCGGCCAACCGCTGATGGACCCGCTGTTCAAGCCGAACCCGGAACTGGGCGAGGCTCCGCGTCCGCTGGAGACGCTGCCGTTCATCGTCATCTTCATCGACGAATTCGCCGACATGATGATGATCGTCGGCAAGAAGGTGGAGGAGCTGATCGCGCGCCTGGCACAGAAGGCGCGTGCGGCCGGCATCCACCTGATCCTGGCCACGCAGCGCCCGTCGGTGGACGTGATCACCGGCCTGATCAAGGCCAACATCCCGACCCGCATCGCCTTCCAGGTCAGTTCCAAGATCGACTCGCGCACCATCCTCGACCAGTCCGGCGCGGAAACCCTGCTGGGCCACGGCGACATGCTGTACCTGCCGCCGGGTACCGCCATGCCCGAGCGCGTACACGGCGCCTTCGTCTCCGACGAGGAAGTGCATCGCGTGGTCGAACACCTCAAGGCGATGGGCCCGGCCGACTACGTCGACGGCGTACTGGACGAAGTGCAGACGATGGGCGACGGCGTGGTCGTCGGCGCTACCGGCCTGCCCGAGAACAGCTCTGCCGGCGATGAGTCCGACCCGTTGTATGACGAAGCGCTGCGGGTGGTCACCGAAACCCGCCGTGCCTCGATTTCCGGCGTGCAGCGCCGGCTGAAGATCGGCTACAACCGTGCAGCGCGATTGATCGAGGCCATGGAAGCGGCCGGCGTGGTCAGTCCGCCCGAGCACAACGGCGACCGCACGGTGCTGGCACCGCCGCCGCCGAAGTAAGACCCGACGTATCCCCCACGACGTCCAAGGAACCGACGCATGCTTCACCCCGTACCAAGCGCGCTGGCACTGGCGCTGGCAGCCTTCCTGGCTGCCGGCCCGGCACTGGCAGACACCGCCACCTCCGCGCCCGCCACGGCGCCGCCTTCCACCAGCGGCGATACCGAAGCCAGCAATAATTTCAGCATTGTCCGTTACCGCGCCGACTACCAGGTGCGGCCGGATGCGGGCAATGTGCAGACCGAAACCTACGAAGTCCTGCTCAAGACCAAGGCCTCGGTCGAGCAGTTCAGCCAGGTTCGGCTGAGCTACAGCGAGAAGATGGAGACGCTGGAAGTACTCGGCGCCTACACCATCACCGCCGACGGCCAGCGCCGCGACGTGCCGGCCGACCGCGTCTACACCCAGGAGAGCTATTCCAGCGCCTCGGCGGCGATGTATGCCGACCGCAAGGTGCGGGTGATCGTGTTCCCGAACCTGGCGCCGGGCACGCGCCTGTACTACCAGGTGCGCCGCACCCAGGCCACGCCGTACTTCCCCGGCTACTTCGGCCTGTGGGAGACCTTCAACGTCTTCACCGAGTACGAGGACGCCGAGGTCACCCTGAGTGCGCCGGCCAACCTGCCGATGTTCGTCGACAGCCGCGGCGTGCAGGGCAGTGATCGCCCCACGGTGAAGAACGGACAGGCACAGTGGCGCTGGCGCTACCAGCGTCGCGAAGCCATGCCAGCACAGAACTGGTCGGCGGCGGGCTGGGAGTTCGGCCCGAACATCATGGCCAGCACCTATCGTGACTGGTCGCAGATGGGCCGTGCCTACCAGCTCAAGGCCGGCCCGGCGGCACAGGTCACGCCGGAGCTGCAGGCGCTGGCCGATGAGATCACCGCTGGCATCAGCGACCGCCGCGAGCAGGCCGACGCGTTGTACCGCTGGGTGGCGCAGAACATCCGCTACGTGGCGGTGTACCTGGGCAATGGTGGCCTGGAGCCGAACAGTGCGCAGAGCATCCTCGACAACCACTATGGTGACTGCAAGGACCATGTGACGATCCTGGAGGCGCTGCTGGCGGCCAAGGGCATCGCCAGCTCGCCGGTGCTGATCGGTGCCGGTGGTGGCCCGACGCTGCCGAAGATTCCGGTGCTGGGCCGCTTCAACCACGCCATCACCTACATCCCCGAGTTCGATCTGTACCTGGATTCGACCACCGCGTGGGCGCGCTTCGGCCAGCTGCCGGAAGGCGACCTCGGTGCACCGGTGATGCGTACCCGCGACGCCTCACTGGCGCGCACCCCGGCCAATACGCCGGAGCGCAATGCCACCTCGATGGAGGTGCGTTTCACCTTCGACGCCAACGGCAACCTGCGCGGCGAGACGATTCCGAAGCTGGGCGAGAACGCCGAGATCGGCATGCGCGCCCAGTTCTCCCAGCTCAACGCGCAGAACCGTGCGCGCGCTGAAGAGCAGATCATGGCTGCGTCCGGTTTCGATGGGCGAGGGCAGCTGCAGATCCAGGGCGTGCCGGTCGACCTGACCCGGCCGTTTGGCTACCGCATGGCGTTCCAGGCCGAGGACTACGCCGACTTCAGCGTGGCCGGAGGCATGGCCGTGCCGGACCCGCCGGGTGGTGAATCAGTGCGCGGCCTGTACGCCACCGCCTCGGCGCCGGCCAACGAGACGCCGTTCTACTGCAATGCCAGCCTGCGCGAGGAAACCTATCGCCTGCAGTTCCCGGCCAATGCGCCGATCATCGCCATCCCGGCCAGCCAGCGTTTCACCAACGCCGCCGGCGAGTATCGCGTGGACTGGAGCCGCGAGGGCCAGGACGTGATCGTGCATCACCGCCTGCAGCAGAACGCGGTGCGTGGACCAGAGGCGCTGTGCCAGCCGCAGGACTATCCGGCGTTCCGCGCGCTGTACCGCGAAGTGCGTCGTGGCTTCCGTGGCCAGGTGCTGTACGGCAAGCTGCCCGGCTCGGGTGGCTGAATCGCCGATGGACGTTCGGGGCGGCATAATGTCGCCCTGATCGCCCATTCATCTTTGTCCGGGCACACTGGCAACCACCTTTCCTGGCGCCCGCGCCCACAGGATTCCCGCATGAACTTCCGCTTCCGCCGTTTCCTTGCCACCACCACCCTGGCCGTGGCCTGCGCCGCCGCCGGCAGCGCCTGGGCTGGCGCCCGCGATGACCTGAAGACCTTCACCAGTGGCCTGAAGGGCCTGGATGGCCAGTTCAGCCAGCAGGTGTTCGACAGCCGCGGCAAGGTGAAGGAATCGACCAGCGGCCGCGTGGCGCTGTCGGCGCCGCGCCTGTTCCGCTGGGAATACATGCGCCCGCACGAACAGCTGATCGTGGCCGACGGCAGGAAGGTCTGGATTTACGAGCCGGACCTGGAGCAGGCCACTGTTCGCGAGCAGGGCAAGGAAGAGCAGAACAGCCCGCTGACCGCGCTGATCAACCCGGCGCTGCTGGAGCAGCAGTACGACGTCAGCGAAGAGGCCGCGCAGCGCGACGGCCTGCAGTGGCTGTCGCTGTCGCCGAAGCGCGAGACCGAAGCCAGCTTCCAGTACGCCGCGCTGGGCTTCAACGCCCAGGGCCTGGCCAAGATGGAAATCACTGATGCCGTTGGCCAGCGTACCGTGATCAGCTTCAGTGGCTGGAAGCGCAACCCGGGCTTCGCCGCCGGCACCTTCAGCTTTACCCCGCCGAAGGGCACCGACGTCATCGGTAACTGATCTCTGGGCGGAAACGCCTTGGTGGGTGTCAACCTTGGTTGACGCGCTTCTGATCTGCCGGCCAGCGGCCGGCACTACCGATTCCTGTTGCCTGGCGCTGGTGGGTGCCAACCTTGGTTGGCACGCTCTCGTGTCAACCGGCACCGCCTTGGTGGGGGCCAACCGTTGGTTGACACGCTTTTGATCTGCCGGCCAGTGGCCGGCACTACCGGTTCCTGTGGCCTGGCGCTGGTGGGTGCCAACCTTGGTTGGCACGCTCTCGCGGTACAATGAGCGTGTGGCAAGACATCGTTCAACTTCCTTCCCTGGCCCCGATCTGCTGAGCGTCGATCGGGAACATCTGCGCCCGCTGGCCGAGCGCATGCGCCCACGCACCCTCGACGAGATGGTCGGGCAGAAGCGCCTGCTGGCGCCGGACAGCGCGCTGCGTCGCGCGGTCGAATCCGGCCGCGTGCATTCGATGATCCTGTGGGGGCCGCCGGGCTGCGGCAAGACCACGCTGGCGCTGCTGTTGGCCGAATATTCCGACGCCGAGTTCCGTGCGATCTCCGCCGTGCTGTCCGGCCTGCCGGAAGTGCGCCAGGTGCTGGCCGAGGCGGCGCAACGGTTCGCCGAAGGCCGGCGCACCGTGTTGTTCGTCGATGAGGTGCATCGCTTCAACAAGGCGCAGCAGGATGCGTTCCTGCCTCACATCGAGCGCGGCACCATCCTGTTCGTCGGTGCCACCACCGAGAACCCGTCGTTCGAACTGAACTCGGCGCTGCTGTCGCGTTGCCGCGTGCACGTGCTCGAAGGCGTTTCGCCTACCGATATCGTCGAGGCGCTGGAGCGTGCGCTGGGTGACCGCGAACGCGGCCTGGGCGAGGAGGGCATCGAGGTCGCCCCCGAGCTGCTGCTGGAAATCGCGACCGCCGCCGACGGCGACGTGCGCCGTGCGCTGACCCTGTTGGAAATCGCTGCCGAGCTGGCGGGCGGGGAGGGTGGTCGCATCACCCCGCAGACCCTGACCCAGGTGCTGGCCGATCGCACCCGTCGCTTCGACAAGGGCGGCGAGCAGTTCTACGACCAGATCTCGGCGCTGCACAAGTCGGTTCGCAGTTCCAACCCGGATGCCGCGCTGTACTGGCTGACCCGGATGCTCGATGGCGGCTGCGATCCGTCCTACCTGGCCCGCCGGCTGACCCGCATGGCCATCGAGGACATCGGTCTGGCCGATCCGCGCGCGCAGAGCATGGCGCTGGAGGCCTGGGACACCTACGAGCGGCTGGGTAGCCCGGAAGGCGAGCTCGCCTTTGCTCAGCTGGTGCTGTACCTGGCCAGTACCGCCAAGTCGAATGCAGGCTATGCGGCCTTCAACCAGGCCAAGGCCGATGTGCGCGAGAGCGGTACCGAAGAAGTACCGCTGCACCTGCGTAATGCGCCGACCAAGCTGATGAAGGAGCTGGGCTACGGTGCCGAGTACCAATATGACCACGACGCCGAAGGCGGCATCGCACTGGACCAGACCGGCTTCCCGGATGCGATGGGCGAACGGGTGTATTACAACCCGGTGCCGCGTGGCCTGGAAATCAAGCTGAAGGAAAAGCTGGATCGGCTGCGCGCCGAGCGCGAGGCGGCAAGGGCGGCAAAGGGCCGCTGACCCAGCTCTTGCAGAGTCGAGCCATGCTCGACTTCGCTCTTGCGCGGGTTACGGGTGCCTTCTGGAACAGCAGCCGAGCATGGCTCGGCTCTACAGGGGGCAATGGCAGTCGAGCATGGTTCGTCGCCACATTGTCCTGTGCGCCTGCATTTGGCACACTGCGCGGCTACTTTTTCAAGGATCGATGCCGTGCAGGAAATGATTCTGCCGTTGAAGCGCTACGCCCAGTTCGAGGGCCGCGCCAACCGCCGCGAGTACTGGATGTACCAGCTGTTCCTGTTCCTGGTCGCAACTGCGGTGATGCTGCTGGCCGGTGTGCTGGCGATCCTCCTGCGCAACAGTCCCGATGCACTGGCCGGCATCCTGATCGGCATGGTGGTGCTGCTGTGCGTGATGTGGCTGGCCACGATCGTGCCGCTGATTGCCGTGACCGTGCGCCGCCTGCATGACTGCAACCAATCGGGCTGGCTGTTCCTGCTGGCGCTGGTGCCGGGCGGTGGCATTGTGATCATGATCTTCTCGCTGCTGCCGGGCACGCCGCAGGAGAACGTGTACGGTCCGGTTCCCGCGGGGCCGTGAGGCTGCGGGAGTCGAGCATGGCTCGACTCTACAGAAGCGGGGGGGGGCGAAGCCGGCGTGATGCCGGCTTCGTCATTTGCAAGGGGGTGTGGGTTGCGCGAGGCAGGATACCGGAGGGGGCTGACGGCCTATGCAGCGCGTGCCGTTATAGGCAAGCCCAGCAGGCTGTCGTGGATGATGCCCCATTGCGGGTATTGGCTATCGTGCAGCTTGACGTCAACAAAGCCGGCTTCCCCCAGCAATCGCACCAGGTGAGGATACGAATAGATCCTCAGTTCCAAAGTTGAGCCGTCACCACCATGGAAGGACAGGTCAGAGAATCGTTGCTCCCTGCCATCGCTGGTGATGTTGACAAGAACCCGATCCGCACCTTTGCCCTCGATCCGGTAGTCGTTGAGCTCAGGGAAGTGCTCAATCGTGACCTCGTGAAATCCATAGGGAACGGTGAGCACAAGCAGCCCGCCCGGCTTCAGCAATGCACGCAGGTTTCCGAGCGTGCGCTCGCAGGGCCCATCCACGTGTTCCAGCACATCTGAGCTGACAACAAAGTCATATTTTCCCAGGTAGTGCGCGGCTGGGTGACGGATGTCCAGCATGGGGCGCTTGTGGAAGTAGGTATTGATGTAATCGAACTTGCGCCGCAGGGCATTAGTGTAGATATGGGCGTCGGTCATGCCGATTCCCTTGATCTGTCCGCGCCTGGGGATCCGCTCAAGCACGCGGATCTCCCGCGCTTGGTCCATCTCCGACTGCAGGGCTGCCATGAGGGCACGGAAGCGCAGAGTGGATCCGCAGCCAATACAGCTGCGGGTTTCCCTTTCGGCGATGGCCTCGCGGGATGCTCGCAGGCGGAAACCGCAGATGTTGCACGCGGGCCTCTCGGTGGTCGGTATGCTCACGGGGAAGACGTGTGGGCGAATCGTGTCGAGCCCTTTTCGGGCAAGGCTGCGGCAAATGGCGTACACGCTATGACAGTCCCTGTTCTTGTTGATACCGCCTAGCTTGCCGTATGGCCGTGGCGCGAATCCAGCCTGCCCATTGCCTCGTTTCGTGCCGAAGGCCCTCATGCGCGCGTGATACACAGTGTGACGTTCGAGCGATGTGATAATCATTCGCGTTTAAGGTAGACTGCGGTCCCTTGTGAACCGGCGGCCGTGAGCCGCTTCTGCCGCCGCTGATGAAGCATTTCGTCCCGCCTTCGCGCCGTGGTCCACTGGCCCGCGGCCTGGTCGCCTTGATGATGGGTCTGCTCCTGGCCACCCCGTACGCCCATGCCCAGCAGCGCAATCCGCTGCAGAAGATCGGCCACACCGTGCTCGACGAGCCGGCGGTCAGTTATCGCTTCGAGCATTTCGTGGTGGACAGTCCAGACCAGCAACGCCGCTGGCGGGTGAATGTGGCGATCCCGGCCAAGGCCAGCAAGGCGCCGCTGCCGGTGCTGTACGCGCTGGATGGCAATGCCGTGGCGATGGTGCTGGATCAGCCGTTGCTGGCCGAGCTGGCGGCACGCAAGGCGCCGCCGGTACTGGTGCTGATCGGTTATGACAACGACCTGCGCATCGATTCCAAGGCGCGCACCCGCGACTACACCGCGTGGATTGACCGCGCCGACGACGAGAGCGGTACGACCCAGGCGGTCGGTGGCGGTGCTGCCGCGTTCCTGGATGTGATCGAACGCCGCATCAAGCCGGAAGTCGAGCGCCGCGCACGCATTGATACGCAGCAGCAAGCACTCTGGGGCCACTCGCTGGGTGGGTTGTTCGTGCTCAATGCGCTGTACACCCGTCCCGCCGCCTTCCAGTCCTATCTGGCGGCCAGTCCGTCGCTGTGGTGGAGCCAGGGCGCGGCGCTGGGTGATCCGGAACAGCAGTTCGTGCAGAACGTGCATGGCCAGCCAGCAACGCTCTGGCTGATGCTGGGCGGTGCCGAGCGTGTCGGTGATCGCGGCAAGCGCGACATGAACAATCCGCGCGTGGTCGCGCACCTGCGCCGCATCGGTGGTGCCACCCCGGATGCGGCGATGCAGCTGTCCGAGCGGTTGGCCAAGGTGCCGGGCATGCGCGTGCAGTACCGCGAGTTCGATGGCCTCGGCCACGGCCCGATGCTGCCTGCGTCGTTCCACGCTGCGCTGCATGAGCTGTACGGCGTGACCGACCGCAGCGCCGGTGACGGCGCGCTCAACGGTGGTGACAACGCCGCCGAATGAATCCCTTCGCATGCCAAGGCGTGCGACCCCACTACCCAGGCGAGGCTGCCGATGTGCAGCGGCCCAGGCAACCGATGAATCCCGCGTCACGTGGCGCGGCCTACGTGTGCAAGGAGCCTTCCATGTCGTTCCGTCCGTCTTTCCGTCTCACCTCTCTCGCCGCTGGCCTGTTGCTGGCCGTGACCGCCACCGCACAGCCGGTGTTCGATCAGCCGGCCAACGCCACCTTCAAGGGCGAGGTCGTCTCGCGCGGTGAGAACGTGGTTCCCGGCAGCACTGCCGACGTGGTCGGTCGCGGTTTCGTGCCGGGCCAGAAAGTCAGCCTGTTGCGTGGCGACAGCGTACTCAACACGCAGCCGCTGGTGGTCGATGCCGATGGCAACTTCAAGACCCAGCTGAGCATTCCGGCCGACGCCGTGCCGGGTACCCACCCGGTGGTGGTGCGCGCCAGCCAGCCGGCTGCAGCCACCGTGCTGAAGCTGCGCGTCTCGCCGCAGCTGCCGCTGTCCGGCCAGGCGCAGTTCGCCACCCAGTCCAACAAGCTGGTGCCGGGCCTGTACCAGTCCGCCTACAGCGCCGCCAGCAACGCGGTGTTCGTGACCTCGGCCGTGGGCCGCCCGCCGGTGACCCAGTCGCAGCTGTTGAAGCTGGACCCGAAGTCGCTGAAGGTGACCAAGGCGATCACCCCGGCGCAGGTGCCGGGCAGCACCAATGGTGCGGTGTACGCGGTCTACGGCGTTGGCGTGGATGACACCAACGGCAACGTGTGGGTCACCAACACCCGCCAGAACTCCATCGCGGTCTACCGCCAGAAGGACCTGTCGCTGGTCCATCAGTTCCCGGTCGATGCCGTGCCGCATGCGCGCGACGTGGTGGTTGATGGCACCCACGGCAAGGTGTTTGCCTCGGCCACGGGTGAGGACCACCTGTCGGTGTTCGACGCCAAGACCCTCAAGGAGCTGCCGGCGGTGACGCTGGAGTCCGGCGTGGACGACGGCAAGTTCACCCCGATGAGCCTGGTGCTGGACGAGAAGGGCGGCAAGCTGTTCACCGTCAGCATCGGCACCCCGGAAGCGGCAGTGATCGACGTGGCCAGCGGCAAGGTCGAGAAGGTCATCGACCTGGGCAATTCGATCAGCGCCTCGGGCGTGGCCTTCGACGCAGCGCGCAACCGCCTGTACGTGGCCTCGCAGGGCACCGACAACCTGCTGATCGTCGATGTGGCCGCCGGCAAGGTGCTGCACGATGTGCCGGTCGGCGCCGGCGCGCTGAACGTCGCCTTCGATGATGCCTCCGGCCTGGCCTACGTCAGCAACCGTGGCGCTGGCACGGTCACCGTGGTGAATGGTGACGGCAAGGTGGTCGCCAACCTCGACGGCGGCACGCTGCCGAACCATGTCCGCGCCGATGGCAAGGGCAACGTGTTTGCGGTGAACAAGTCGCGTGGCGCCGAAGACCCGAAGGGTGACCGCATCACCCGCATCACCCCGAAGCAGTAAGTCACACGGCGGGGCGGCGTGCGCGTCGCCCCGCCAGCAAGGAGATCGAGCATGAACATCGCGTCCCGTCTGCGCCTGTGTGCGCTTCCGTTGGCTGTCTCGCTGGCACTGGCTGCCTGTGGCGGTTCATCGACGCCCTCCGATAGCGGCAAGCCGGTTGAGCCCGCCGCCGCCGCAACCGCGGCTGGCGAAGCCGCGTTGCCGGCTGGCTGGCAGCGCGTGGCGGGCACCGATATGCCGGCCGTGCGCGACCAGAAGGCAGTGCTGCCGGCCAAGGTGCATTCCGATGACGGCGCCGACGTCGAGGTGACCGATACCAGCCGCATCATTGCCGGTGGTGACGACGTGATCGCGGTGATCGAGGCGCTGGGACTGGACAAGCAGGTGTTCGCCGCGCCGACCAATACCACCACCCAGGCCGGCCTGGCTGCCCCGCACCAGTTCCTGTTCAACCGCACCACGGGCGTGGAGGGCGTGCTGAGCCTGCAGGGGTCGCTGTTCCTCGGCAACAGCCTGCGCCGCCACACCGAGCTGGCGAAGAAACTGCGTGAGGTGGGCGAACCGGCGGTGGTCATCGATGACCTGCAGCCGGCACCGGACAAGGTGCGCAAGGTCGCCGCCGCACTAGGGCTGGCCGAAGCAGGGCAGGCACTTGCCACGCAGGTGCAGCGCCAGCTCGATGAGGCTGCAGCGATTGGCAAGGGCCTGGGCCATGCGCCACGACTGATCCACGTGTCGGCCACCGGCGCCGGTGGCTCACCCACCGTTGCGGGTGCCGACAGTGCGTCGGCGCAGCTGATCGCACTGGCCGGTGGCGTCAACATCGGCACCGAGGCGGGTGTGAAGAACTACTCGCAGCTCAGCAATGAGGGCGTGGTCGCGGCCGCACCGGAGGTGATCCTGGTGACCGAGCACGATCTGCAGTTGTTCGGCGGTGCCGAGGGCCTGTGGAAGGCGTACCCGACGCTGAAGCAGACCCCGGCCGGGCAGGCCAATCGGGTCTGGGTGATGCCGGATGTGCAGCTGAAGTACACCAGTGTCGGTTCCGGTGCTGGTGCGCTGGCGCTGGCCAAGGCCCTGGCGGCGTTGCCGAAGGCATGAGTCCGGCGGATCGGCGCCGCCGTCGCGGGCGGACGATGTTGCTGGTGGCGTTGCTGGCACTGCTGGGGGCAGTGCTGGCCTCGTTCGCCGTGGGCCCGCTGCGGCTGCCGCCGATGGAGGTGATGCAGGCGTTGGCGGTGAAGCTGGGTCTGCTCGATCCACACGCGGTCAGCAGCCGCGACCTCGCTGTGGTCTGGCAGCTGCGTATTCCGCGTGCCCTGTTGGGCGCGATGGTCGGTGCGTCGCTGGCGATGGCCGGTGCCAGTCTGCAGGGTCTGTTCGGCAATCCGCTGGCCGATCCCGGCATTGTCGGTGTCAGCCAAGGCGCCGCACTGGGTGCAGTTGCCGCCATCGTGCTGGGTGCTGCGGGCGCGGCCGGTTGGCTGGTGCCGGTGGCCGCGTTCGCTGGCGGCGCACTGGCAATCGGCCTGACCTACGCATTGGCCCGGCCCGGCAAGGGTACGGGCAACGCCACGCTGCTGCTGGTCGGCATCGCGATGGCGGCGTTCTGCTCGGCGTTGATCGGTTTCCTTACATATATCGCCAGCGAGAGCGAGCTGCAGTCGCTGGTGTTCTGGCAGATGGGCTCGCTGGCGCGCGCCAACTGGGCCGATGTGGCGGCCGTGGTGCCGCTGTTCGCCATCGGCGTGTTTGCGTTGCAGCGATTGGCTACGCCGCTGGACATGCTGGCGTTGGGCGAACGCCAGGCACAGCACCTCGGGCTGGATGTCACCCGCACGCGTCGCCGCCTGGTGGCGTTCAGTGCGCTGCTGGTGGGTGCGGCGGTGGCGTTTGCTGGTTCGATCAGTTTCGTTGGCCTGGTGGTGCCGCACGTGGCGCGCCTGCTGGTCGGCCCTGGCCATCGCTGGTTGCTGCCGTTGTCAGGCCTGCTGGGCGCACTGCTGATCGTGGTGGCCGACACCGCCGCGCGCACATTGGATCCGCCGGCGGAGATTCCACTGGGCCTGTTTTCGGCCGCACTGGGCGCACCGTTCTTCCTCTGGCTGGTGCTGCAGCAGCGCCGCAAGGCCGCACCATGAGCGTGTTGTTGAAGCTGCACGAGGTGGTGGTCCGTCGCCAGCAGCGCGAGATCCTGCACGGCATCTCGCTGGCGTTCGAACCGGGTACGGTCACCGCACTGGTTGGCCCGAATGGCGCGGGCAAGTCCACGTTGTTGGCGGTCGCCGCCGGTGACCTGCGCGCTGACGCGGGCGAAGTCAGTCTGCTGGGCCGGCCGCTGACCAGCTACAAGGCCGGGCCACTGGCGCGCGAGCGCGCGGTGATGCCGCAGGAGCACGGCGTGCGCTTCGCGTTCAGTGTGGAAGAAGTGGTGGCGATGGGGCGGCTGCCGCATCCGCCGGATCCAGCCGTGGACGACGCCCAGGTGGAAGCGGCAATCGATGCCGCCGAGCTGCAGGCGCTGCGCCTGCGCGAGGTGCAGCAGCTGTCCGGTGGCGAGTCCGCCCGGACGACGTTCGCGCGCGTGCTGACGCAGGACACGCCGCTGCTGCTGCTGGATGAGCCGACCGCAGCGCTGGATCTGCGTCACCAGGAACGCACGCTGCGCAGTGTGCGCGCCTGTGCCGAAGCCGGTGCGTGCGTGATCGTGGTGCTGCACGACCTCAATCTGGCCGCGGGCTATGCCGACCGCATCGTGCTGCTGGAGCAGGGCAGGGTGGCGGCCGATGGCACGCCGTTGCAGGTGCTCACCGAAGACAACCTGCAGCGTGTCTACCAGCAGGATGTGGTGGTGCTGGAGCACCCGCGGCGCGGGGTGCCGCTGGTGGTGGTGACGTAGTCCGGAACTGCCTGCGAAGGTGGAGGGCGCACGTAGTTGCGCCTCTCAATTTTGACGCAAATGGACCGGCGTTAGTGGCTTGCTGCTTTGGCAGTTACATTGCGCCCAACGGGCGATGCTCCGGCGGGCGGAGCATCGGCTTTACTTCTTGAATGCTCTGCCTCATTGATTGGCCTTCGCCGAAGATTCGAGAGGGGTGCTCAGTGTGGGTGTGATGTTTAATGAAGTGTGGGGCACGCGGGCGGCGGTACTCTGCGTGGCAATGGGGCTCTCATTCCCGACTCAAGCGCAGCAGGATGTATCGTCGACCCTGTCCCGCTTGTTGCAGTGCCAGCTGACTCACCAGGAATTGGACAACTTCACTGATCGGATTGCAGCGGGCGACCTGACGGATTTCAGTCAGAGCAAGAAAGGTAATGGCGCGGCACTGATGCTCTGGGAGGCTCGGGCTCCTGTCATGGCGTGGGGAGAATCCTCGAAGCTTGTGCATGTTTCGGGTGTTCAGGAGATGCTTCTTGCAATTCCGGTGCCCGTTGGAGAAGAGATGGAGCGGGGGAGGTCCATTGCGAACCATATCGGGGGTATGTCATCGCGCTGGGATGCCGAGGCCATGGAAAGAGTGTATGGCTGGAAAGGACTCAATCTGTACAAAACGCTCCCTGGTGATCGACATGTACGGATGATTGTTGATCTTTCGTATTCACCGGGATGGGTGACGGTAGGCTGCACCTACGGGGAAATGAGCTGATCAGGGCCGCACGGGCGCATCGTGCCTTGCTCGACTTATCATGGTGCATCTGAATTTCTCAATGGACTGATGCAATGATCTGTAATGTTTCGCGTGGCGTGCTGCTGGCCGTGATCGCCGTCTCCGCAGGCGCCGCCAATGCGGCATCGACTTCGCCGGTGTCGCTGATGAGCGCGGGCGAGCAGGCCTCGCTGATCGAGAGCCGGTATTCCGCCGGCGGGGGCGCTCCGGTGGTTCCGGTGACGACCCGCTATTTCGCCAGTGATGAAGTGCTCATCAGCTGGGATGACCAGCAGGTGCTGATGCTGTGCAGGGAGGCGGTGTACCTGCAGATTCCTGCCGGCAAGGCAGGTGACGTTGCGCTGGCCGCTGAACAGCGGCAGATGATTGCCTATCAGGCAATGATGTCCGGCCTGGGTTCGCTTGCGACCGTGGCCGAAGCGGCGGGGGATTCGGTGGTGGTGGCAGACGACGGTAGCGAGACCCGTCGCGCAGGTGAAAGCAGCTGGGCCTACGGGGTGGAACGCCATGACGTCACTACCCAGCGCATGGCCGATGGCGCGCTGCGGATCCGGGCGCGCAAGACCGAGACCGTGAACAAGGCCAAGCCTGCGGAGCCGGACGACATGTTCAGCACCGAAGACGACCAGGCGGCGCGACTGTCGGAGCTGGCGCCGGTCGGCAGCTGGACCGAGGTGGTGGTCCATGGCGGCCCGCGCCAGGCGCAGGTGGATCCGGCGATGTCGTTGAAGGGCTGGATCTCGATGGGGGACGACCAGGCTGCGACGGTGGGTGAGGCGCGCAAGCTGCACGACTGCAAGTAAGGCAGGGCAGGGGTCAGAGCCCTTTGCATTGGGCAAAGGGAGCTGACCCCGGTCATTGCCGGCCTCATCGTTCTACTTATGGGTGCAATATTCACTTGCGCGCCAGATTGGCAGGTCTAGAATGCGCCCCATGAACCGGATGCCGCTCCTGAAGTTTTTCACCCTGACCCGCGCAAGCGCGGAACGGGCGTGTCTGCCTGGAGCCCCACGAGGCCGTTGAGACGGCCATCGCTGGACCTTCGACAGAGCGCCCTCCGGGGCGCTCTTTTCGTTTTCGTTTCTTGTGAGTCGACTAACAGTCGACTCTACCCAGTCGACCCTACCCAGTCGACCCTACCCAGTCGGCCCTACCCAGTACCCAAGGAGAACGTGCCATGCACCAGATCGCCGAGACCGAACGCTAGCCGCGCACCCTGTCGCCAACCGGGGTGCGCGGCCCCCGAAGTTGGCTTTGCAGGAACCTTTCTCATGAACACCCAAGTCCTTTCCCGCCGTCGCAATCTCGGCATCATTGCCCACATCGACGCCGGCAAGACCACGCTGACCGAACGCCTGCTGTGGAAAAGCGGCGAGATTCACCGCGTCGGCGAAGTGCACGACGGCAACGCGACCACCGATTTCTCGGCGATCGAACGCGAACGTGGCATCACCATCGGCGCTGCTGCCGTACAGGCGCAGTGGGCGCCGCGCGACCTGCCGCCGCATCGGCTGACCCTGATCGACACTCCCGGCCACATCGACTTCGCCATTGAAGTCGAGCGTTCGCTGCGTGTGCTCGACGGCGCCGTCGCCGTGTTCTCGGCGGTGGACGGCGTGCAGCCGCAGTCAGAGACGGTGTGGCGCCAGGCGCGTCGGCATCGCGTGCCGCTGATCGCGTTCGTCAACAAGATGGATCGCGTCGGCGCCTCGTTCGAGCGCGTGCTGGAGCAGCTGCAGGACAAGCTGCAGGCGCGGCCGTGGGCGCTCGGTGTGCCACTGGGCAGCGAAAGCGACTTCAACGGCTGGGTCGACCTGGTCGATGAGCGCGTGCTGCACTGGCAGGATGGTGCCGTAACCACGGTGACCCCGTGGGACGACGCGGCGCGCACCGTGTGGCAGCCGCAGCGCGACGCACTGGTCGAGGCCGTGGCCGACCACGACGAACTGCTGGCTGATGCCTGGCTGGAGGGTCGCGTGATCGATGCGAAACTGCTGCGGGCGGCGATCCGACGGGCGACGCTGGCGGGTGCAGGCGTGCCGGCGCTGGCCGGTGCGGCCTTCAAGGACAAGGGCATCGAGACGCTGCTGGATGCGGTGGTCGATTACCTGCCGTCGCCGCTGGATCGGCCTGCCGTCACCGCTGAAAGCGAGAGCGGCGAGGTGGTGCTGCCGCCGGATCCAGACGGTCCGCTGGCCGGCCTGCTGTTCAAGATCACTCACCAGCAGCACGGCGCATTGAGCTTCGTGCGGCTGTACTCGGGCATCTTGAAGGTCGGTGATGCCGTGGCCAGTTCGCAGCATCCGCAGGGTCGACGTGTCAGTCGCCTGGTGCGGGTGCAGGCCGACCAGACCCACGACATCGAACAGGCCGTGGCCGGTGACATCGTCGCGGTGCTGGGCTGGAAGGATGCGGTCAGTGGCGAAACGCTGAGCGGCCGTGCGCAGCCGCTGCGCCTGGAGAACATCCAGGCACAGGCGCCGGTGCTGGCCTGGCGGCTGGAGCCGGCGCGTGCGGCCGACCTGATCCGGATGGCGCAGGGTCTGGCCAGCCTGGCCCAGGAAGATCCCTCGTTCCGCGTCGAAACCGATCGCGACACGGCGGAGACCCTGGTCTGGGGCATGGGCGAGCTGCACCTGGAGGTGATGGTCGAGCGCCTGCGCAGCGAATGGAAGGTCGAGGTGGGCGTAGGTTCGCCGCGCGTGGCCTACCAGGAGACACCGCTGCATGCGATGGCCGGCGTGGTGGGGCGGCTGGTCAAGCAGACCGGTGGCCAGGGCCAGTTCGCGCACGTGGTGCTGGATGTGTCGCCGCGCGAGGACGACCAGGTCGTGTTCAACGACCGCATCGTCGGTGGCGTGGTGCCGCGCAGCTTCATCGCGGCGGTGGAGAAGGGCGTGCGTGCCGCGCTGTCGGAAGGTCCGCAGGGCCATCCGGTGGTCGGTATCGAGGTCAGTCTTGTCGATGGCCAGACCCATGCCAAGGACTCGTCGGAGATGGCGTTCCACCGTGCCGGTGCCGAGGCGATCAAGGCGGCACTGGCCGAAGGTGGCACGCAACTGCTGGAGCCAGTGATGGCGGTGACGGTGCATTCGCCGTCAGCGTCGGTGGGTGACGTGGTTGGCGACCTCAACCGCCGCCACGGCCGTATTGCCCGCATCGAGGACCAGGACGGTCGCGCCGAGGTCAGCGGCTTTGCGCCGCTGGCGCAGCTGGTGGGTTACACCACGTCGCTGCGGTCTCTCAGCCAGGGGCGGGCCAGCAGTGAGGCGCACCTGCATGGTTACGAGCCGGTACACGCTGCGTAAGGAAAGGCGAGGGGAGCCCGTGAGCGGGCTCCCTTTTTTTGTCGTCGGGAACGCCCATCCACGCATGGCGTGGATCTACCGGGTGATTGGGTTGCAGGCCCTGCAGTAGATCCACGCCATGCGTGGATGAATTCGCATCGACACCGGGATAATGCACTGCATCGCAACAAAACTGCAGAAAAAGCTGGATTAAAGTGATGCCTCACGATAAATTGCGCACCCCCCGTTGCTCGCCGCCGCCCGCACCCCTCTCATGCGTGATGACAAAGACCCCGGAACCCTGGAGCTGACCCTGCCGCGAAAGCGCGGTCGTCCGCCCAAGTTCGGGTACGCAATGAGTGACGCGCAGCGCGCAGCGCGCTACCGCGCGCGCCGGGCCGGGCAGGCCAACCATGCCGATGTGCGCTCCTGCTCGGACATGGTGCTGCTGGACAAGATCCGCGCTGCTGTGAGCGCGCGCGACACCGAGCTGGCCGGGTTCCTGGTCCACGTCCTCTGGCAGCGCTACCCCCTGCAGTTGAAATAGGCCGTCGGTGGGGTGGCCGTTGTCATCGAGCTTGTTGATAATGCGGGATTCAGGTTGTTCCCGCTGGCGCGCCCGGGATGGCAGGCGCGCATGATCGAACGGTTCCCAAGATGACGACCACCAGCGACACCACCACCGAAGCGGCGCCGAGCAGCGCCCCCCTGTTCTACACCCGTCCGGTGCCGCTGCAGGCCGATGTGCATGCCGATCTGCGCATCCTGCCGGGCAGGCTCGAGTTTGCCGCCGGCAACAACGCCATTCCGCTGGTGCTGGGCGAGTTCTCGCTGGCCCTGCACCACTTCCCGATCCTGTTCGCCGGCCCGACCGCCGTGCCGATGGCAGCCGTGGGCGTGTCCGACCAGAACCTGTTCATCAAGGACGGCCTGTGGGAAGACGAGGCCTATATCCCGGCCTACCTGCGTCGCCACCCCTTCATCTTCATCGACACCGGTGCGGACAACGACTTCCTGCTGGGCATCGACGAAGAGAGCGCGCGCGTGGTCAAGGGCGGTGACGAAGGCCAGCCGCTGTTCGTCGATGGCAAGGCCACCGACATGGTGCAGCAGGCGTTGGAGTTCTGCGGCCAGTACACCCGCGAGCACGAACAGACCCAGGCCTTCTCCAAGGCGCTGATCGACAACGGCCTGCTGGTCGAGCGCAACGCCACCGTCCGCACTCCGGATGGCCGCGAGTTCAATCTCAACGGCTTCCTGGTGGTGGACGTCGAGAAGTTCGTGGCGCTGCCGGAAGCGACCGTGGTCGAGTGGCACCGCAGCGGCTGGCTGGCGCTGATCCACCAGCACCTGATGTCGCTGGGTCGCTTCAATGACCTGACCCGTCGCCAGGTCGAGCGCCTGGCGGCCTGATCAGGCCGATGGTGCGGCTTCCGCCTTGCGGGAGCCGTGCCACTGCTGCAATCCCCGCAGCAGTCGCCGCGCCTCGACCCAGTCAGGCGCGGCCTCATGCCCCAGTTCCCACAGGTCGGCCGCCGTGCCGGCCTGATCCGTTGCCCGGCACATCTGCAGCGTTCCCTGCAGCCGGTGTGCATGATGGCGCAGTGTCGAGGTATTGGCGTCCTGCACGGCCTGTTCAATCCTGGCCAGTTCATGGGCAATGTCCGCAGCGTAATCCGGCGCGGCGCCAGGGGTGTCATCGGGCGCAGTGCCGTGCGCCGAGGGCGGCAGGTCCAGCGCCTGCAGCAGGCTCGCAACCTGCAGCGGCTTGATCAGGATGGCGTCGAAGCCGGCCCTTCGGCAGCGTGCCGCGTGCCGGCGGCCCATGCGGGCGGACAGGGCAATCACTCGCAGAGGTGCCTGTGCCTGCGCGCGCAGCTGCTGCGCCAGTGCATAGCCATCCGAGCCGCGAAGCCCGATATCCAGTACGACCGTGCCGCGCGGTCGTAGCGCATGCTCGGCCAATGCGGCGTCGGCATCGGCAACCGCGCGTACGTCGGCGCCCAGCCGACGCAGTTGCTCTGCAACGACATGCCGGCTGAGTGCATGATCTTCGACAAGGAGCAGGTCGATGCCGGTCAGTGGCGTCTGCTGCAGCGGCTCGATGGGCGGCTGATCGCCGTGAACGGCGCGGACCGGCAATCGCAGGGTGAAGCGGCTGCCGCGCCCATGCACGCTGTGTGCGGTCAGGTTGCCGCCCATGGCAACGGCCAGTTCGTGCGCAATCGTCAGACCCAGTCCGCTGCCGCCACGTCTCGGGCCCTCCTCGTTCTGCTGGAATGGTCGGAACAGAAGCGCCAGTTGAGCGGGTGCGATGCCGATGCCGCTGTCGATCACATCCAGCAGCAGCTCCCGGGGAGACAGGGCGGGTTGTAGTTGCAGGCGCACCTCGATACCGCCGACATCGGTGAATTTCAATGCATTGCCCAGCAGGTTGTCGATAATCTGGCGCAGTCCATCAGCATCGAGCACAACCACCGGCGCTGGATCGGGCGCGCGATCCAACTGGAGTGACAGCCCTCTCCGTAGTGCCTCCGGCCGGATTGCTTCCAGTGCGCGGGCACAGAGTTGGCCGACGTCGCAGGGCGTGGGATGCGGCCTGAAGCTGCCGCTGGCAAGGCGCGAGAACGCCAGCGAGCGATCGAGCAGCCTGCGCAGCGAGTGGCCGGCGGCAAGGGCAGCCGCGAGCAGTTCACGCTGCCCCTTGGGCAGGTGTGACTGGCTCAGCAGGTCGATCGAAGCCAGTACTGTCTGCGCGGAATTGCGCACTTCATGGCTGATCATTCCCGCCGCGCGCCCGAGGCGTTGTTCCGCGCGGCTGATTCGCCAGCGTAATGCCTGCCAGAGCACGGGCAGGCCGATGAGTGCCGCGGCCAGACACAGCAACCAGAGCAGGAGCGGGGAACGCACCCGATCCAGTGCGCTCTCGATGGATGTGGGCAGCATCTGCTGCGCCCACAACTCCAGCAGGCCTGCGTGCTCTTCGAGGGTGATGGCGCGCAGCGCCTGATCGATGCGCGCCAGCAGCTGCTGGTCCTCCCGGCGGACAAGCAGGTGCAGATCGGTGGAGAATCCGCTGTCGAACGGGTGCAATTGCAGGCTTCCCGTGAAGTGCTGCCGGATCATCGAGTGCAGCGTTGCTTCCAGGCCGATCGCAGCATCGGCGTTGCCGCTTTCAACAGCGGCCAGGGCCGCATGGCGGTCGGGGAGATGCAGGAGGTGGATCCGGGGGTGGTGGATCGTCAGCCAGTCGGCATAGGGGCCGCCGTCAACCACGGCCAGCAGCTGCGCCCTCACGCCGGTAATGTCACGGGGCGGGTGCTCGCCTTTACGCACAGCCAATACCGTCTTGCCGCCATGGAAAGCGCCGGAGGCCCTCAGGTCGGGACAGGGAAGCGGGTGATGCGAGGGGCTGCCCATGACCAGCACCAGGTCGGCCTCGTCCCGGCAGACGGCAGCGACCGCTGCGCTCGTGCTGGGGTAGTTGAGATCGCGGAAGCGCAGGCCGGAATGCCGAGCCACAAGCCTGGCATAGCCATGGGCGAGGGTGGGCAGTGCGCTTGAATCCGCCAGCGTTGGGGGGAGCGGTCGCAATGATGGCGCGGTGGCAACCCGCACTTCGCGGCCGGCGGACCATCTCCGCAACTGTGCATCCTCGGCCGATGCAGCCGGCAGCAGGATCAGGGCCAGCAACAACGTGCACGACGTGCGCAGACGGAGGCGAACGCGCCGCCTCATTGGAGCTCCAGCTGCTGCCGCAGTGCATAGATCTCCACGTCATTGCGCAACCCGAGCTTGCGCAGGGCGGCGACCTTCTGGGTGCTGACCGTCTTGACGCTGCGGTGGCGGCGCAGCGCGATCTCCGAGACAGTCAGGCCGGCCAGGAGCAGGTCCAGCACTTCGCGTTCATTGCGGCTGAGTTCCTCGCGGCACGCCGGGAACAGGCAATCGGCAGGGAGGCGGCACAGCCCCTGCGAGATGCGCACGATGGCATCAGACAGCATCTCCAGGGGCTCGGACTTGCTGACTACGCCGGAGATGCCGCTCGCCAGCAGGTGGTCGATGCGGGTGGTTGGCGTCAGCGTGGCGAAGGCGAGCAGGGGGATATGTGGAAAACACTTGCGCAGCAGGGGAACCAGCTCATCACTGCTGCGGTCGCCAGGCGCCAGGGTGAGATCGATGATGGCGACATCCACTGCCAACTGGCGCAGGCTGCCGATGAGCTCATCGCTGCGGGTGTGGCTGGCGACAATGCTGAAGCGGACGTCGCGGGACAGGTGCAGGGCGGTGCCGCGGCGGACGATTTCGTGATCGTCGAGGAGTGCCAGCCGCAGTCGGCGCGGTGCAGGATATCCATTCATGCGCAGGGAGGTGATCGGCGCCCGCAGGGCGTGGCGATCATTCTGGCGCCGCTGTCGCGTCGAGCATCGAACTTGTTGGAATTTTGCGATTATTCCTAAGAATCGATGCGTAAAGCCCATCAATTCAATGCCGCCGATTGATGAGGTGGATCGTCAGTACCCAATCAAGCGCTTCGGGGTACTTCGCTCGCGCTGCGCAGGTCGCGGGCCATTTCGCTGGTCGCAGCCCATCCGAGATCCGCATACAGTGGTTTCCCTTGGGTGGTAGCGTGCAGCACCGCGTAGGCCACCGCTCGTCCGGCGAATGCATGGTCGGCCAGTTTCATCAGTTGGCGGGCGATGCCGCGACGCCGATAGCCGGGCTCCACGTAGACATTGAGTACGTAGCCGCGCGTGTCCTGCTCTGGATGGGCGGGGTGGGGCGGCCAGTCGATCAGCATCAGACCAATGCCTGCGATGGGTTGTCCATTGTCGGAAAGGACATGGCCGAAGTAGTCGCCTGACACCAGGCGCGGTTCGAGCCAGGTACGGAACGGGGCCGCCATCTGCTGAAGGATCTCTTCGCTCCGGCCGCTTTCACGGAACATCGCTTCTCGGTGAGCGCAGATGAGGTCGAGGTCGCACGGAAGGATCTGCCGGACTTCGAATCCATTCCAGGAGGTTGTGATGGCATCGTCCGCGGGGCTGTTCATCGATCGTGTATCCGTTCCGGCCTTGCTGGCCTGCCCAGCATCGTATCTGCAGGGCGCGTCGCGAGTGCACCACGTTGCAATGATTGATGATCGACTGATGCTCCAGGACGATCGACCCGGGCAGAAGGTGCCGCGTCATCGCACCGATTGCGGCACCCGCCTCAGCTTGCGGGTGTCGTAACCCATGGCCGCAATCCGCTCGACCGCCTGCTGGTAGTCACTGTCCGACACCTGCGGGGTGCGGGCCATGTACCAGACGTAATCGCGCTTGCTTCGTGCCACGATGGTCTGGCGGTAGCTTTCATCGAGCCAGGCGATCACGTACTCAGCCTGGATCGGCCAGATGAACTGCATGCCCCAGACCGCGCCGTTGCCTTCCTTCTCGACACGGCCGATGGGGTGCATGGACTTCTGTGGCGCTTCGAAGCTGCCTTTGCGGTACGTGAAGGTGGTCTGGATGCGTCCATCGGGGCGCAGGGCATAGCTCTCCACGGCGTCGAAGGCCTCGCGCTCAGGGCGCGACGGGATATGCGCGATTACGTACCAGTCGCCCATGAAGCGCGGTACATCCACCGACGGCGGACGCGGCAACGGGCGGGTGTCGCTGGAGTTGCAGCCGGAACCGAACAGGCCCACCGCGATCAGGGGGAGCAGCGGAAACATGCGCATCGGGCACCTCAGCGGGGTCGGAACAGATAGTGGGCCACCAGCCACTGCTGGCCGTCGTCGTAGCCGAACAGCTCGGCGCATGCCATCCAGAACATCCGCCAGCGCTGCCACCAGACCTTCGCTGCAGCCTGGCCATAGGTGGCGATCAACACCGGCATCACCCGCTCGCGGGCCGCATCCTGGTTGGCCAGCCAGTGGTCGGCCGTGCGCTGGTAATGGGTGCCGTCCAGTAACCACCGTTGCTTCAGGCGCAGGTCGCGCTGGAAATGCAGCAGTGTGTCGGCTGCCGGCATCAGTCCGCCGGTAAAGAAGTGGCGACCCATCCAGTTGTCGCCGCCGTCTGTCTCGAACGGATACATCAGTGTGCGATGGGCGAAGATGTGCACGAACAGTGCACCGTCTGGTTTCAGCCACCGTGCGATGGCTGCCAGCAGGCGCTGGTAGTTGCGTACGTGCTCGAACATCTCCACCGAGACACAGCGGTCGAACCGGGCCGTCGGCAGGTCAAGCTGGTTGACGTCGCGGGTCATCACCTCGACGTTGCCCAGGCCGCGCGCCTGGCACTGCGCCATGATGTACTGGCGTTGGCTGTGCGAGTTGGAGACGGCGGTGATATGCGCCTGCGGGTAACGTTCGGCCATCCACAGGGTCAATGAGCCCCAGCCGCAGCCCAGCTCAAGTATCTGCTGGCCATCGGCCAGTCCGGCGCGCTGGCCGTACAGTTCCAGCATGGCGTCCTCGGCCTGGTCCAGCGTTTCGCGCCCGGTGGCGTAGTAGCAGCTGCTGTACTTCAGCCGCTTGCCCAGGCAGGCCTGGAAGAATGCCGCGGGAACTTCGTAGTGCTGGCGGTTGGCCGCTTCGGTATGCAGCGCGAGTGGGCTGTCGGCCAGCTCGGTGATGCGCTGGCTGAAGCGTGCCGATTGGCCTTCGATGCCGCCTTCGCTTTCCTCATGCAGGCGTTGCGCGCACAAGCGGCGGATGCCCGCACGCAGCGCCGCATCGGGCACCAGCCCACGTTCGGCCCAGGCGATCAGCCCGGTTTCCGCATCTTCGGCCGGATTCAGTGACGGGATCGCGCTCATGCGGAGTGCTCCTTGGAAGAACGGGGGAACCAGGGAAAGAACATCGATGTAGTGCGCTGGTAGGCGCGGTAGTCGTCGCCGCGGCTGCGCAGCGCTTGCTTTTCAGTGAAGGGAATGCCGCTGAGATAGCGCAGGAACACGTACATCAGCAGCGGGCCGGCCCAGGCCAGCCACCACAGTGGCGAGCCGACCGCGAGCAGGACGTAGCTGAACCAGTGCAGCCACTCGAAGAAGTAGTTGGGGTGGCGGGAGTAGCGCCACAGCCCCTCGCGGCAGGTTCGGCCGTTGTTCGCCGGGTCGGCGCGGAAGCGGGCCAACTGGTGGTCGGCCAGGCTCTCGCCGCCGACGCTCAGCAGCCAGACAAGTGCGGCGGCCACGATCCACAACGTCGTGCTTGTCTGCGGACTGGCCGCCACCGCGACGAAGGGCAGGGCGAACAGCACGACCAGCAGCGCCTGGGCCATGAAGAAGCCGAAGATCTTGCCTTGATGCCCTTGCCAGTGCTCGCGCAGATAACGGTAGCGGCCGTCTTCCTGTTCGTGGCGGACCCGGCGCCACAGGTGAAAAGCGAGTCGACTGCCCCACAGGCCACCGAGCATGCCGAGCGCCATCCGTGGCGCCGCCGCACCATCGCCGAGCCACGCCAGCAACAGGGCTGACGCGCCCACGCCCTTGGCCCAGAGCACATCGACCACGCCGATGTTGTGATGGCGGCGCTGCCAGGCCCAACCCCAGCTCATCACCAGTACGGCATACAGCAGGACCCACAACAGATTGATCATGACGGTGCTCCTGCCAGGGGCGGCGGGAAGGTGCGGGAGCCGCGACGAGCGGCCATGCACAGCAGCGAAAGCGCGATGCTCCAGCCCACACCCAGCACCAGCAGGCCCTGCCACAGCGGCGCAGTGAAACGCACCGCCTCGAAACCGCGCGCTGCGGAGAGATACGCCAGCGGGGCCAGCAACAGGCCAAACAGGGCTGGCAGGGCAGGGTGGCGCAGCAGGAAGCGCATCGAAGTGGTCAGCGTCATCGCAAACGCGGCCCACAACGCCATGATCCAAAGGGGCGGAGCCCAGCCCAGCGGGGCAGCAGCGTAGCGCACGGCGCCGCTGGCGGCGGCACTGGCGTCGACCAGCCACGCGCAGGCCAGCGCCAGCAGCATCAGCCGAAGGTCCAGCCGAGGGTGCGGTGAAGTCAGCAGCTGGCTGCCGATATAGATCGTTGCGGCCAGCAGCGCCGGCCACTGCCAGCCTCGCCCTGCGCCGGCCACGGCACACAGCCAGACCAGCTGGTTGCCAAGCAGATTGGTCCAGAACCGGCGCATGTCAGCGGCTGTCGCCCGCAGCGAGGACGGGCCGGTGGTCCGGACGGGCCAGCAGCAGATGCGAGACGCCGATCGAACGTTCCAGGAAGCCGCCCTCGCAATAGGCCAGATAGAACTCCCACAACCGGCAGAAGTGCGCATCAAAGCCCTGCGCCTGCACCGCAGGCAGCTGGGCCAGGAAGCGCTGGCGCCAGGCGCGCAGGGTCAGTGCGTAGGAGTGGCCGAAGTCCTGCTGGGCGATCAGCTGCAGGTCGCTGGATCGGGTCTTGGCGGCCATGATCGCGTTGATCGATGGGATGAAGCTGCCCGGAAATACATAGCGCTTGATGTAGTCGACGCTGCGCCGGGCCTGTTCGTAGCGATGGTCCTCGATGGTGATGGCCTGCAGCAGGGCAACGCCATCCGGCTTGAGCAGGCGTTGCAGTGTAGCCATGTAGGTGCCCAGGTACTCGGCGCCGATCGCTTCGATCATCTCGATCGAGACCAGCTTGTCGAACTGGCCATGCAGGTCGCGGTAGTCCTGCATCAGCAGCGTGATCTGATCCTGCAGGCCCGCCGCCACTACGCGTTGGGCGGCCAGCGCATGCTGTTCCGCGGAGATGGTGGTGGTGGTCACATGGCAGCCATAGTGCTGGGCGGCGTGTACCGCGAAACCGCCCCAGCCGGTGCCGATCTCCACCACACGGTCGCCTGGCTTGAGCTGCAGCTGCTGGCAGATGCGGTCCAGCTTGCGCCGCGAGGCGGATTCCAATGACTCGGATTCGCTGTCGAACATCGCCGACGAATACATCAGGTCCGGCGACAGGAACAGGGCAAAGAAGTCATTGCCCAGGTCATAGTGCGCGGCGATATTGCGGCGGCTGCCTTCACGGCTGTTGCGGTGCAGGCGGTTCCAGACCCGCAGCATCCCCCCACCCAAGCGGGCCGGGCCACGCTCCATGCCATCGAGCAGATCGCGATTGCGCACCAGCAGCCGGATCAGTGCCACCAGATCATCGCAGTGCCACTCGCCCTGGATGTAGCTTTCACCTGCGCCCACGCTGCCTTGCGCAGCAACCTTGCGATAGAACGCCGGGTCATCGATGGTGACGGTGACATGCAGTTCACCACGGGCATCGCCCAGCCAGACTTCGCCCAGTGCATCGCGCACGCACAGCCGACCGTCGCGCATGGGGGCAAGCTGGGCCAGCAGGCGGCGGCGCAGGAACGCGTCCAAGGCACCGGGGCGCGGCAGGGCAACCCAGGGAGTCATCGAGTTCATCTCGGTTTCTCGGCAAGAGTGGGATGGTCGTGTACCGGGTTGCGTTTCAACCACAGCCGCAGTGCGTGCCAGTGAATGGCGGCCACCACCTGGGTGGTCATCAGGGGATAGCAGGCCAGGACCCGGGCCAGCCCGCGGCCATCCAAGGCACGCCGCTGCATGGCCTGGGTGGCATCAAACTGGCGCACGCCGTCCCGCCAGACCTGCATGTGCACGCGCAGATCCTCTTCAGGGCGGTTGAACCGCCAGTCGTAATGGCAATCCATTGGCATGAACGGCGAGACATGGAAGCACTTGTCGAACCGCCAGCGCAGTGAGCTGCCTTCGTGCGTGGCGGTAGCGACCGGCAGCACATAGGCGTGCCGTTCCTTCCAGGGCGTGTTGGTGATCTCGGCGACAATGCAGTCCAGCGTGCTACCGTCGGCCTGGTAGCAGTAGTAGAAACTGACCGGGTTGAACACGTGCCCGGCAAAGCGGAGATGGGTGAGCAGGCGCACCGGGCCGGTCGGCCGGTAGCCAAGCGTGTGGGCAGCGTGATCGCGGATGGCATCGGCCAGTGGCCGTGCGGGATCGCCGAAGTAGTCGCTGCGGCGGAACTCGGCCAGGTTGCGGCGATTGACCGACCACAGCCAGCGCCCGGCGAACACCGTATCGAGTTCGTCCAGATCGAGCAGCAGCTGGGCGATGGGGTAACGGAAGGCATGCGGGTGCGGATGATGCCGGCGATGCATCACCTGCCCGATGTAGAGCGCGCTGGCACTCATGCCGCCACCTCATCCGCGGCGGATGCCAGCCGATGTGGAGCGCAGGCCTGCAGGGCATCGACCACGCGGCGGGCGCTGCGGATGCCATCCTCATGGAAGCCCCAGCCCCAATAGGCGCCTGCGAACCACGTATGGCGACGGCCCTGCAGTTCCGCCCAGCGCTGCTGTGCCCGCACCGCGGCGTGGTCGTGCACCGGGTGGGCATAGCGCAGCGTACGCAGTACTTTGGCCGGATCGATTGCCTCGCTGCGGTTGAGCGTAACCACCAGGGGCGTATCGCCGGGCAGGCCCTGCAGCAGGTTCATGCAGTAGCTGACCGTGCAGGGCGCGGCGCGATCCTCTGGCACGTGCGCGTTCCATGCCGCCAACGCCTTGCGGTTGCGCGGCAGCAATGACGCATCGGTGTGCAGCACCGCTTCATTGGTTTGATAGCGGATGGCGCCGAGCACGTCGCGCTCGATGGGGTCGGCGTCGCGCAGCAGCGCCAGCGCCTGGTCGCTGTGGCAGGCCAGGATGACCTCATCGAAGCCTTCCACGCCGGCCGCGCTGTGCACGCGCGCGCCCCAGGGCATGCGCTCGATCGACTGCACCGGGCACTCCAGCCGCTCATGCACCCGCCAGCGGGCGCGCAGGGCATCGACATAGCGTGCCGATCCGCCGCTCACCACCCGCCAAGGCGCGCGCCCGCTCATCTGCAGCATCTGGTGGTTGGCCATGAACTGGGCCAGGTAGCGCGCCGGGAAGTCCTGCACGGTGGCGGTCGGTGAGGACCACAGTGCCGAGGCCATCGGCAGCAGGTGCTCGTCGATGAAGGCCTCGCCATAGCGCTGGCTGCGCAGGTACTCGCCGAGCGTGGGGCCGTCTTCCTCGGCCAGCAGCAACGGCGCATCCCGATAGAACCGGCGCAGGTCGGCCAGCATGCCCCAGAATCGAGGTGACACCAGGTTGCGGCGCTGGCAGAACAGGCCATCCAGCGAGGTGGCGTTGTACTCCACGCCGCTGCGCTCGCTGTGCATCGAGAAGCTCATCGTGGTCGGCTGCGAAGCCACACCCAGCTCGTCGAAGAGCGCGGTCAGCAGCGGATAGTGCTGGGGATTGAACACGATGAACCCGGTATCCACCGCCATGCGTGTCCCATCCACCTGCACGTCGTGCGTGTGGGTATGACCACCGAGGTAGTCGTTGGCCTCGAACAGCGTGACGTCGTGCTGGCCATCGAGCCACCAGGCACTGGCCAGCCCCGCGATACCCGAGCCGATGACGGCGATGCGCATGTCAGTACCTCGCCTTGGCCAGGACCCACTCGGGGATGGGCTTGAGACCTTTGACCAGGCCCAGGGCGGCCATCGCGCGCAGTCCGTACCAGGTCAAATCCACTTCCCACCAGCGGAAGCCCTGGCGGACAGTGCCGGGGAAGAAGTGGTGGTTGTTGTGCCAGCCTTCGCCGAAGGTGAGCAGCGCCAGCCAGAGGTTGTTGCGGCTGTCATCGCGTGTGTCGAAGCGGCGGCGGCCGAATCGATGCGCCAGCGAATTGATGGTGACCGTGGCATGGAACAGCACGATGGTGGAGATGAAGAAGCCCCACACAAGCAGCTGTGGGCCGGAGGTGTGCAGGCCCGGTGCCCAGCGCTCCAGCCCGGCGCCCAATGCATACAGCGCTGCGGCCAGCAGTACCGGTACGGCCGTATCGAAACGGTCCAGCCAGCGCAGTTCGGGGAAGCGCGCCAAATCCGGTACCCGTGACAGATCGGTGGCGAACGCCTCGCGGGTCAGGAACCAACCCATGTGGCTGCGCCAGAAGCCGCCCTCGCGTGGCGAGTGCGGATCCAGCGGCTGGTCGGCATGCCGATGGTGATGGCGATGATGGGCGGCCCACCAAAGCGGCCCACGCTGCACGCTGGAGGCGCCGATGACAGCGAACACGAACTGCACCGGCCGCGATGCCTGGAAGGTCCGGTGCGAGAAATAGCGGTGATAGAACGCCGTGATGGCGAACATGCGCACCGCATAGAGCACTGCGGCGACGATCACCGCTGTCCATGAGATTCCGACCCAGAGCACAGCGATGCAGGCCAGGTGCATCAGTGCAAATGGCACGGCGCGCAACCAGTCGATGCGGCCGGGCTGTTCGCCGGTGGTCTCTGCGACGTTGCCGGTGTCGATCCAGCGCTGCAGCGTACGCAGCAGGCGCGAGCGTCGACGGGGGAGGGGCGCTACAGAGGCCATTGGGGGATCTCGGCGGGTGTCGTGTCTACCTGTACGCAGCAGCGCGTGCAATGGATGCGCTGCGACGCGAAGAATCTCGACTTCACCTGGGCGTCACGGCGCAGCGGTCGACCAGAGGACGCGTCCAGGCCTGCTGCCATTCCGCGGCAGTCTGCTCGGCAGCAGGCGAGCTGAAGCGCACCGTCACCTGCGGGTAGCTGCCGCGTGCATCGCGCAGGTTGCTGGTACCGCGGAATTCCAGCAGGCGGCGGTCGGTGCTGGCATAGACGAGTGACAGACGCGGGGCGATGCCGCCGTACCAGGTGTCCAGACTGACGTCGATCGACTGCCCATCAATACCCTGCCAACGTACCGGACCGATGCGCCGCACCTGCACCGGGAAGTAGCGCTGCCGCCCCGGCACCAGGAAGGGCAGACTGATGCGTTCGCCGCGCAGCAGCGCCGGCCAGTGCAGGCGCACCGCAGCGTCGAACCCTGCATCGATCACCGCGTCCGGCGGCAGTTCAAGCCGGCGCTGACGCGGCTGGCTGGCGGCATCTTCCTTCCAGGCAATCGACACCGAGTCGCCAGTGGCGTCGACTTCGGCGGTCTGGCCGCTGCGGCGGTCCTGCAGCGAATAGCTCCGTGCCTGCGGGCGGGCGCTGGCGGGCAGATGCTTGCGGGCGAAGGGCTGGCCATCCGGGCACTGGTACAGCACCCAGCGCTCGGCACCCTCTGTTGCCTCGCGCCGCCAGTGCACTTCACGGTAGAGGATGTCGCCCTGCGCGGAGGTGGCCACACCCTCACTTCGCAGCCAAGGTGCCGCCAGCGCGGCATGGGGCAGGCACAGCAGCAGCCAGGCAGTGCGCATGGTGTTCATCCGGAAGGGTAGGTCTCTCAGGTCATACGGCGGGGGCGCCCGGTTGGATGCGCAGTGCCGACTGCATCCAATGGCTGCCCCTGCACGTACAGAGGACAGACCTTCACCCGCCCGCCGCGAACGCAGATGTACCCTGACGCCGCCAGCACACTCCTCAACTTCGATACCGCACGTACCGTGTCCAGTTCCCAGCAGCCGAGCAGCGAGCCGACGAACTGGGCCGGTGACATGGACGGCGTGGCGCGGCTGCGCGACCGCGAGTGTTTCATGCGGATCTACGACTACTTCATGCCGCGGCTGTGCGTGTACCTGCGCGGCCTGGGCGCACCCGATGCCGTAGCCGAGGAGCTGGCGCAGGAATGCCTGTTGCGCCTATGGCTGCGGGCCGCCGATTTCGATCCGGCACAGGGGGCGCTGAGTACGTGGCTGTATCGCATCGCCCGCAACCTGCATATCGATCGAGTGCGCCGCGAGCGCAGCTGGATGCAGGTGCAGGCGGCAGTGGAGGACGCGGCGACGCTGGATGTGATCGAGCGCAGCAGCGCCGAGCAGTTCGCCGACCAGGCGCGTCTGCGCCAGCGCATCAACGAGCTGCCTGCGGTGCAGGCGCGGCTGGTGCGGATGTCCTATTTCGAGGCCAAGAGCCACAGCGAGATCGCCGAAGCGCTGCGCATGCCGCTGGGGACGGTCAAATCGCACCTGCGCCGTGCCTTCCTGCAACTGCAGGCGAAAGTGGGAGGTGTGCTGTGAATCCGCACCACCACCTGCACGAATCCACGCTGATGAGCTATGCCGCGGGTGCGCTGCCGGCGCCGTTGAGCATCGTGGCCGGTGCCCATCTGGAGCAGTGCCCGCATTGCCGTCAGCGCCTGCGCGATGCTGAGGCGATCGGTTCGGTGCTGCTGGAGCAGACCCAGCCGCCTGCAACCGATACGCGGCGCGAACAGTTGCGCGAGGCCATGCTGATGCAGCTGGTCGCGGAAACGCCGATGGCCATGGCGGAATCCATGCGCCCTATGCCGAAGGAGCGGCCCGAGGCCGATCCCGATCATCTGCCGGCGTCACTGCATCCCTACTTTGGCACCTCGCTGGGTGACCTGCGCTGGCGCTGGATGGCGCCGGGGGTGCACTGCATCCGGGCCGAACAGATGCCCTCGCTGATCATGCTGAAGATCGCCCCCGGCAAGTGCCTGCCCATGCACAGCCATGGCCGCAGCGAGCTGACTCAGATCCTGCGCGGTTCCTACAACGACGCGCTGGGGCTGTTCGCGCCGGGTGACGTTGCGGATCTGGACGAGGAGGTGGAGCACCAGCCGGTGACCGCGCCGGGTGTGCCGTGCATCTGCGTGTCTGCGTTGGATGCGCCGTTGGTGTTCAGCGGTTGGCTGGCGCGGAAGATCCAGCGTTTCGTGAAACTGTGAGGCGGGTGCGCTGATGGTCGGGACGGGTGCATTGCGGATTCTGTTGACCGGTGCCGCAGGCCTGGTCGGGCAGGGCGTGGTGCTGGCCTGCCAGCGCTCACCGCAGGTCTCCCGCCTGACCGCGCTGGTCCGCCACCCGGGTAGTCTGCGCGGCACCGGCAGCGAACTGATTGTCCCGGACTTTCTGCGTATCCAGGAGCGGGTGGAGGAGCTTGCCGGGTTCGATGCATGCCTCTACTGCGCCGGTGCGCCACCGGTCGGCACCGCCGAGGCCGAGTACCGACGCGTTACCGTGGACACCACGCTGGCGGTGGCCCGTGCCTGGGCGGCCGCGAATCCCGAGGGATGCTTTCTGTATGTATCCGGTGCGGGTGCAGACCCTCAAAGCCGGCTGATGCCGCTGAGGGTCAAGGGCGAGACCGAAGTTGCTTTGCAGGCCCTGCCGGTGCGCTCGGTGATGCTGCGCCCGGGTGGCGTCAGGCCGGTCGCGGGAACCGGCACCCGTCATGCCCTGTTGAAGCCCTTGTACTGGGGCGGCGCGCCGTTGATGAAGCTGGCCGGTGCGATTGCGCCTTCGTTGATGACCAGCAATCTGGCCCTGGGCCAGGCGATGATTGCACTGGCCGCCAGGGAGCATCCGCCGGCCACGGTGGAGTGCGCGGACATCAACCGGATCGCCGCTGGCATGCGCGATCCGGCGTCCTGACCTCAGTGCGGCGTCGCCTCCAGCGCGGTGCGCACCGCCGCTGCAAGATCACTGCGGGTAAACGGCTTTGGCAGCAATGAAACGGCGCGTCCCTGGCTGCCCACCTGGTCGTGGTCGCGTGGATAGCCCGACGTGAACAGGACGGCGACTTCCGGCCAGCGTTCACGTACTTCGTGCACCAGTTCCCAGCCCGACATGCCGGGCATCACCACGTCCGAGAACAGCAGATCCACCTTGGTATCGGGGCGTTCCAGCAGCCGCAGTGCGGAGGGGCCGTCGTGGGCTTCCAGCACGCGGTAGCCGAGCAGCCGCAGCGCATCCACCGTGTGGGCGCGGACATCGTCATTGTCCTCGGCCACCAGAATGGTTTCCTCGCGCGGTGAGTAACCCGCCAGGCCGGTCTGTGGGGTGCGTGCTTCGCAGGGCAGGGACAGCGGAGAGCGCGGGAACATCATGGTGATGCTGGTACCGCCGCCTTCCACCGAGTCGATCAGCACGTGGCCGCCGGACTGCTTGACGAAGCCATGCACCATCGACAGGCCAAGCCCGGTGCCGCGGCCAACCTGCTTGGTGGTGAAGAACGGCTCGAACACGCGCGCCAGGGTCGCCGCGTCCATGCCGTGGCCATTGTCGCGCACCCGCAACATCACGTACTCGCCCGGCGTTGCATCGGGAAACAGGGCGGCGTAGTCGTGGTCGAGGTGGCTGTTGTCGACTTCGATCACCAGCCGGCCGCCATGCGGCATCGCATCGCGGGCATTGACCGCCAGGTTCAGTACGGAGGCCTCCAGCTGGCTGATGTCGATCTCCACACACCAGATGTCCTCGGCATTGCGGATCTCCAGCTGCACCAGCTCACCCAGTGCACGCTGCAGCATGTCGTGCATGTCCAGCAGGCGTTCGTTGAGGTTGGCGGCCTGGCTGTGCAGCGGCTGGCGACGGGCAAACGCCAGCAGGCGCTGGGTCAGGCTGGCGGCACGGCCGACGCCTTTCAGTGCATTGTCCAGTGCACGGCTGACCATTGCCCCGGGTTCTCCGGCGCGTTCATTGAGCAGCATGGCGTGCTCGACGTTGCCGGAGATGACCGTCAGGATGTTGTTGAAATCATGGGCGATGCCGCCGGTGAGCTGGCCGACCGCCTCGATCTTCTGTGACTGGCGCAGCGCGTGTTCTGCTTGTAGCCGCGCGGTGGTTTCCACCGCCTCGGAGACCACGGCGGTGACCACGCCTTCGGTGTCCAGCAGCGGGCGGAACGAGAAGTCGAAGCTGCGCCGCCCGGTCGGGAGTTCCAGTTCCAGTGCATGCAGCGAACTGCGGCCCTGTACGGCTGCGGCGACGGCCTGGTCGATCAGCGCACTGATGCCATCGGTTGTGGCAAACCAGAGCGATTCCCCGAAGCGCGCGCCAACGGTGTCCTTCTTGTCCGCAAGCACCGCGGCCAGTGACGCGTCATTGGCATCAACCACGCGTCCGGACAGATCCAGCAGCACCTGATGCTGGAAGCTGGATTCGAAGATCGCCTGCAGGCGCCGCTTGCTGGCCCTCAACTCGGCGGTGCGTGCCTGCACCTGTCGCTCGAGAACCTGGTTGTCCTCGCGCAGCGCCAGTTCGGCCTGCTTCAACAGTGAAACATCGCTGCCCATGCAGATGTAGCCGACCACGCTGCCATCGGCCGCATGTTCCGGCACGCAGTCCATCTGCACGAATCGTGATTCGCCGCTGCGGTGGACCAGTTCGACCTGGAAGCTGGTGCGCTCGCCCTGCAGTACCCGCTCCAGGCTGGGCAGGGCGTGCTCGAAGGCGGAAATGCCGCTGACATCCCGTGCCGCGCGACCCAGCAGTTCGGCCAGGCTGACGCCGTGCCAGTCCAGGAACGCCTTGTTCGCGAAGCGGTAGCGATGCGCCGTGTCGAGCTGGGCGATCAGCGCAGGGACGGCATTGGTTACCTGCTGCAACTGCGCCTGGCTGTCGTTCAGTGCGGCCTGCGCCTGCACAAGCTGGGTGCGTTCATGGGCCTCCTGCCGCGCACGACGGATCGCATCCGGCAGGCGCTGCAGGCGCTGCTTGACCACGTAGTCGCGCGCGCCGCGGGTCAGCGCCTGCACGGCCAACTCCTCGGTAAGCGTGCCGGAGACGAAGATGAAGGGCGTCTGCGGAATCCGCTCGCGCGCCAGCGCCAGTGCAGCGTCGCCGTCGAATCCGGGCAGCACATGATCGGCCAGGATCACATCGAAGGCGCGATTCTCAATTGCCTCGATGAAGGCATTGCGGGTCCACAGGCGCTCGGCCTCGAAATCGAGGCCGGCACGCTGCAGCTGTGCGCTGATCAGCTCCGCATCAAGCGCGCTGTCCTCCAGCATGAGGATGCGCAGGCGCTCGCTGCGGCGCGATCCATCACGCATTGTGCTGCCCTGAGCCGTTGGGCCGATGCGGCGGGGGCTGGTTGGTGATGCCCCAGAACATGCCCAGCCCCTGGATGGCGTCGAAGAACTCCTTGAAGTCCACTGGCTTGACCACGAATGCGTTCACGCCCAGTTCGTAACTGCGCACGAGATCCTGTTCTTCGCGCGAAGAGGTCAGCATCACCACCGGGGTGCTGCTCAGCTGTGGGTCACCACGCACCTGTTCCAGCACTTCCAGGCCGTTCACCTTGGGCAGCTTCAGGTCCAGCAGCACCACCACCGGGCCGCCGTGCATGGCGCCGGCGAACTTGCCTTCGCAGCGCAGGTAATCCAGCGCCTCGGCACCATCGCGTACATGGATGACATCGTTCAGCAACTGGCAGCGCGACAACGCGGCCAGCGTCAGCTCGGCATCCTTGGGGCTGTCCTCCACCAGGAGGATCGGCCGCAGGTCCCTCATGGGTGATCTCCTGTGGAACGGGGTAGGGTGAAATGAACTGTGGCGCCCTTGCCGGGCTCGCCCTCGGCCCAGGTACGGCCGCCATGGCGGCCGATGATGCGGCGTACATTGGCCAGACCGATGCCGGTGCCTTCGAATTCTTCGACGTGATGCAGGCGCTGGAACACACCGAACAGCTTGTCCACGTAGCGCATGTCGAAGCCGCAGCCGTTGTCACGCACGAAGAAGTGGTCTTCGTCGACGTTGCGCTCGTGACCGACCTCGATAACGGCCTGCTCGCGCTCGCGGGTGAACTTGATCGCGTTGGCCAGCAGGTTCTGCCAGACCAGACGCAACATCGTGGGATCGGCCTCCACCTCCGGCAGCGGCGCCAGCGTCCATTGCACGTCGCGTCCGGCGTAGTCCAAAGCCAGGCTCCGGTGCACATCTTCGGCCAGCGCCGCCATATCCAGCCGTACCCGGCCGAGCGTGGAACGGCCCATCTGCGAGAAGCTCAGCAGATCGTCCACCAGTGTCCCAGCGGATTTGGCCGACTCCACGATCGTATCCAGGAAGCGGCGCTCGGTATCGTTGAGGCGTTCGCCGGCCGAGCTGCCCAGCAGCTCCGAATAACCGACGATGTGGCGGAACGGCGCGCGCAGGTCGTGGCTGACCGAATAGGAAAACGCTTCGAGTTCCTTGTTGCTGCGGACCAGCTGCTCGTTGAGCTCGGCCATTTCCTCGGCCTTGCGCAGCACGATATCGACGATGGCCGTGCGCATTTCGTGTGCGGCATCGCAGTCGGCGTCGGACCACGGCAGGCTGCGCTGCTGCACGGTCTCTTTCCAGGCTTCGAATGAACTGCGCGGGGACAGTGCCACGCCGGGCGCCGCCGCTTTGCGTGGGTCGCCACCCCAGCGCACGGTGCGCACCACTTCCGGGCGGAACCACATCAGATAGCTGTCGTGCAGCTGTGAAATGGACACCGCCAGTACGCCGCTGGCCACATCGGACAGGCGCGCGCCGGGCGCCCAGTCGGCTGCCAGATGGTCACTGCAGTACGTTTCCTGCCCGGTCTGCTGGGTAGCCAGCCAATCAGCCAGGGCCAGCACGTCGCTGGCGGGTGGGCACTCACCCACGCGCATGCAGTCGCCCTTGTGCACGATGGCCGCACCGGCAGCGCCGGTCAGCGACAGCAGGCTGGCTTCATCGTGGCGCAGCGCAGCCATGAAATCCTCGTCGCCGGCCATGCGTGCCAGCAGCTTGACCAGCACCGAACGGCGCGCCACGCGCTCTTCGATGGCGCGTGCACGCTCCTTCAGGGCGATCTGCAGTGACAGGATCTGGCCCATGAACTCGCAGGCAGTGCGCACGTGGTAGGGCAGGCGGCGTGGCTGCACCGTGTGGCAGGACACCAGACCCCACAGCTGGCCCTCGTGCACCAGTGACACCGACATCGACGCGCCAGTGCCCATGTTGCGCATGTACTGCAGGTGCACGGGCGAAACGCTGCGCAGCACGGCCAGGCTCAGGTCGGTGGCCGGCGCGTCGCGATGGTCCTCGGCCCGCATCAGCGGGGTAGGGGTATAGCTGTTGTCCGCGATCAGGCGCACCCGATTGCGGCGGTACAGCTCGCGGGCCTGCGCAGGAATGTCCGACTCGGGGAAGCGCAGGTCCAGGTAGGACGGCAACAGGCCGTTGCCATCCTCGGCGACCACGATGCCGTTCCAGCCGGGATCGAACTGGTAGACCAGGGTGCGATCGAAGCCGGTCAGCCGGCGCATGTGCGCGGCCGCCAGCTGGCACAGATCTTCCACGGTGGCAGCCGATTCGATGCCTGTCATCAGTTCGCGGATCGACGGATACAGTTCTTCCAGCGAACCAGGCTGGCCGGGAACCGGCGCCTCCAGCTCGATCAGCAGATCGGTGGCGGAGCGATGCACCAACAATTGATGGCGGCCGTGGCCATCCAGGTGCACGGCGCCGACATGCGCGCTGCTGCCCACCGTGGCCTGCTGGAACAGCGCCTGGAAGGGCGCCAGCACGCCGCCCAGTACCTCGCTGACATGCTGCATCAACGGTTCGCCGAGCTGCTGCAGCAGCCCGGGATGACTGACGGCGCGCTCGCGCACCCGCAGGGACTGCGGTTCAACGACCAGAAGCACGCCGTAGGGCTGGATCGCGCCGGGGGTGTGGATCGGTTCGCGCGCGCAACTGGACAAGGCAGTGTCGTGCGTGGACTCGGCAGAAGGCATCAAAGGCGGGACTCATGATTCGTGGATGGCTGGAATGGCCCAGCGTTGCATCCGGCATGCACGGATGGTGACGCAAAATCGTGCATTCGCATACCAGCACGTGCGTGTGAAGAACGTTTCATTCAAACCTGAATTCTTCATTTGAGCATTCCAACAGCACTTGCATGTTTCGCGAAAGGTACATGTGCGCTGCACGCGCGCTCGACACCCACTTGCCTAGGGTGAACGCACATTCCTGAGTGACCACGCCCCGTGAACCTGCAGACCTTGCCTTCAACGCCATACCGCATGCTTGCCGACAGCTGCCAGTTTGAGCTGCTGGATGTGGATGCCCTGCAGGATCCGGCCAGCGGGCGCCTGCTCCACCTGTACTCGCTGGTTGCGCGCTGTCTGTGCTGCGAAACGGTGTTCAAGGCGGAGGAAGGGCAAGGGCTGGTCAGCCACACCGCCGCGCGCGTGGTGCGATGCCCCACAGGTTGTGGCCAGCAGGCGTTCAAGCCGGCGTTGCTGCGTGCATGGCAGCCGCAGCGCGTCGCACAGGCCTGAGAGTCCTGATACGGGGTCACAGCACCCCGGGATTGGCACGCCATACCGCGAGGTTGAGCGCGGATGCGAACGATATCCAGGCCAGGTAAGGCAGCAGCATCACCGCCGCACCACGATGGATGCGGGCGAATGCAACGATCGTTGCGCACACCAGCGTGATCAGTACCAGGATGTCGACGAAGGCCAGCGCGCCCAGCTTCCAACCGAAGAACAGCCAGCTCCAGAGGGCATTGACGGCCAGCTGCACCAGATAGAGCACCAGGGCCGGTTGCGCGTTGCGCCAGCCGCGTTCGCGCCAGACCAGCCACGCCGCAATGGCCATCATGGCGTAGAGCAGGCTCCATACCGGGCCAAACACGCTGGCAGGCGGTGCCCAGGCGGGCAGGTTGAGGGTGGCGTAGAAGCTGGCGGCGGAGGCCGATGCCCATGCGCCGACTGCGGCCGCCGCAAAGGTGATCACGCCCCATCCCAGAAGACCCATAACCTGTGAACGCCGCTTCATTCCGTGCCGCTCCATCCTGCGTTTACCCGCTCATACGAACGGAAGCGGCAAATGGATGCAGCCCGGGGCGATCAGTCTGAAGAACCCGCGGCGCTTTCACCTTCGGCAGCCGGCAACAGCGAAGGGCGCTGATCGAACCATTCGCGCGCCTTGGCCAGATGCCACTGGCGCTGATCACCATCAAGCTCGATGCCCGCGCCCAGCAGCCCCCAGCGCAGATAGAGATCGCCACGCTTGCGCTGCTCCAGCAGATCCAGCCGCGCACGTACCGACAGGCGATCATTCTCGGCCTGAAGTCCGTCGATCACCAGATGCCCCGGGCGCCAGCGCAACGTGGCCTGTGCATCGACCTGGCCGGAATCCAGCAGGGACAGCGTCCAGCGCGGGTAGTCGGTGCGCTTGGCGAACACGGCCAGCAAGGGGCGAGCATCGCTCAGGGACAGATCGGTGGTAGCGTCCACCTGGAACGGGGACTGCGCGTCGATTCGCCCTCGTTTGAAGGCGGCGCGGCCCTTCCACGCCGTGGTGCGCTCGCTGCCGGCCACCTGCACATTACGCAGCTCCACGGTGGTGCCGGACAGATCGAAATGACGCTGGTTGAAGTCCCCGCGGCGAAGCGTCGCGTTCACGTCGACATCGCCGCCCATGTCCAGGCCCGCCACCTTGGCGCTGGCATTGCGAGCCAGCAGCCGCGCGGTGCCGTGACCGACGCGGCCATCGGTGTCGAGCGTGGCGTCGCCGCTGAGGCTGCCGGTGCCACGCAGCAGGCGCACCTGTTGGGAACCAAGGTAGCGGTTGTAGGCGGCCAGGTCCGGGATGGTCGCTTGGCTGAAGCGCAGCCGCGCACGAACGCCCTTGCGCAGTTCCTGCAGGCGGCCATCGCCGGTGAGGTCCACGGCCAGGTCGCGACCGTCGAACAGGCGTACATCCTTCGCATCGCTTGGGCGAGCGGTGAAGCGGGGCAGCCGGATCGCCAACTGTGCCTGAGTGGGGCTGTCGGCCTTCAGCTCGCCATGCGCACTGGCCGTGCCGGCCAGCCGCACGCCAGCGACCTCGGCCACGGCGGCAGCCGAAGGGATGTCCACGGTACTGCCTTCGATCAGTTGGCCATTGCGCAGGTGCAGATCTGCTTTCAGGGTGCCGCCGCCATCCAGCTGCAGCCACGGCTTGCGCACGAACAGGGCAGGGATCCAGTTGAGCGAGGTGAAGGTCCATTCGCCGCGCACGGTGCCGGAGCTGCGTTCCAGCAGCTGGGCAGGGTGCTGGAAGGGAACCTCGCGCCCGGTGATGTGCAGGTCGGCATCGATGCCGGCGGCCGAATCCGGGCGTGGCGGCAGGCGGGCCTGCAGGCGCAGGTCGTTGGCCACATTGAGCTGCAGGGCCAGCACGCCGCGATTGGGCGCGCCATCGCCGAGAAAGAGCGGCACCTGCCAGAGCGCGCGGTCACCGGGTTGCAGTTGGCCCTCGATCAGGTGGACCGCTAGTTGCAGGCGTCCGGGCACGGGCGCGCTGGAGATCTTTGGCGTTGTGGCATCCGTATCCATGCGCAGGCCCTGGCTGCGCGCATCCACCTCAAGTTGCGCATGCAACAGCTTCAACTTGGCCAGGCCGGGCGCCTGGTCGCGATAGTGCCGCGGATAGCTGAAGCGCGCGGTCAGATCCATGTCGCCCAGCAGCTGCACGCCGTCATAGCTGGTGTCTGCCTTGCTGAACGAGACCTCGGAATCGAACAGTTCCGATGGGCCGCCGCGCAGCTGCTTGAGGAACCCGACCGTGCCCTGGCCCTTGCCGATGATCAACAGCTTGCCGAGCCGGGCGCTGCGGATGCTGTCGCTGTGGATGGCGTCGAAACGCAGGGTCCAGCCCTGGTCGCCGCGCGGGGGCGACGGAATGGCGTCCTCGACGCGACTGATTTCGGCCGACACGCCTGTGGCCTGCAATCGGGGAACCCGCACTTCGCGACGGAACAGGGGCAGCACGGCCAAGCGAGCGCTCGCACGCTCGGCATGCAGTACGTAGACGGTGTGGTTGACGTGGCCGCGCATATGCACGTTCCAGGCAATGACGTGGCCCGGCAGCAGCGTGATGGCCGGGCCGGTCGTCATCACGAACTTGTGCGGCTTGCGGTTGGTGACCTGGTCGAACAGCGGGGTGTTGAGGAAGATGTTGCCGGTGAGCAGGTAGAGAACGTACACGCCCAGTAGAACGTAGCCAGCGACGCGCCATCGGTGGAACCGGAGCGGGATGCGCGCGGGAATAGGTGGCATGTACTGTTCCAACGGCTGGAATTCACTCAACTATTGCGGAACCGATGGCGGTGGCGCGTGAAGCGCGTGCGGGGCGCTTGCTGGATTCTGCTAGTGTCCGCCTTGTGCATCACGCCACTCCGCGAGGAATCGCATGGAAATCCGACCCGCCAGCGCGGACGACATCGAGACCATGTGGGTGATCTTCCAGGCCGCCATTGCGACGGAAGACGCGCTTCCGTTCGCCGGCACCTTCGAGGCCGGGACCTTTCGGAGCCATTGGTTTGGAGTGCAGCCGGCCTTTGTGGCCGTTCTGGAAGGGCGCGTGGCCGGAATGTACAAGATGGGTGCCAACTATCCAGACCTGGGAGCGCACGTGGCCAGCGCTACCTATGTGGTCGATCCTCGGGTACAAGGTCGCGGCATTGGTCGGGCGCTGGTGGAGCACAGTCTTGATCGAGCCAGATCGGAAGGCTTCCTGGCCATGCAGTTCAATTACGTGGTCAGTACCAATGCGCCAGCGGTTGAGCTGTACCGGAAGCTGGGTTTCGCCGTGGTCGGGACGCTACCGGCGGCGTTCCGGCATCCGGCACTGGGGTTGGTTGATGTGTATGTGATGCACCGGTTTCTATAGGGCGACGTGGGGTAGGGGGCTTACAGTAAGGGGCCGTCGCTGGTTCCGCGCACGAAGGCGGCGGCCAGCCGCAGCGCATTGTCGCTACCGCGATCGTCTCGCAGCGCGTGGACCAGCCGGGCGGGCGTGACACCCGTCCAGCGAACCAGATCATGCGTGGCATGGGCCTGATCGCTGTAACCGTGGCGCGCAGCGGCGGTCGCAATGGTCATGGTTTCTCCATCCAACGTGCGCAAGAACGCCTGCAGGCGGCGCACACGGGCGTACTCCTTCGGCGTCATGCCCACGGCCGCCAGAAAACGGGACTGTAAGCCACGCAGGGACATACCAAGCCGCCGCGCCAGTTCGGCGATGCGCAGATCGCCCTCCATCGCATCCAGCTGCGCAACGGCCTGTTCGACACGCTCGTCCAGAGCGAAGCTGGCACAGCGATCCCGCAGGACCTGCCAGAGAGGCTCGGGCGTGTTGGACACCGCACTGGCGCGTGCGGCTGCACTGAACGTTTCGGCAAAGAAGGCGTCCAGCGTGTACAGGTCCGGCGCCTGGTCGCAAAGCCCTGGCAGGCGGGCGCCGGCAATCAAGGCGCTCGCGGCAGGCTGCAGGCGCACGCCGATGCAGGACACCGGGCCGACAGCCTGCAGACGAATCGGGCCGCATTGCTGTGCAGCGAAGCAGAACGGCAGATCGGAGCGGATCCGGCCATCTGCCCCATGCAGATACAGCGGCACGCCCAGTTCCGCAAGCAACTCGCAGCGGCCATCGGGATAGATGACCTGCACGTCATTCCCGGGTGCATCGTCGCGCAGCCACCAGAGGCACTGGACATGACGGCGCAGGTCGTCGGGGGCAGGGCGCTCGCGGTAGTCCATGCGGCATCGGACGCCATCCTGCGCATTTTTACAAGCGCCCTTGGTGGCCCTGCCGCTAGCCTGCAGCCAACCATCCAGGAGGTCAGTACATGTTGAAGTCGAAGGTGGCGTTGTTGGGCGCAGGCCTGGCGTTGGGAAGCGGCGCGGCCATGGCTGCACCGGCCGAGTTTGACTGGCTGGCCGGGCATTGGTGTGGCGGTACCGAGGAGCGCAGGCTTGATGAGGTCTGGCTGCCCGAGGCCGGCGGCGCCTTGCTTGGCATGTCGCGCACGCTGAGCCACGGCGATATGGAGTCATTCGAGTACATGCGTCTGGTGCCTGCAGGCAAAGCGGCTGGCCTGCATGTGCAGCCCAATGGCGTGGCGCCGACCACGTTCGTCATTGCCGAACATGGCGCGAACTGGGTGGTGTTCGAGAATCCGCAGAATGACTTCCCGAAACGCATCGAGTACCGGCGGGATGGAACGTCATTGCAGGCGAGCATTTCGGGACCGGGAGATGATGGGAAGATCCTGCGGATTCCGTTTGACTATCGACGCTGTGGGGATTGAGTGGGAACGCTGGCCAAGAGTGAGGGTCAGGGATCTGAGGACTGGGGGGCTCTGGCTTCCTGGGCAGCGATCTTGCGCGTAACATAATATACATACTGCCGCCCTCGGCACCGCTAACCGCCTGAATTTGGGCGGTTTTTGCGTTTGCTAGGCCTGGCATCGACAGCGCTACCAGCGCGACGACCGCAGCCGCCGCGCTCATTCTGTCCAGCATGAGGCGCCATAGGGCCCTCTCCGTGGCTGACTGCGCGCGCTCCGCGTGGATCATGGCAATCCAAAGCGGGCCATCGAGTTTTCCAAGAGCGCAAAGTTGCGCAATTCGCTCGTCCGGGATCGGATTTCGACCGGAACGCCAGGTGCTGACGACTGCGCGGGTCATACCCAGGCGCTGAGCTAAAGCATTGTCAGAAGGGAAGTTTCCGGCTTCCCGGACCTTGTCAAGTAGATCGTTGACGCTGCTCATGTATGCGATTCCGTTGACATGCCGTTTGCGGATCACTATACATCGTCCCCGTATGCGGATTCGCATACATCGCCATCGGTACCCCAGGGCCGTTGGCGGACCCCCAAGAAGCTCTGAACAGGGACGCGAACTATGTCGAGGCGCAAGCAGAACGGCGCGCTACTTGTCCTGCGAGGAATTGATGACACGCATGGCCATTGCGCGGAACTCAGCGCACATCTGAATCAGCTCGTCGCCGACATCAGCGATCTGCTCACACAGGTCTACATCAAACGGCTCTACGTCATCTTCATTTCCAAGCGGGTGCCCTCCGTCCATATCAATGGCATCAATAAGGCCTTGCACGGCATCAAGGGCGGCGTTGATACGAGCGGCCAGCGGCGACGCGTCCAAGGGCATGTGCTTGAGGGCGTCAACTCCTACGTCAACGGGTTTCGAAACTGTCCGAAGTACTTTGGTGGTGATTCGAAGTCTTCCGTAAACTCGCTGATCCGCGGGCAAGCTCAGGAACCTGTCGACGCTACTCTTAACCAAAGCGGCGTCGGCGAGGGCCAAGATCGCGGAAGTTACGTGTGTCCGGCGCTCATCTGCTGCCGCTGCCTTGGCGTGACGAATTTCGTCCTTCCGCTGCAGGTGCCCGACCAGCGCAAAGAAAATTGCGCCGAGTCCAATAGCCCACGTCCCGTAGGCCGCAAGCCAATCAGCGTTACTTCCCGAGCCGTCGCCAGGAAGACTCCAGGTCATTTCTGCAGTCACCCATACGGCAGCAGCACCTACGACAAATGCGATGGAAATGACCGCTGCGAACAAGCCTACGGACATTTGAAGCCTGTTCTTTCCCATGTCGCCCCCTGTGGCGTCCTTGTCAATACGGGGATTCTGGCATGATCCAGCCCCTTTTCGCATTCTCCCTTCTCGCATCCATCGTGGCCGTCTCCATTGGCTGCGCCCGCATCGTCTCGTGGCTACTCGACCGGCGTGATTACACCGCCTCGCATCAGTCCCGCGAAGCCGTCTTCGTAGCCCAGGCCCGCGCCGAGCTGGCAGCAACCGGCTGGACCCCTGATCACGAAACCCTCTATCAGGCCGAAATCGCCGCCACCAAGCGCGGCGATTTGCTGGGCGCCGCTCGCTACGCCGAAGAGCAGGAGCGCGCCGCATGAGCAGGTATCCCTCATTCGCCGAGCTCGCCGAGTTCGATATGGGCCTCACGGCGTGCGCTGTCTTTCTCGCGCTCGCTCTCGGCGGGGCCATCGTCTCCATCGTCATCGAGCAGGCATGGCTGGCGCTTCGACGCCTGTGGAAGCTGCGGAAGGATCGCTCCAATGGCCGCTGATATTGCTGAGTTCCTCCGCGATCCGCTCGTTGTCGCGACTGCCGGCGGCGTGCTGGCGACGGTCGTGTATTGGACTGTCGTGTTCGCGCTGCGCAAGAAGGGGGCGGGCAATGGTCGGTGATCGCGCGGTGCTGGCCGAGTCGGGACTCCCCTCGTCTAACAGGGGAGTCAGTGAATTCAGGAACCCCGAGGGAACCCTGACGGTCGGCATTGACTGGTTCTCCGCCTCTGTAGACATGCTCGCAGTGTTGAACGAACTGGCATTCCGTGAGGGCGAGTCATACGAAGAGATTCGGCAGTGGGTCGATTTCAGCGCCGACAACGCCCGCGTAGTCGCCCTGCAGATCTTCTGCTGGTTCTTCGCCGGGCTGGGGCTGGAACTGGACGAAGTAGCAGGGGGAGGGCGGTTCTACCTGTGGCGCATCAAGATCCTCAACGCTGAGAAGAAGTTCGTTGGAATGATCGAACTTGGCGGCGAGAACTGCCGTCGTGCTGATGGCACCTATACCGCCCGAATTGAGTTGACCGGCGATGGATGTAGGGCAGTAGCAGCAGCGCGCTGCGGCCATGCGCAGCGGTGGCTGGAGCTTCGAGCGAAGCTCGAAAGCTGCGGCGGCAGAATCACCCGTATTGACGTGTGCGCCGATGATCTTGTGGGCAACTACCCCTTGCGTCTGGCACAGAAGTGGTACGCCCAGGGCGAGTTCGACAACCGTGGTCAGCGTCCCAAGGCACAGCTGGTTCACGACTACGACAGCGGTGACGGCAAGACACTTTACGTGGGCGGCAAGAAGTCGGAAAAGCAGCTGCGCGTCTACGAGAAGGGCAGGGAGCAGGGCGACAAGTTGTCACCGTGGGTGCGCTATGAGGCCCAGTTCCGCGCATCTAACCGCAAGGAACTGCCCCTCGACATTCTGCGCGACCCCGCCTCTTACCTGCTCGGCGCGTATCCAGTTCTGTGCTTCCTGCGCTGCGTTGCCACACGCATTGAGATCACGAAAGCCGCCGTTGAGGCGACGTGGAAGAGCGTTCGTCGCCACATCCGCCGTCAGTACGGCGCGGCACTGAACTTCATTTCCAAGAACTGCCCGGACGATCAGTCACTGCGGGCGGTAATCGATTCCTGCACTTCGCCATCGCTGCCGAAGTGGGTCACAGGTGACACAGCAGCGCACTGGCCCGAAATCGCGGCCGTACAACCAACCTCCAAGGGGTAACGAAATGATCAAGGTCACCGTACTGGATTCGCAGATCAACGAGCGTGGCGGCAGCTTCACCAACGACCGCAATGAGAACGTTGAGTTCACCACCCGCAAGCAGCGCGGCAAGCTGGAGGCGGATGGCTTCGCCTATCCGTTCGACGTGCGCCTGGACAAGGGCCAGCCCGGCTATCAGGCGGGCGAATACGAGCTGGATGTTCCGGCCATGCTGCAGGTCAATAAGGGCGTTGCAACCCTGAGCAAGTTCACCGTGCTGCGCCCGCTTCAGAAGGCAGCGCCGCGCCCGGCGGCGCAGGCCTAAGTCATGGCGCGGTACGTCTACGAGTGCCTGCAATTCAACGAGCAGACCGGCACCTGTGAGCAGGCCGGGTTCGTGCCGCGCACCGATATTCCCGCACTTACCACTGCCGAGGTGTCGGGATTGTTGTCCATGGTCGCAGTGTGTTTCGCCGTGGCCTGGGCATACAAGCAACTAGGCAGAACCATCCGTTCATAACTACCTAGCAAGGGGAAACAACATGTTGAGTGCATCTGAGGCCCTCGAGATCCTGGCCGGTCTCTCGGCAACCATCGGCCTGATCGGCGCGGCCAAGCTCGCACCGGCCGCAATCTCGGTCGGCTTCAAGTGGATCAAGGGCGCGATCTTCGGTTGATCGCGGTAACACCGGGGCCGGGCAATCCGGCCCCTTTCTATGGGGGGAGTCGTGATGCTTGGTCTATTCGTCCTCTGCGTCGGCAGTGCCGCGCTCTACATCGCGTTTGGTGACTAGATGACGCGCATTGCCTTGGCACCGCTGATTGCGGCGCTCTACTTCTTCTCGCCCTCGTTGCAGGCTGCTGAGTGTTCATCCAGCCCCGATGTGGGCTATATGGATTGCGAGGATCAGGGTGAAGCGTATGCAGCGGCATGGGCTGCGGCTACCGAGCAGGCGGCCCGATCTAACGCCGCTGGTGCCTTCACTTGGAACCCTATGATTGAGCAGGAGGGCAATGCCTATGTTGGCTTTGTTCGCCCGTCATATGCGTCTAGTGGGCGATACGCGTCAGTCAAGCGCGGGTGGAAGACCAAGTGCAGCGCACGCCCGTACGAACTCGGCTGGGAGGGCAGCGGTACCGCCGCCACGGTGAATGTCTGTCACAAAGGGTGCATGTATGAAAGCTCCCTTGATGCGGAGGCAACTGCCGGAATCGGCTACTCGCCCACCGGGGGCACATGCAAGGAAACGGACGCTCCTGCGCCGAAACCCGTGGGCGATGGTGGCGGCGATGATGGTGGTGGTACTGGGGGCGAGACTGGCGGCGGCGATGGCGATGGTGGCGGCGATGGTGGCGGTGATGGCGATGGCGGCGGTGATGGCGGCGGTGACGGAGGCGGCGACGGCGGTGGTAGCGGGGATGGCGACGGCGACGGGGATGGAGATGGCGATGGCGATGGCGATGGCGGAGAGAATCCCAGCCTCCCTGAGAACCCTACGTATCCCGGCGACGTGCCGATGCCCTACATGGATCCGCCCATTCCAAGCAGCTACCTCGGCCAGTGGTCTAGCGGCCTAGGCAACGGCTCCTGTCCTGCGGCCAAGGTTGTCTCAGTGGCCGTGGGTGGCTTCGGCACCAGCATCAATTTCGAGTTCAAACCGCTCTGCGATTTCGCACTGATGATCAGGGGTCTTGTGATCGCATGTGCTGGTATCGCAGCGGCTTACATCGTTTCGGGAGTGCGCAAATAATGCCTTGGTTAGCTGCGTTCCTCGTTCAACTCCTGGGCAACTCTCTGGCCCGTGTCCTCACTGGCGCGGGGCTTGGCCTTGCTACCGGCGCAGCGCTGCTGCCACTGGTCAAAGGTGCCCTCAACCTCATCACTCAGAAGTGGTCTGGCATTGCCGCCGATCTGGCGAACGTCATGCTGATGGCCGGGGCAGGGGAGGCAATTACCCTCATCGGCTCTGCCATCGTTACGCGGGTCGTGATCGACGCAGGCAAGGTCGCCGTACAGAAGGCAGCGTCCAAATGATGTATCTAATTTCGGGGCAACCCGGTAACGGCAAAACACTGCGCGCCATGTCGATGGCGCAGGAGTTCTACGAGCAGAACCAGCAGCAGGTGAAGGACGGCAGCGCACCGCCGCGGCGCTTCTTTACCAACATCGCGGGGGCTACTACGGAAGAGAATCCGAACGCCTTCCCATGGCTCGAAAAGCTGCCAGAACACAATGACTGGAGCCAGCTTCCCGATGGCTCCTTCGTGCTGTACGACGAAGCCCATTCCGATGGCAATACTCAGGGGCTGGAGCGCTATGGCAGGCTGTTCCCGTCCACCGGCAAGCCGGGTGAATCGGAAGACCCACGCATTCGCTCGATGTCCACGCACCGGCATCGCGGTTTCGATCTGGTGTTCGTCACTCAGTGGCCGAGCAAGATTCACCACCAGGTGCGCAGCCTAATTGGCTCGCACACCCACATGAATCGTACGTTTGGCATGCAGCGAGCTGGTGTCCTCACGTGGTCCCGTGTGCAGGCCGATCCCTACGATGAGCGTGTGCGCGATAAGGCCGAAGAAGAGATATGGGCCTACCCGAAGGCACTCTATGAGCGCTATCGCAGCGCCACGCTGCACACGGCAAGTCATAAGTTCAAGGTGCCCAAGCGCGTTTGGCAGGGGCTGTCGATGACTGTGGCCCTGATTTTCGGCGTGTGGATGGTCTGGTTCTTCATCGTTAAACCCTCGCCCGAATCCAACAAGAAGGAAGAGCAGGGGGCCGGGGCTTTGCCGGCCGTCAGTGCCCTGGCGCCCTTGGGCGCAGGCATGGCGGCGGCCCGGCCCCTCACCCGCGAAGAGTACGTGGAGAAGCACAAACCACGGGTAGAGTTCCAGCCGTGGTCTGCCCCTGCCTTCGATGACCGCACCGTGCAATCGCAGCCCGAGCTGTACTGCATGGCCTCCGGTACCACTGAGCAGGACACCACCTGCACGTGCGTAACGGAGCAGGGCACAAAGGCAAAGATTTCGATACCGATATGCGTGGCGATCGCACGCGATGGACCGGCCTATAACCCCTATCGAGCGCCGCGACAGGAGAGCGAACCGGCGCGGGATGATCCAGCCCGAGTCGTCGCTCAGTCCGGGGCCTCAGCTTCCCATGAGCCTTCGCCGCACTCGCTCGTTGAGGTTGGGAAACGCCCCTTGGGCACGTTCCCAGAGACGCCGCCTTATCCGGCCAGCTTCTAATTATCGTGACGCATCACGAGCACGCCGCGCCACTCTGGCTGCAGGCGCACGACCAGATGGTGGGACTACAATCGAGGCAGCGGCGATTCCTGAATCCAGCAAGGGGGACATATGGCAGTTCAAGTAGTCACGGTGACAATCAGCGACATCCTGATCATTGTCGCGACACTTTTGGGGCCGGTAGTAGCAGTGCAGGTTCAAAAGTACTTGGAGTGGCGTGGCGCATCAAAATCGAGGAAGCAAGCTGTATTTGAGGCCCTCATGACGACGCGAAATTCGGCGATGTCCATGGAACATGTTCGTGCCTTGAACATGATAGAAATCAGCTTCTATGGCAGAGGGCCGGGTCGACGTAAGCGAACCGAAGATGCGGTCCTCTCGGCTTGGAGCTACTACTTAGCGTTCCTCAATGATGTTGGGACCCGGATTAGCTCTGCCTCTATTGCGGAGAAATTCATTACTCCAGCAGAGGTTGACCGCCGCGTTGACTTGTTCGTTGAGTTGCTGTCAGCAATCGCATCTGATCTCAACTACAACTTCGAACGTGCCACCTTCAAGCCGACGCGAGCTTATATGCCTCAGGCCCATGGTGACGCTGAGGAACGAGCTGAGGCTATATCTGCTGCTGCGCTCGATGTTCTTACCGGTCGCGCTGCGATCACTACAAAGATTCAGCTGCCGCCTGACTACGGGTTTCGCCAGCATTCGCTGTGAGCCCTTCGGGGTTTCCAAGGCGTGCAGGGCTATGTCAATGGCACGCACAGAAAAGTGCTCCTACGGGGTGTAGGGGCAGAGCCCCTACGTAAGCGCCTCACACGCGCTGGCGAGGTCTCGGCCCTGGTGCCGGCGGGGCTGCCGTTGTTGGTTCGGCGCCGGGACCAGCCATCACCCTGGACAACCGCTTCTCGGTGCGCCGTTTGACAGCATCTCGGAGATCTACAACTTGGGCAGCCTTGTACGCCAAGGGTTTCCGCCGATCTCGAGCTCGAGTCTTCGAGCTCGCAGCATCCTCCATCAATCGTCGCCATTCCTGCGCCTGTGCGGCAGTGAGCGACAGCCAGGCCAGATCCTGCGGCTCCAGCTCGCGGCCTTCGGGGGTGACCAGTCGGCCTGCCTTAAACGAAAAACCGGCCCAAGGGCCGGTTAGGTTGCGATCACGCACAATCAGGCTCCATGCCACAGCAGGGCCGAGGGTCGAGGCAAGATGCGTGCCACCCACCCTCGAATTGCTTTGAACATAATATACATTATGCGAAATCATGAGTCGACCGACTCCGCGCCTTCGCCCCCCCCCGCATGGCAATGAGACACCTGTCGCAGTTCATGTCCTATCGTCGGCACCCGTGGTCACAGATCCAGCGCTCGTTTGTGCGCCAGCGCCGCCTTCGCGCGCCAGCCCATCAGCGCTCCGCCCGCCGCAAAAGCGATCGCGTAGTGCAGGCCGACGTTGGGTGCAGTGCCAAACAGTGCAATCACGCCACTGACCAGCCCGAGCACGGGATACACCATCCCCACCAGCAGCACCCGCAGTGAACGGGACCGTTCAATGCCCGCCACACCGGCGTGACGCCAGCGCACGAAGCCATCGTGGAGCAAGGCTTGACTGAGCGCGGCGATCCCGCCGAGCAGCACGCCGGCCAGAACGTGATAGAACTCGTTGGAAATCCGGTCATGCAGCGCTGACATGACCGGAAACAGCGCGATGAAGAGCACGAGCATGGTCATGTCGGCTGCGTGCGCGCGTCGGGAAATGGTGGGTGTCATCGGGTTTTCTCCTTCTGTCGTGCGATGAAGTGGGCGGTGGCGTCGGGGTTTTCCCATAGGGGTCGCACGTGTGCTCGGTCAGCCTGTTGCTGTGCGGCCAAGGCTTGGTCAGGCGACCAGCCGTGGCGCGCTCGCCAGGTCTTGGACGGACGATAAAAGTTGGCGTGCTGTAGCTCGATAAACCCTTTGCGTCTGAGGAAGGTGGGCAGCCTGGGATTCTGCACGCGCTCCACGAACAGGGCTGGCCACGGAATCAAGGTATCGCATAGTTCTACGAATTCGGTCAGCCAACCCCGGCCTTTGAGGCGCGGGTTGAGCTGGATATTGCTCAGGGTCAGCACGGGAACGTCATCACCCAGTCCGGCCAGCACCTGTCGCGCGTGCTTGATCCAGATCCGGGTGCCTGCGCGCTTGAGCTCAACACAGTCGGGGATCTGGTCAGCCTCAACCAGTGAAATCCATTTGAAGAGCTGCAGTTCGATGCTGGGGATTCGGTTCAACTGGGCGTTGCTCATCATGGAACAGTTCCCTTTGCGGGTCTGGTGCAGCGAGCAGCATCCGTGGCGATACTGACGCCGCAATTGCCGGATTCGCGGTCTCATTCACCTGCGACGTTTCTACAGTTCTCGCGCTTGCCGCGCACGCGGCGCGCTACGGCATCGAGTTGGCGTTGCCGGTACCCGAAGCCATCGTGCTGCAGTTCGTTGTCGATCACGTATAGCGGCTCTCGATCGACGGCGAATTGGCCTGGGAACTTCCACCAGCCGTCGCCCCAGTCTTGGTGGCCGCTGGCCTCAAAGCCAAGGTCGGCCCGAGGACCTTGGCCGCCGTGCGCCATCGCGTTGCCGTGTTGTCCACCGCGCACCGGCTCAAGCACGTGGCCAATCCCTGCGAGCAGCCTGCAGTTCGCACCGTGCTCAGCCGCGCGGCGCGGGTCGCGGTTAAACGCGGCGAGCGCCCACGCAAGAAGACTGCGATCACCCTGGCTGAGCTGGAGGCCATGTTGGCCACTTGCGACGACAGCCTGGAAGGAATTCGGGATCGCGCCCTACTCTGCTCCGGGTTCGCTAGTGGCGGTCGCCGGCGCAGCGAGATCGCCGCTACTGCTGGTCGGCGGCCTAAGGCTTGCAGTACACAGCCGGGTAGCAGGTATTTCCTTGGCACGAATGAATAAAGGAGGAGATGATCCAGAAAAGTTGCGTGACATGCCCTTTCACTGGAAGGCCACGCTTGAGCTTCTCAAACTCGGCCGTCACATCACTCTTCGAAAGGGATGAGCAGGCCACAACGCACTTCCGATGAAGTCGCGGGTCCGCCAGTAGTGCCTTGACGTCACTGTTGGCCTCCCTGTAATTACCTATTCTTGTTCTATCTATCTGAGACCCCTTGTATTTCTTATTAAACTTCTGGTTGACCTTCGCCGAGAAGGTGGTGGCCGTGAAGTGCATGTTGCCAAGATTTTTTATGGCTTGGCCAATGACTTCATGGAGGGCGCTGGCTGAATTGCTTGATTTCTTGGCATGCTTGGAATGTACGAATGTGACGCGTGCCGCACTCAGGTCGATGGTTATATGGTCAGCCCACTCAGTGCCAAAGTCATCGCAGAACACGTAGCTGTCTTTTCGGTGAATGTATTCGACCTTCGCGAACAGTGAGGAGGGATCAAATTCTGTGCTAATGGCTGACACGTCCCCCTTCTCGCTTGTGGCCGTTGAGAAGCTTTTCTTCGGCTCCAAGCATGTGAGAATGGCATCGACTTCAGCCCTTCCAGCGCGGTTCTCAAAGCAGCTCTTTTTGATATATAGGTAGTCCGGACGATCAAATGAGACGACGAAGTATCCATGATCTGTGATCCAGGACTGGAAGGTGATGTAGTCCTTGGGGCCTTTAACTTTCAGCCTGCTCAGTGCGGCAGAGTTTGGTGACAAAGTCTTCTTGTTGATTCGAAGCTTTCCGCTTCTAGTGCCGATAAGGTTCTGGTGGTTGTCGATTTCGAAAGCAACGTCAAGCGTGTTGAGAAATCTCTTTAGAGATGCAGGCTCAAGCTTGTGGTACCGCCCGTTCTTTGTGTACCAAAGATCTATTTCGTCCTCAATCAAGTGCTCCTCGATCGCGAATCGCTCGAAGAGAATGCTCGCGGGTCGAGCAGACTTTAGGACTTCTTCAAGCGATATTCTTCTCGCGAACGATGAAAAGAAGCTCTTATTGACTCGCCTCCGTGACATGGCTGTGAAAATTTGCGATGACCAGTCTATCGCCTTACCAACATTTACGCGATCAGTAAGCTGATTGATGCGACCAGTATTTAGGCTGATCGAGCGAACCTCATTCTTTGTGCGAACTTGAGTGAAGCGCGGAATTGACCGGCCCGCGGCGTGAGGGGACATGTGGCCCTTCAGGTCGGGAGCTTCATAACTTCTGGCGCGTAGGCCCTTGTCCGATACATTCATTTCTCTCGTGCTCAGCTTCTGAATCTGAGACCGTGAGTCATCGAAGGTGTTCAAGAGATCTTCATACTCAGCGATCTCGTATTCCTTCTCAAGAAGTGGAGTTATGGTGGCGCAACTTTTCTTGAAAAGAGTGAACTCGCGCGGTCCAACTTCGACGATGACAAGGTAGGACGCGATAGTGTCAAATAGGTCGTGGTCGGGAGCGAAATATGCCTCCCTTTTGGAGTAGAAGACGATTGCTGATACTTTGGCGGCGCCTACAGCCTTTCTTCTTACTTCGAGAAGCGGATTGTATTCGCGATCCTCATTGGCGCGAGCGGATTCGATTAGCTTTTCCACGTCGCGATCGCCAATGTCCTTGGTCGATCTCACGAACGTTCCGTTAAGCGTGATGCGTAGGTCTTCGAGCCGAAGCGGGTTGGCGTTCACTTGGAGTCCGTTCTAATGAGTCCATGAATGCAAGACTATCGCACGAGCTTAGGTTTGCAAGGGATCCGTGCTCGAGGAGCAAGGCTGCGAACTCGGCCGGGGTGCTCTTGCCGAGTGAGCCGTGCGGCCGCACCTCGTTGTAGTGCTGTCGCTGGACAGTGACCGCAGCCCTGGCGCGCCCATCGGAATTGACTTCCTCGATCGAAATACAGGATCACCGGGTCGTTGGCCTGTCCCTGCTGGCCCTAATTGGCACTGCCCGGATCACCATGGGCCGGTCCTGCCTGCAGTGCATTGACCAGCCCGCCACCCGCCCGTTGAACAGGCCCCGTGCGATGCACAGTTAGAGCCGGCCAAACGCGTCGAATCGGCTGCTTCGACTGCTGCCAGCCATCTGCCATCAGTCGCGCCACCTGATTCAAGCTGGCGGTCTCGGCTTGATAAATCAAGTCTTCCTGCATGCTTCCGGCGGCCAGACTCCCGGCCGTCCTCTTCCAAATTGCGGATCCGCGCGGCTGGGCGATGGTTGCCGCGCTATCGGGCGCTGGGCAATCGCTGGCTCCATCTGTGGTAACCGTTGGTCGGCGCCTTCAAGCAGCGGCACATCAGTCCAATGCCTTACCCCTGATAAATCTTCCTTATCGCGACGGGACTGACTTGGCAGGCAAAACGGGTTTCTGCGCAATCACCAGCCTTCTTACGTCGCCCACAGGCACAAGAACTGCAGCCTTCTGGACCGGCTCCCAAAGCACATAGCTATCCCCCAAGCGCCCCACCAGGCCCAGATTGCGCTGCACTTTCTCATCAATAGTCACATTGACCGTGTACTCGCTGCTGCCAGAAGTAATCGACTTGGCGCGCTCGAAGCCAAGCCAGTTTGACGAGATCGGGACATAGGCAATCATCACGAGCGCATAGACCAGCCACGGTGAGTCCTTCACGGCGGCAGGCAACACTGGGGACAGGCGTACTGCCATTGCACATATGCCCGTCAGCGCCACACCTATCAGAACGGGCCAGGCATTGGACCACCAAAGCAAGGCGCCCATTCCAACAAGACAAAGAGCCAGGGTCAGCCACATCAGCAGATTGGCTTGGGACGGCGCCGCTGTCACCTTCCCCTCGACCCACCCTCCAAGCAGCAGCGCAAACAGTATGAAGAACAACACCATGCCGATCCCAGCAAGCCCTGCCAGCGCAAGCTCACTCACCGCAACAAACTGAAAGGGATCCAGGCCGAAGTGGCCCCAATACGCCTTCAGATAGAAGGCGCCTTGAATCAATCCGAACGTGACGAGCGCCGAACCCCATCCAGCAACATCGGCCATCGTCAGTGTCTTTTTCGTACGCTCCATGTATCCCCCTCCATCGATGCAGCTCCACCACATAGTGACATGCAGCGCTCTACCTCGCAGAACCCAACTCCATTAGCGTGACGCATCACGCCCGATCACCACCACCCCATTGGCGCCCCACCCCTCCCCCACTATAGTTCCACCCCTCATAAGGACGAGGCGGCACACATGCCCTATATCGGAATCGGACTCCACGTACTGGCAGCCATCTACTTCGCCGTGCACGCCATCCGCTCAGGCCAGAGCCTCTACTGGCTCATCCTGCTCTTCTCGTTCCCGCTGCTCGGCAGCGTCGTCTACTTCCTGGCGATCTACTTCCCGGAAGTCCGTCACTCGCGCGGCGCCCGGCAGGTCGTCCGCTCCGCCAAGCGGCTCATGGACCCGGGCCAGGACCTGCGCAACGCTCGCGCCGAGCTGGCGCGCACGCCTACCGTGCAGAACCGTGTTCGCCTGGGCATGACGCTGCTGGATGCCGGCCAGGCCGAGGAAGCCAGAACCCTGCTTGAGCAGGCGGCCAGCTCGCCGTTGGGCGACGATCCCCACATCCTGACCGGCCTGGCGCGTGCCCGCCTCGAGTCCGGGCATCCCGCGCTTGCGGTTGAGACGCTGGACGGCCTGTTTGCCCGCCACCCCGACGTGCGCCGCAAGCCAGAACAGACCCTGCTTTACGCGCAGGCACTTGCAGCCTCTCAGGCGCCCGGAACCCGCGCCGCGTTCGAGCGCGCTGTGGAATGCGGAAACGATGCGGCCGCCCGCTGCCTGTACGCCGAGTGGCTGATGGCACAACCGCAGCCCGCCGACCGTGAGCAGGCCCGCAGCCTGTTCGCCAGCATCATCGACGATGCCCAACACTGGTCGCGCCACGCACGCAGCCACAATGCCGCATGGCTGGAGCGGACCAAGGCCGCGTTGAAGGGCTACTGACGCCTGGCAGCCTTTGGCAATCCTGTCGCATCCGACTCGCTCGTGATCCCTGCGTGCGGATGCCGACAGTCCGCAGGCCTGCACCACCGACATCGCCGATAGCATTGCAGCGCAAGGCTCCAGTGTCATTGCGCGGTATGCAACGATTCTGAACATGTTGAAAGTTGTGTCGGCATCGGCCTTACTGCATTGGCATCACGCATAGGTCCGCGTATTCCTTGCCGTGCCACCGTGCATCGGTGGTCGGGATTCGAAACCCCGGTTGTGTGGATGTTGCTCGCACTTGCCAGCCGGCACCGCTACGCGCGGTGTCGGCTGGCAATCCGTCGGCCAGCTCTGGCGGGCGGTGCGTGGAGGCCTTGCGCCTGCCCGGTCATCCACACACGGGGTTTCGAACCATGCACCGTCCGCCACCTTTATCGGTGGCGGCTTCTGCCTGCACGCAAGGAGCCCAGCCATGACCCACCCCCACTCCCCTGCCCTGCACCCGATCTACGACGCGCCCACCAACGGCCCCGGACTGGATCCGAACACGCTCGTCGCCCTGCTGCATAGCATCGGCTCCGGCGCTGCCTCCGATGGCCAGCCCTGGCCTGAGCGCCATCAGATGCCTGGGCGGCGCATTGCCCTGGCAGACACTGATTGCTCGTTGGCCGGCCTTCGCGTGGTGCTGGAGATCCTGCTGGCCGCACAGCGCGCCCGCGAGAACGGCGAACTGGAACAGTACGTCGGCCCGCGCGTCATGGAGGGGCTGATCATGGCTGGGTTGGGACTCACGGCGCACGCCATCGATCGAGTGCGTCCGGAGGGCTGAGTGGCTTGCTGCCGCTGGGCGGCCACAGCGCTGTTCTTCACGGCAGTGGTCGCTGCACAACCTTGGTGGTCGGCGCCGCCTGTGCCCGAGCCGCTCGCGTTCCAGAGCATCACCGACAATCGCTTTTCTCAGCTGCGCCGCCACGCGGTGCAGTTCGTGGAGGCTCGGCCTCGGCAGGGCTTCCAGTTCGTTGAACGGCAACGGGATGTCTCTTTCCAGATTCGCTGCAACGGCATTCCGGTGCTCTTGCTGGAGAGGCGCTCGCGACATCTGCTGTTGCGTGCCTCACTGGACGCGAAGCAGCGGGCGCCCGCCGTTATGCGGTTGCGGGCGCTCCTCCAATGGCAACTGGAGCCGTTGGATTACCTAGAGCAGGTGCTGGCTGGCGTGCCGGAACCTGTTCTGTTGGATCGGGTGCTGCAGATTCTTGCTGGTGATGTGCCTGATGGGGCGCGATGTGGCGTGCCGTAGTCGAGCATGGCTCGACTCTACAGAGCCGCGGGCTGCGAGGGTTCGGGCTCTGGCTCTGCCGCTAGTCACCAGCGCGATGGGTATTGGCACCGTGATCGTGCGACTCACCTGCCGGCATCGATCCAGCCCGCAAGGCGCGCACGCGCGAGATCTTCCGGCGTGTCGATATCCAGGCCCAGCTCCGGCGCTTGAAGGGCATGCACGGCATCGATGGGAAGCTGCCTCAAGCGCGCTCCGAAGCCGCGGTCACCGCTTGCACCCACCTGATTGAACCATGCGCGTGGCACCACTGCAGGAACGCCAAGGACGTTTCCGTGACGGGTGCCAGCGCACCCTGACGCCGAAGCGCGGGCACCCAAAAGCAGCGCCTGCAGATGGGAGCGCTCGATTGCGGGCTGGTCGCATGCCACGACCATCACGGCGGCCGCTGCGGGCAGCAGGTGTGTGCCAGCAACCTGCAGGCTGCTGGCCAGGCCGCGTTCCCAGTGGTGGTTGGTTACCGGAGTCGCATCCAGTCCGGAAATACTGGATGTCACGGCCTGTGCGTTCCCGCCCACCACCACCAACACCTGCGAAGGCGCGAGCTCCAAGGCCAACCGCACTACGCGATGTACGAGGGTCTCGCCCTGTCGGGTCAGAAGCTGCTTGGGCTGGCCAAGCCGGGTGCTCCCGCCCGCAGCAAGCACGACGACTGCATGCGCGGCGGTCACGTGCCGGCGGTGCTTCGCCATTGCTGCAGCTGCGCCGCGATGCTGAGCGAAATCGCTTCCGGCCCCCGCCCTCCGATGTTGAGGCCGACCGGTGATCGAAGTCTGGAAGACAGGCGGTTGCGCTGATCCGGTGTCAGCAGCTTGAACAGATCCTCACGCCTTCGCCGCGGACCCAGAAGTCCAATGAAGGCAACCTCGGTATCGGCCAGGGCCACCAGTGCCTCGCGGTCCAGCTCGAAGTCGTGGTGCATCACCAGCACCGCATCGCACGGGTCGGCATGTAGGGCCTCGGCCGGGCTCGCCTGGAGCTGTGCATCCGCGCCCTGCCCCGCTGAGGACCAGCGCGCTCGTCGTTCGGCCACGCTGACCCGCCACCCCAGTCCCCGCAGCAACGGAACCAGGAAGGGCGTTTCGGGACCGCCCCCGAACAGCAGGGCCCGCGGAAGCCGGGGCAGGCTCAAACGCCATGCGCCCTCGCCAAAGGACTGCGCCCCGTCCATCGGATGCAGCTGCCATGCCTGCTCGCGATTGCCGGCGCGGAAAACGATCTGGCCCGACGTACGAAGGTCGCGCTGGAGTGACACACCCTCGCGCAACCAAGCCTCGATCACGGCGTCGATGCCGGACATGGCACGCAATGGCAGAAGCGCAATCCGAAGCCGGCCGCGGCAGCCGAGCGCGGATCCACTCAACAGGTCGTTGTCACTGCGGGTGTCGATCTCGATCCAGTCGACCCTCCCTGCCGCGCTCACCTGCTCCGCGCGTCGCGCGAGCTCGGGCTCCAGGCATCCGCCGCTGAGCCAGCCGACCTGGCTGCCGTTGCAGAACAGCACCATGTCGCCGGTACCGGCGTAGGTGGAGCCATCGGTTTCCAGCACCAGCGCGAGCACCGCGTGTTCTCCCGCGCGCACGCGCGTCAAGGCCTTCTCGAGCACGCTCCGCGGGCTTCCTTCGGTGAGGAAGCCCGGCGCTGCGGACACGTCCCCGGCGGGATCCCTGGGCTCCACTCCCTCTGCCGCAGAGGCCTCCAGGACGGGTGAGGCTACGGGTCGGTCCATGCGCAAGGGTCAGCCCACATCGGGCAAGCCGGGCAACAGCTTGTCCAAGGTGATGGGATAGTTGCGCACGCGCACGCCGGTTGCGTTGTAGACCGCATTGGCGATCGCGGCCCCGACCCCACAGATGCCCAGCTCACCCACGCCCTTGGCTTTCATCGGCGAGATCACCGGATCCAGTGTGTCGAGGAAGACCACTTCCTGGTGCGGAATGTCGGCGTGCACGGGAACCTCGTATCCCGCCAGGTCGTGGTTGATGAACAAGCCAAGCCGCTTGTCGACCACCAGCTCCTCCATCAGGGTTGCGCCCGCACCCATCACCATCCCGCCGATGACCTGGCTGCGTGCGGACAGCGGATTGAGGATCCTGCCGCCATCACATACGGCAAGCATCCTGCGGATGCGCGTCTCTCCGGTGTAGGCATGCACGGCAACCTCGCAGAAATGCGCTGCATAGGTACCGACGTCGTACCCCTGCTTGAACTTGCCGAAGGCAATGCCGTCCTCTGCCGACAGTGTGCCCGCTTCGGCCAGGTCGATGGTCCGCCCACCCGCCTGGATACGGCCATTGGCGAAGTTTGCGGTGTCGCCCTCGAAGCCCAGTTTCTCGCCCACCTTGCGGCGCAGGCTGACGCACGCCGCGTACACGCCTGCGGTGGAGCTTGCCGCGCCCCACTGGCCGCCGGAACCGGCGGAGGCGGGATGACGGGAATCGCCGAGGGTCACCTGGACCCGGTCCAGCGGCACGCCCATGGTCTCGGCTGCCGTCTGCGCGATGATCGTGTAGGAGCCGGTGCCGATGTCGGTCATGTCGGTTTCCACGATCACCCCACCCTGGCCGTCAAGCCGCACCCGCGCCGCCGACTTCATCGTCGGTGCGCCGCGATAGCCCGCAGACACGCCCATGCCGACCAGCCAGTGCCCTTCCCGTACCTGCGCCGGCTTGGCGTTGCGCTTGTTCCAGTTGAAGCGCTCCGCGCCCTCGCGCAGGCAGCGCACCAGGTTGCGGTCGGAGAACTTCTTGGACGGATCACCGGGCACGACCTCGGGTTCGTTGAGGATGCGGAACGCGATCGGGTCGAGGCCCAGCTTCTCGGCCATTTCGTCCATCGCCACTTCCAGCGCCATGTGGCCCGGTGCTTCGCCCGGCGCGCGCATCGCATTGCCTTCGGGCATGTCGAGCGTGGCGATGTAGTTGGCCACCAGGCGGTTGGCGCCTGCATAGAGCTTGGGCGTCTGCAGGGTGCCGTTCTCGCCGTCCTCGCCGTTGATATTGCCCGACCAGTTCTCATGGGCGATGGCGGAGATCCTGCCGTCCTTCGCGCAACCGATCCGGACGCGTTGGATGGTCGCGTGCCGGTGCGTGGTGTTGTTGGGCATCAACGGGCGTTGCAGCGCGATCTTCACCGGCCGCCCGACCTGCCTGGCGGCCAGTGCGGCCAGCACTGCATCGGCGCGGATGAACAGCTTGCCGCCGAAGCCGCCGCCGATATAGGGCGAGTCCACGCGCACCTTGCCAGCATCGATGCCGAGGATCGCCGCCATGCCCTGCTTGGCCCAGTCGATCATCTGGTTCGAGGTCCACAGGGTGAGCGTGTCCCCTTCCCATGCGGCGATGGTGGCGTGCGGCTCCATCATCGAATGACTTTCGTCGGCTGTGTGGTAGGTCTCGTCGAGCTTGACCGCCGCGCTCGCGTAGGCGGTGTCGAAATCGCCGAGCGTCTGCCGGTCGGGCTTGCCACCGCGCCCCTTTGCCAGCGGCGCGGACGGCGCCAGCGCTGGGAAATCGAAGCGCCCCTTGCCGCGCTCGTAGCGGGTGCGGATCAACGCCGCAGCGGCGCGGGCCTGCTCGAAGGTCTCTGCCACCACGCAGGCAATGGCCTGGTGGTAATGGGCGACCTCGGGCCCGCCGAACAATGGCGCATTGTTCCAGTTGGATGTGCCGACCGGTTTGGTCTCCGGTGCGGTGATCACCGCCAGTACGCCGGGGGCGGCACGTGCACGGGAGGCATCCATCGAGATGATGCGCCCCTTGCCGATGCCCGCGCCGACGATGTAGCCGTAGACTTGGTTTGGCGCCACGTCATGGCGCTCGTAGGCATAGGGGGCGGTGCCGGTGGTCTTGCGTGGGCCGTCGATGCGCGGCGTCGACTTGCCGACCACCTTGGCCTTGTCGAACAGGTTGTCGCCGGCGGGGGCGTTGAATTCGAGGGGCATCAGCGCTCTCCTTCGGCCAGAACGGCTGCGAGGGTGCGCTCGGCAAGCGCGATCTTGAACGCGTTCTCCTGCGTTGGACGGGCACCGGCGAACACCTGCCGGGTCGCGGCCTTGACGCTGTCGCGCAGCAGGGGTTCGGCTGCTTCGATGCGCCACGGCTTCGGCGCGACCCCGCCGAACGCGAATCGCGCCGAGCCGTCACGCTGCACGACCGCGGCGACCGACACCAGTGCGAACGCATAGGACGCGCGGTCACGTACCTTGTGGTACACGTGCCGGCCGCCCAGCGGTTCCGGCAGCGTGACGTGGGTGATCAGCTCACCGCGCTGCAGCACGTTGTCCTGCTGTGGCGTGTCGCCCGGGGAACGATGGAACTCGGCAATCGGGATGCTGCGCGTGCTGCCATCTCCCTTGACGGTCTGGATCGTAGCGTCCAGCACGCGCAGCGCCACCGCCATATCGCCCGGATAGGTCGCGATGCAGCTGTCCGAGGTACCGATCACCCCCATCTGCCGGGAGAACCCTTCGAGCGCGCCGCAGCCTGATCCAGGCAGGCGCTTGTTGCAGGGCAGATGGGGGTCGTAAAAGTACGGGCAGCGCGTGCGCTGCAGCAGGTTGCCGCCGGTGGTGGCTTTGTTGCGCAGCTGCCCGGACGCGCCTGCCACGATCGCGCGGGTCAGCACACCGTAGTCGCGGCGCACGCGCTCATGCGAGGCCAGCGCGGTATTGGTGACCAGCGTGCCGATGCGCAGGCCGCCGTCGTCTGTAGGTTCGATCCTGTCCAGGCCGATGTCCTGCACATCGACCAGGTGCGCGGGCGTCTCGACCTCCAGCTTCATCAGGTCGAGCAGGTTGGTTCCTCCCGCCAGGAACTTCGCGCCCTCGGTGCCGGCGACGGCCTTGGCGGCCTCGGCAGGAGACTTCGCGCGCTCGTAACTGAAGACTTTCATGAGCGCTCCCTTCCAGAGGTAACGCCAGCGACCTCTTGCATCGCCTCGGCAATGTTGGAATACGCGCCGCAGCGGCACAGGTTGCCGCTCATGCGTTCGCGCATTTCCATGTTGGTGGCCTGGGGCCGTGCGCTGACATCGGCCTGCGCATGGCTGGGGACACCGCGCTTGATCTCGTCCAGTACCGCCATCGCCGAACAGATCTGCCCCGGCGTGCAGTACCCGCACTGGTAGCCGTCATGCTTGATGAAGGCGGCCTGCATCGGATGCAGGTCATCCGGGGTTCCGAGGCCCTCGATGGTAGTGATGGTATCGCCCTGGTGCTGCACCGCCAGGCTGAGGCAGGCATTGATGCGTTCACCGTTGACCAGCACGGTACAGGCGCCGCATTGACCGTGGTCGCAGCCCTTCTTGGTGCCGGTCAGCTTCAGATGTTCGCGCAGGGCGTCGAGCAGCGTGGTCCGCGTGTCCAGCTCGAGCTCACGATGCGTGCCGTTGACGGTCAACGCCACCGTGCTGATGACCGGCGGCCTGGGCGGTGGGGACGCCGCCAGTTCGGCGGCAAGCGATGATGCCCCCGGTGCGGCGGACATCGCCATGGTCGTGGCGCCGCCGGCGATCACCTGGCGACGCGTCAACTTCATTCCTTCGTCCCAACTTGGCACAGTGACCTCCTGGCGTTCGGGGAAACCCCGTGGCTGGATGGACGCGCTCAAACTACCCAAGGGCCACTATGCCCGGCTGGGTAGTACAGATCTGTGAAGCCAGTCCAGGGTGTGCCGGCATCATCGGCCGAGCCTGCTGGCCGGTCATCTTCAACGCCGCCTCTGGCAAACGTGCGCCTGGTGGACAGCGTATTGATGCCCAGATAAAGCCGCCCAGACAGGCCCAAAGCGCGCCGTGGGCTGGTCTGCGGAACTGCGCCATACGGCGCTCGGATACGGTGCTGCGTCGGTGGTCAGCAAGCGCTGTGGTCCGGGCGAGCTGCCACGGCCGTGCGTGATGCTGGACTCATTGCCGTGTGGATCGACTGCGGGAAGACGCCAGAAGGATGAGCAGCACATAGCAGGCCAACGCCCCCAGGGCCAGGCCCATGGCCTCGAGTTCCCAGTTCCTGCGGTACGGAGAAGGCCCGATGAAGGCCCAGATCAACAGGAGCGCCCCAATCACGAGCATGGTCTTGTTGGCTGCTGAGATGAGCTTGGCAGCAGAGGGATACCCTAGATTGGGGTCGAACGGGCCGAGCATCCAGCCGAGGCTTTTGAAGTAGTCACGTGCAAGAAAGAACAGGAAGACAAACACCCCCATGAGCACGCTCGCCAGCAGCTGATAGTGCGGTTCCATGGCAGCCTCTTGAGGGGATCTGGCGTTTCCACGCGTGGACGCGCCGCAGCTTAGCCGGATTTACATGAGGAGTGCATCCGTTGGCCGGAAGCGGACGTCAGGGCAATAGTCGAACATGGCTCGACTTTACAGAGGCGCAGCCTGCGGTCAGACCTGCACATGCACCACATGGCTGATGCCACGATGGAACATCTTGGCGTACGGGCAGACGCGTTCAGTGTTGCGCACCAGTTCGCCGGCCAGGTTCGCATCCATGCCGGGAAGATGGACCACGATCTCGGCCGACAGCAGGTACAGCCCATCTGCCGGATCACGGGCGAAGGTGACCGCCACTTCGACGCTGGGGTTGTGCAGCAGCAGGCCGGCACGCGCGGCCACCAGTACCATGGCGCCGTGGAAGCAACCGGCGTAGCTTGCCGCCAATAGCTGCTCGGGATTGGAGCCACCGCCGGGCCCGCCGAATTCCGGCGGCAGGCGCAGGTCCACCGCCAGTGCACCGTCGTCCGATCGCACCACGCCGGACGCGCGCCCGTGCTGGGCCTGGCCACCGCTCACCCGCACGCGGCCGGTGTACAGCGGCTGCACGTCGTCGCCCTGGTAGCGGTCCAGCATGGCGGGCGAAGGTGGCTTCAGCTCGGTCATTGGCAGGCGATCGATGGCCGCTCAGGCGGGCTGCCGCTGCAACAGGCCGGACTGCTGCAGCCAGGCGTCGAAGCCGACCTGCCCCAGCCACGCCTGCCCGACCGGCACCAGCGTATCGATCTGCAGCGGCGCACCGAAGTACAGGGCCTCGGCGTCTGCCACGACCTGCCGCGGGTCGCCGGTCCGCTGCAGATACTGCCTGGCCAGATCCGCCATCGCGACGCGCTGGGGGCCCGCAATTTCCACGACGCCATTGCGGGGGGGCTGCTGCGCGATGCGTGCCACCGCTTCGGCAACATCCTCGGCGGCAATCGGCTGTACGTCGGCGGCGGGCAACCGCACGGTCGCCCCATTGCCGGCGGACTGGATGATGCCCGGCAGGAACTCGAAGAACTGCGTGGAATGGATGATAGTGTACGGCAGGCCCGAATCGCGGATCAGGCGCTCCTGCGCGATCTTGCCGCGGAAGTAGCCGCTGGCCGCAAGCTTGTCGGTGCCTACGACGGAAAGCGCAACGTGGTGGCGTACGCGGGCACGGGCGGCGGCGGTCAGGACGTTGTGGCCAGCGGTCTCGAAGAACGAAAGCACTGCCGCATCTTCGAACGAGGGCGAGTTGGCCAGGTCCACCACCACGTCGACCCCGTCCATGGCGGCGTCCAGGCCTTCACCGGTCAGCACATCCACGCCGGTGGAGGGCGCGGCCACTACGATGTAATGCCCGGCGGTGCGCAGGCGCTCAACCACCTTGCTGCCGATGCGGCCGGTACCACCGATGACGAGGAATTTCATGACGTGTCTCCTGGAATGTAGAAGGGGCGACCGGCTGTCGCCGGGCATGCTGGAATCGTAGGCAGCGTGGGTGCGGGGCAGTAGGTCCGCGCTGGGGCGCGCACTGTTGCCCGGCACGCACCAATGCTTCAGGCCCAGGCGGGCTGTGCCTCTGGCTTCATGGACGTGGCCTGTTGGCGCGCTTCCCAATGCGAGATCACATCCAGCTCGAGCGCGCGCACCCGCTGCGTGCTGAAGTCGATGAAGGCCCGCACGCGCTTGGGAAGCTGGCGGCGGCTGAGGTAGCACAGGTAGTGGCCGCGATCGAGAGGCGCATGCCGATCCAGGCAGGTCACCACCCTGCCCGCCCACAGCGCTTCACGTATCTGATAGCTGGGCAGCTGGGCGATGCCCAGCCCGTCGATGACGGCCTGCAGGGCCAGATCGGCATCGTTGAACACCAGTGCGGCTGGCGGCTGCAGGTGCACATCGATGCCGTCGACCCGGAATTCCCAGGGCTGCATGCGCCCACCCGGCAGGCGCCGCCCGATGCAGGCATGCGTGGACAGCGCATCCACCGACGAGGGTAGACCCTGCGCCTGCACGTACTCCGGAGATGCACACACGACCAGCTGCATCGGCACCAGCTGCTTGGCGATCACCTGGCTGTCTTCCAGCAGGCCGTCGCGGAACGCTACGTCGATGCGGTCACCCGCCAGGTCGGGGGCCTGCTCGTCCAACAGCAGTTCTACCGAGACCTGCGGGTACTCGGCGCGGAAGGCGGCCAGCAAGGGGGCGATCACCCGCCGGCCGAAGCCGTGGCTGGCACTGATGCGCAGGTGCCCGCGCGGCGGGCCCTCGCGCAGGTCGCGCATTTCCTCCAGCGCCTGCAGGATGCAGTTCACGCCCGGGTTGCAGCCCTCCAGGAACAGCTCGCCTTCGCGGGTCAGCGTGGTTGAGCGCGTGGTGCGCAGGAACAACCGCACGCCCAGCTGGCTTTCCAGCTTCTGCACGCTGCGGCTGACGGCCGAACGGCCGATGCCGAGGCGGTCGGCCGCGCGGGCGAAACTGCCCTCGGCCGCCACTGCAATGAAGGCCAGCACGCCGGCGTAGCTGGTGGAGAAGGATGCATTGAGCGCATCGTGGCCGTCGCTGGCCGGGCTGGGCTGTGCGATGTTCATGGGCGGCATGACTCCAGGCGGGCACGGTGCGCGTGCAGGTGGTTCCGCGCCAGCGCCAGGCGCTGCCTGCACGCGGAAAGGTCGAGCCCCAGCAGGGGCACGATGTCCTCGAACCCGGCGCCCAGCACGTCGTGCAGCAACAGCACCGCACGTGCATCGGGCGGCAATTCGCGCAGTGCAGCCAGGAAGGTCTGCCAGACCTGCTCACTGGCAGGGCGGAATGCGGTGCGCAGGTGCGTTGAGGTGTCCATGCCCGGCAGACGGCCGAGCATCGGCCGCTGTGACAGGCCATTGGTGTTTTTCATGCAACAGCATGCGGCCCGGCCCCGGCCTACCGGCAGTGCGGTCGCAGGCCTAGCCTCGCTGTGTCCTTCACTCGCTACAGGAACACGCCATGACCGCACGTCTGGATTACGCCGCGCAATCCCCCGAACTGTTCAAGAAGCTCGGCCTGTACTCGCATGCCGCCCATACCGCCTCGATCGAAGCGGCCATCATCGATCTGGTCAACATCCGTGCATCGCAGCTCAACGGCTGCGGTTTCTGCCTGGACATGCACGTGAAGGAGGCCACCCTGCGCGGCGAGCGCCCGCTGCGCCTGCATCACCTGGCGGCATGGCGTGAATCGACGCTGTTCAGCCCGCGCGAGCGCGCCTGCCTGGCCTGGACCGAGGTGCTGACCCAGCTGCCGGCGCAGGGTGTGCCCGACGAGCTGTACGCGCGGGTGCGCGGCCAGCTGTCCGAGCAGGAGATTGTCGACCTGACCCACGCGGTGATGGCGATCAACGCCTGGAACCGCGCGAACGTCGCCTTCCGTACCACGCCCGGCACCCTGGACGCGGCCTTTGGCCTGGACAAGGCCGGCCTGGCCTGATCGATCCGCCGCTGCCCCATGCAGCGGCCCTCCCCTACCGCACTGGAGACCTGCCATGCGTCGTTCTGTTCTGGCCCTGCTTGCGCTGCTGCCACTGTGCAGCGCTGCCGCCACCGCGCCCCCTGCTGCGCCCGAGCCCCTGGTGCACGAGGTGATGACCCGCGCCCTGCCGGAGCAGCCCGGCAAGGAAGCGCTGATCCTTACCGTGGAATACCCGCCGGGTGGCGCCGATCCGGTGCACCGCCACGATGCCCATGGCTTCGTCTACGTCCTGGAAGGACGAATCGTGATGGGCGTGGCCGGCGGCAAGGAAGTCACCCTCGGCCCGGGCGAGGCCTTCCATGAAGGCCCAGCCGATCTGCACACTGTAGGTCGTAACGCCAGCGCTACCGAGCCGGCGAAGTTCGTGGTGTTCCTGATCAAGGACATCGGTAAGCCGGCGGTTCTGCCGCCGCACTGATCGCACGTCCGGCGCTGGTGCCAACGACAGGTCCCCGGGTGTCACAATCCGGGGACCTGTCCCGTCTACGCTGGCATGGACGATTCCACTGCGCTGTTCTCCCGCCTCCGCCCACGCCTGTTCGGCGTGGCCTACCGCATGCTCGGGTCTTCGCACGAAGCCGAGGACGTGGTGCAGGATGTCTGGCTGCGCTGGCATGGCGCCGACCTGTCACAGATCGAGAATCCCGAAGCCTGGCTGGTGGCCACCACCACCCGTCGCGCCATTGATGGCCTGCGCCTGGCACGGCATACGCGCGAACACTATGTCGGCATGTGGTTGCCCGAGCCGCTGCTGACCGATGACACCAGCACCCCTGAGTATGTGCTGGAAACCGCCAGCGATCTGTCGGTCGCCTTCCTAAGCGTGCTGGAGCGGTTGGCCCCGGATGCGCGTGCAGCCTTCCTGCTGCACGACGTGTTCGATCAGGACTACGCGGTGGTCGCGCGCACCCTGGACAAGACAGAAGCCGCCTGCCGGCAGATCGTGCATCGCGCACGCCTGCAGCTCAGGCAGGAGCGCCCGCGCTACAACGTTCCGCAGGAGGTGCACCAGAAACTGCTGCGCCGCTTCGCCGAGGCCGCATCCAGCGGCGATTTCCGTACGATGAAGGCGCTGATGGCCGAGTCGGCCGAGCTGGTGGGTGATGGCGGTGGCATCGTCACCAGCTTCCCAAAACCGATGGTCGGGGGTGCACGCATTGCCCAGCTGCTGTATGCCCCGCACCTGCGGCGCAGCGCGCAATTGCGGATGGTGCCGGCCATGCTCAACGGACGGCTGGGACTGCTGCGCTATTTCGATGGCGAGCTGGAAGCGGCGATGGCCTTCGAGACCGATGGCGAACGGATCACGCAGATCCTGGTGCAGCGCAACCCGCACAAGCTGCAGCGGCTGGCACTGCCCACCTCCATCCAGTAGATACAAGCGCCGCGTGGATGGCATCCATTGTCGACGTCGTTCTTGCGGGATTCAACCGGGGCGCCGATGCGCCCCGATCGTTAACGCCTGCCTGCGCAATGGCCGCAGGACCCGATCAGAAGTCCCAGAACACCGGCACCCAGCGGAAGGTCTCGCCCTCCAGCGACACCCGGCCCACTGACGGGAACGGAAGATGCGTGGCCACCAGCATTTCGCCGGTGCCTGCCAGGTCCTTCAGCAGGGCGATGCGGACGCGCGCGGATTCCTCCGGGTCGTGCTCGAAGCCGTTGTGCCAGTTCGGCTGGTCGAAGCCGACCGCGAACACCGCGTCACCGGCGAAGGTCAGGGCCTGCCCGGCAGACGCCACGCGCACCACGCAGTGGCCTGGGGTATGCCCTCCGGTGCGGCGGGCCATCACGCCCGGCGCGATCTGCTGTTCGTCCTGGAAGGTGTGCACATAGCTGCTGTACTCGGCCCAGAAGTGCTTGGCCGTAGCGCGCAGCGCATCGGGAAACCCCTGCGGCATGTTGGTGCGGCTGAAGTCCGGCGACTTCCAGAACTCCACCTCTGCCGCGGCCACGTGGATCTTCAGGTCCGGGCGCAGCTGTTCCTTTACGCCTTCAACCAGCAGCCCACCGACGTGGTCCATGTGCATGTGGGTGATCACCACATCGGTGATTTCGCCCAGGTTGATACCGGCGGCACCGAGGCGGCGGATCAACTGGCCGGCGCGCGGCAGCTGCAGGTCCGGGTCCATGCCCAGGCCGGCATCGATGAGGATGGTGCGATCACCGCTGTGCACCACCATCACGTTCAATGCCCAGTCGAAGGCATCCTGCGGCAGGTACATCTCTTCGAACCATTCGGCACGGTCGGCGGCCGGAACGTTGTGGCCGAGCATCTGGGTGGGCAACGGCAGGACGCCATCGCTGATCACCAGCACTTCGACGTCGCCCACCTTGAGGGCGTAGCGCGAGGGCACCAGCTCATCGAGGGCGGGGGCAATGGGCGCGGCGTTGTTTTCCAGACTGAACATGAGGGATCTCCACGAAGGGGCATTGGGCGGGCAGCGATGCAAGGCTGGCGCGAACGATTCCGGGCGCTTTCCCACGGCGCAGGGCGTGGCGTTGCCAGGGCACGGATGCCTGGCAGGCCAGCGCTGCAGGGTTCATGGGAAGACGGGCCACTGCGCAAGCGGTGGGCCCGGAACACGGCATATGCCGTGTGCGATCAGCCTAGGCAGCACACCGTTGCCGCGGTAGGCCCGTGGAGGGGGACGTGATGTTGCATTCCGGGAAGCAATGCGAATCACATACCCAGATCAGACAGCCCCGGGTGATCATCCGGGCGACACCCCAGTGGCCAGTGGAACTTCCGATCGCTTTCCTTGATCGGCATGTCGTTGATGCACGAAAAGCGGCGCTGCATCAGGCCATCCGCACCGAATTCCCAGTTCTCGTTTCCATAGGAGCGGAACCAGTTGCCGGAGTCGTCATGCCACTCATAGGCGTAGCGCACGGCAATACGATTGTCGGTGAAGGCCCACAGTTCCTTGATCAAACGGTAGTCCAGTTCCTTCTTCCATTTGCGGGCCAGGAACTGCCGGGCTTCCTCGCGGCCATGGGTGAACTCGGCGCGGTTGCGCCACTCGGTGTCCAGTGAATAGGCCAGCGCGACTTTGTCGGCATCGCGGGAGTTCCAGCCATCCTCGGCAAGGCGCACTTTCTCGATGGCCGATTCACGGGTGAAGGGGGGAAGTGGCGGACGGGGTGCTTCAGTGGACACGGTGGGGCCTCCAATCAAGTGGATGAGCGGGGTGCTTCGACGGGTTTCGATCACTCAGGCGTCAGCGCCTGGACTGCTCCAACAACACCGCTGCAACATCCCTTGCAGTGTCTGCGGCGTCGTAGTCGCCCATTACGCGTGAAACGGTGATGGCGCCTTCCATGAGAACCAGCAGCTGCCGCGCCAGTGCTTCCGGCTGCTTGATATCCAGTTGCGTGGTGAGTTCCAGCGTGTAATCCAGCAGCTTCTGCTTGTGATGTTTGGCGATGTGGCGAATCGGATCGTCGGGATTGCCAACCTCGCCTGCGGTGTTGATGAAGGCACAGCCGCGATAGCCCTCGGACTGGAACCAGCCCTTGAGCACGGTGAACATGCTCAGGATGCGTGCTTCCGGGGTGTCGGCCTTGTTGCACTCCTGCTGGAACCAGGTGAGCCAGCGCACGTCACGCGCATTCAATGCCGCAGCGGCCACCTGGTCCTTGTTTTCAAAGTGCCGGTAGATGCTCTTCCGGGCAACGCCGGAGGTCTTCACCAGCAGGTCCATGCCGGTGGCGTGGACCCCGTTCTGGTAGATCAGCGCCTCGGCCGTGGCCAGGATCTTCTGCTGGGTGTCGGTGGTGATTGTGCTCACGGCGCCAAGGTAGAACGATCGTTCTACCCTGTCAACGGGCGGCATCGCCACCTCCCGGCTGCGTGCATCCGCTCAGGACGATCTATCAAGAAATTCGTACATGTCATCATCCAGACGCCCGATTTCGGCCGCAAAGTACGTCTCACCACCCGCCCATGAGACGCCCCGCATGAACACCTTTGCCCGTTCCCTGGCCGTTGCCGCCCTCGCCCTCTCGGTCCAGGCCGGCCTGTCCGCGCAGGCCGCCGAACCGGCCAAGCCGGCAGCAGTCACCAGCATTGCGCGCACCGCCAGCTACATCACCACCGCCGATGGCGTGCAGCTCTACTACAAGGACTGGGGCCCGAAGGACGGCCCGGTCGTTACCTTCAGCCACGGCTGGCCGCTGAACTCAGACAGCTGGGAATCGCAGATGATCTTCCTGGCCAACCACGGCTACCGCGTCATCGCGCATGACCGTCGTGGCCACGGCCGTTCCAGCCAGCCGTGGGATGGCAACGACATGGATCACTACGCCGATGACCTGGCCACGGTGATCAACACGCTCGACCTGCACGATGTCACCCTGGTGGGCTTCTCCACCGGTGGCGGCGAAGTGGCGCGCTACATCGGCCGCCATGGCACCGGCTGGGTGAGGAAGGCGGTGCTGATCAGCTCGGTGCCGCCGCTCATGCTGAAGACCGCCGACAACCCCAATGGCCTGCCGATGGAAGTGTTCGATGGCATCCGCAAGGCGCAGATGGACAACCGCGCACAGCTGTACAAGGACATCCCGTCGGGCCCGTTCTACGGCTTCAATCGCCCGGGCGCGAAGGTGTCGCAGGGCCTGATCGATGCCTGGTGGGCGCAGGGCATGCAGGGTGGTCACAAGAACACCTACGATTCGATCGCCGCGTTCTCGGCCACCGACTTCCGCGCCGACCTGAAGAAGTTCGACGTGCCGACGCTGGTGATCCACGGTGATGACGATCAGATCGTGCCGATCGACATCTCCGGCCGCCAGTCGGCGAAGCTGATCAAGGGCGCCAGGCTGATTGTTTACCCGGGCGCGCCGCATGGCCTGACCGACACCCACAAGGACAAGGTCAACCAGGATCTGCTGAACTTCCTGCAGGAGAAGTGAGTAACCGGGGCTCCGGCATCGCGCCGGAGCCCGTCTCACATCAGAGTGTTTCTGCCCCGCCGCGTGTCCGTTCCCGGTCAGAGTCGCCCCGGTGCGGATTCGGGCGGTGCAGAATTTCATCCGGGCCCGGCTGCAAGGGCGTGGAAATGGCCATGCCAGAACCTCGGCACCTGGCAGTAATCCTCTACCTCTCGTTCGCAAGATAACTCGGCTTTACACGGAGCGAGCGGGTAATCTGAAAACACGCGTTCGTGAAGGTGGTAACGGTTAAGTCCAGGGAAAGTCCATACCTTCAATTTCGCTGTAACGTAATTGTTGAAGATGCGAGTGGATTCCGGGCGGGCCAACAATCAGCTGTGACATGGAGGTGGGGATGTGCACGGTATCTTGCAGGTCTTCAGCAAAGCTTGCGGCTCTCCTTTATTTGATGATTGCCTCCTGCATCGCCGCGATCATGCCGGTTGGCGCCAAAGAGGGCCGATCACTTGTGCTTGTCAGACTCTCATCTGAGCAGGGGACAGTCCTTGCAACCGGGCTACTGAGAGGGATGCTGAGGCCAATCAATGGCTGTGTCTACTTCGTGGATCCAGGCGGCACGGCATATCTTGCAGCATGGCCTCACGATTACTCGCTCGCCATGAAAGGGGGCGTTCCCGTAGGCGTGCAGGACGAACGATCGGGGGAAATGATGGAATTCGGAATCGCCGCATCATTCGGAGGGGGGCATGGAGGTGAATCGCTCCGTTTGAGTCTTGCTGCGTCCATTCCGGATGCCTGTACTGGTCCACTCATGACGATTCACTTGATGCGTCAGGCAAAGGAGCAGCCATGATCAATCTGCGCACGAAGCTATCCATGCGTGCCCTGACATTGTCCGCCCTCGGTGCGTTCGCATTCTCCCTGCACGGCCAGCCGATAACTGGCAACCCCACGGCACACACCTACTCGCGAACGTTCAATGAATCTGAGGCCGAAGCAAAATACAGGTCGATGAAATCGATCTCTGCGCAGGTCTGGAAGGCAGGATTCAGGCATCTGAGCCGGATACGTTTGGTGGCTTGTACGTTGAGCATGAGCCAGAATTCAAGATCGTAGTGCTGTTCACGAAGAGGCCGAAAGAGACCTTGGCAAAGTACACGCAGGATCCTGTATTTGCCGGCCGCACTTCCGCTCAATCGCTCGAGATGCTCCTGGCGACCCAGGCCGAGGCAGAGGCAGAGGCCCAGCTTCTCGCAAAGAAGGTTGGGTTCGAGTAAGCAAGTGAAAGGCTTTACTGTCACTACCGCAATCTCCGGCGGCCATAAGTTGACCGGTACTGCCTTCAGTTGCACTACTGGCTTCAACGTCTTCGACGCAGATCGTGAGCTTGGCGTCCTCACGGCCGGTCACTGTGACAATACGCTGACCTATCAGGGCATTGCCGCGCCTCTCGTTTTCCAGAGCGAGCAGAACGTAGGCGACTACGATGTCCAGTGGCATAAAGAGCCGCCCAGGGGCGCGCCCCACGCGCAGACAAATGAAATCTCCCTGATCAATGGTCCGTCGCAGACGCTCGAAATAACCAGCACACTCCCCTCCAGTTCGACGCATGTGGGGGATGTGATCTGCAAGAGTGGAATTCACGGCCATTACGCATGCGGGACCATTGAGGATATGAATTCAAGGTCCAATCATAATGGGGCCATAGGCAGGTACATTCGTGCACGCAACCTTTCTCCAGGTCCTCTCAGCGTCGAAGGTGACAGCGGTGGGCCGGTCTTTTCGAACAATGCGGCCCTCGGCGTCATTCACGGCCGGGGCGGTGAAGACACGGGATTTGAGAACGACCTGTTCTACATGCCCATCGAGCGGGTTTCAGCACTTGGCGTTACCGTATTGACGGAGGCCTTTGAAGTTACCGGCATCGCAGATCGCACAGAAAATTACTTCAGGCCATTTTCCGTTCCGGTTGCGTACAAGGGAGTTCCGAAGTTCCCGATAGAGTTGACGCTGGAGCGCCCGGTGTGCCCGAGCGGGCCCTGCGAACCCGCCACGGAAACGTTGCCGGACAAGATGCCCTCCCCGCTCAACTACACATGGGCCTGCTTCTACCCCATCGTGCTCTACCCGCCTCCCGTCATTCCCCCTCCCCCGTTGACCTGGAGGGAGCGGATTACCTTGAAGGATGCGTCTGGAATCACCGCCGAGCCCGTTGAGTACAACCTGCACTGCAGTGGATGCCCTGATTGTCCATAGCCCGCATCTGTTGATGAGTGCAGTGCTGGAACCACGTGCGTGGATTTTTCGTCAGCCGAGCATGGCTCGGCTCTACATAAGCGCCAGCTCCCTGGCAAGGAACGGCGCCGTCCTGCTGCCTTTGGCGCGAGCCACCTGTTGCGGCGTTCCTTTCGCGACGATGGTGCCCCCTGCCCCGCCAGCTCCGGGGCCTACGTCAATCACCCAGTCCGCCTGTGCAACCGCCCGCATATCGTGCTCGATCATCACCACGGTATTGCCCGCGTCCACCAGCCGCTGCAGCTGCACCAGCAGCCTGTCCGCATCCGATGCATGCAGGCCGGTAGTGGGTTCGTCCAATACGTACAGCGTGCGCCCGCGCTGGCTGCGCTGCAGCTCGGTGGCCAGCTTGATGCGTTGCGCCTCACCGCCGGAAAGCTCCGTGGCCGGCTGGCCCAGCCGCAGGTAGCCGAGGCCGATCTCCTGCAGCAACTGCAGCGGCCGGGCAATGGCCTCTTCCTCGCTGAAGAACGCATGCGCCTGGTCCACCGTCATCTGCAGGACCTCGGCGATGTTGCGGTCATTCCACTGCACCTTCAGCGTGGCGTCGTTGTAGCGGGCGCCATGACAGGTGGGGCACGGCGCATAGACGCTGGGCATGAACAGCAGTTCGACGCTGACGAAACCTTCGCCCTCGCAGGTCTCGCACCGGCCCTTGGCCACGTTGAACGAGAAGCGGCCCGCGTCGAAACGGCGGCGGCGCGCGGCGGGTGTCGCAGCGAACAGCTTGCGCACGTGATCGAACAGCCCGGTATAGGTGGCCAGGTTGGAGCGTGGCGTGCGGCCGATGGGCTTCTGGTCGACCTGCACCACCCGCTGGATGGCGTCTACATCGCCCGCCAATGTGCCCCGGGTCGTTTCGATCACGGTTGGCCCGTCGGTGGGCGCGCTATCGGCGTTGTCGTCCGCAGGCTCATGCCCGAGGTGCAGCAGTAACAGCTCGGGCAGCGCCTGCGCCATCAGGCTGGACTTGCCGGAGCCGGAAATGCCGGTCACCGCCGTCAGCAGCCCCAGCGGTACCTGCGCGTCCACACCCTGCAGGTTGTGGCGGTGGATGCCCTTCAATTCCAGCCAGCTGCTGGCGTTGCGCTGCCGGCTGGCAGGTGCGGGCACCTGATCGAACAGATACAGGGCCGTGCGCGACTCCTGGATGTGGCGCAGGCCATCGGGCTCGCCACTGTAGAGCACGCGCCCGCCGTGTTCCCCTGCCTGCGGCCCCACATCCACCAGCCACTGCGCGCGGCGCATCAGCTCCAGATCGTGTTCAACAACGAACACCGAGTTGCCGCCGTCGCGCAGCCGTTCCAGTGCGTCGTACAGCGCCTGGCTGTCGGCCGGATGCAGGCCGGCCGAGGGTTCATCAAGCACGTACAGCACGCCAAACAGCAGCGAGCTGAGCTGCGTGGCCAGCCGTAGGCGCTGCAGCTCGCCGGCTGACAGGGTTGGCGTCGCACGGTCCAGCGAGAGATAGCCCAGGCCCAGGTCACGCAGCTGGCGTACACGCGCCATGACTCCGCCTGCCAATCGTTGTGCTGCCAGGCGCTTCTCTTCGGACAAGGCCGAGGTCAGGCGCACGTCCGGAGCGCCCTCGTGGGTCGCCTGGCCACTCGCGGCCCTCCGGGCGCGATCGCGGGGTGTCGCGCTCCTGCTGGTGCGAGCGCCCTTGCTGTGCGCGCCGAAATCACCTTGTGCGATGGGCTCCAGCAGCGCCGCCAGCTGGTCCAGCGGCAGCCGCATGAACTCACCGATATCCACGCCGGCAAAGGTGACCGAGAGCGCCTCCGGCTTCAGGCGCTTTCCGTGGCAGGCCGGGCACAACCGGCCTTCCATGTAGCGCGACACGCGCTTGCGCATCAGCGCGCTCTGGGTGTTGGCAAAGGTGTGCAGCACGTAGCGGCGTGCGCCGGTATAGGTGCCCATGTAGCTGGGCTCCTGCTTGCGCTTGAGTGCGGCACGGGTCTCTGCGGGCGTGAAACCGGCATAGACCGGCACGCTGGGCGCTTCCTCGGTGAACAGGATCCAGTCCCGGTCCTTCTTCGGCAGCTTCTTCCACGGTATGTCGATGTCGTAGCCGAGCGTGACCAGGATGTCGCGCAGGTTCTGGCCATGCCATGCCGGCGGCCAGGAAGCGATGGCGCGCTCACGGATGCTCAGCGACGGGTCCGGAACCATCAGCGCTTCGGTTACTTCGTAGACATGCCCCAGGCCATGGCAGGTGCTGCAGGCGCCCTGTGGCGTGTTGGGCGAGAAGTCCTCGGCGTACAGCATGGGCTGGTTGGCCGGGTACGCACCGGCACGCGAGTACATCATGCGCACCAGGCTGGACAGCGTAGTCACGCTGCCCACCGATGAACGTGCATTGCTGGCGCCGCGCTGCTGCTGCAGCGCCACTGCCGGCGGCAACCCGTCGATGGCATCCACGTCCGGCACGCCCGCCTGGTCGATCAGTCGCCTGGCATACGGCGCCACCGACTCGAAGTAGCGCCGCTGCGCCTCAGCGAAGACAGTGCCGAAGGCCAACGACGACTTGCCCGAACCCGACACCCCGGAGAACACCACCAGTGCATTGCGTGGGATGGAGACGTCGACATTCTTGAGGTTGTGCTCGCGCGCACCGCGCACCTCGACGCAACCGCTGGCGGCGGCAGCGCATGACGATTCACCAAAGGGGGTGTTGGACATCGTTACGATCCTGCAGGCAGTGAGTGGCGCGCGCCAGGGCGCGCCCAATGATGCATTTTCGCTGCTGCGGGGTGAATGTGGGTGACGGACGATCCTGCAATGCGTGATCTGCTGGCTGCAGAACACCTTCTCAGGCGATACACGCTGTCCGCCGCCGCCCATTCAATGTGGCCGGCCAACGGCAGGCAGGACGGATCTACTCCCCGGCCGCTTGGATGTGCCCTGCCCTTGTGGTCGCATTTCCTTCGATGGCCCAAACGCTGTCCTTGTGGCCCATCTTTGCGCGCTTCCTGGATCGCCTCGCCAGTTGCCAGAAAATGGCAGCAGCGACAATTGCGGTCGCGTCCACGGCCACCCCGGCACTTGAATGGTTCCAGGTGCCGGGGACGCCAGCCAACGCCGCAAGGCTGCCGACCGGGATCAGTGCCGTCACTACTGCGCCAACGTACAGCAGCTCATAAGCGGAGCGCGCGGCCCCACGCAGGAATGCCCAGGCCACTGCCAGCAGGAAGGCCGCATAGTAGATGCCTTCGTGCCATGCCGGGACATTGGCAACCAGCCCAGGCAGCCACTTGGTAGCTGCCAGTGTTGCCGATATGCCGATGACACAGCCCAGGGACACACCGATGGTCAGCGATCCCAGCACACGGGTGGATCGCTTCTGCTCGGGAAGGTTGGCATCGCGCTGCTTCTTGCGTCGTGACTCGATCCACAGCAGGTTGCCGGTGTAGAACACGATCGCACCGCCAAGCCCAAGGAGCAGGTACATCCAGCGCACGGGGTTCCCGCCAAAGCTGCCGAAGTGCAGCATGAAGAAGGCATTGACCGCCGTATCCCAGCCGCCCATGTGTCCTGGCAGGTCATGTGTGTCCACCATGCCAGTGTACGGATCGAGATGGGTACTCATGTAGGTGCGGGCACGGGTCCCGTAGCGGATATCCAGGCCGGTGACACGCCCCTCGACCACACTGCCCTTCTGCTGGAAGCCCAGGCTGTAGACCTCAAAGCCCGGCAGCTGTGCCTTTACCTTTTCCAGCAGTGCAGGAGCAGGCAGAGGCTGGGCGCCCGGAGCGGGCCGGTCATCGTGCTCCTCGCCCCATTGGATGCCATTGGGATAAACCACCTTGTCCTGGATGTCGTAGAACTGATCGTGGAACGCGAATACCACGCAGGTCACGGCCATGATCAGGTGGAATGGCAAGCTGACAATGCCCAGCGCGTTGTGCACATCCAGCCACATGCGCTTGATGTTCTTGCCTACCCTCACGGCGAAGAAGTCTTTCACCAACGTCGGCAACAGCACGATGACGCCGGAGATCAATGCGACGGCATACATCAGCGCAATGATGCCCATGATGGGGCGCGAAATCGCATCGGGGAACGGCAGGCCGACGAACTGATGCAAGGTGTCGACAAGCTGCGCCACCGGTGCCTTTCGCAGCTGCTCCACCTGAAGCCGCCCTTCCGCGTCGAAGCTTGCGCCAAATTCGGTGAACTGCCGTGGCTTGTCGCCGCGTACTCGCCAGATCACCCGGGCAGACGCCTCAGGTGAGGTCTGCACCATCACGCTGTAGTTCTTCGCCGCCTCGGGATGCGCCTTGAGCACCGCGGCCAGCAGTTCAGGTGCACGTTCCATTGGGACCGGCGCAGACAGCGCAGACGGGGGTGTTGCCCATCGCTCCAGCGGCTTCTCGAACATGGTGATCGAGCCGGCATAGAAGGCAACGAACAGCATCAGGCCAGCAAAGATGCCGACCCAGATGTGCACGTCCTTGTAGACCTTGATGATGTCGTTGCGGATCTTCATGTGAGGTCCAGTCAGCCCAGATGGCTGCGCGCCAGCCAGAGCGCGCCAAAGGCAACCACGTTGGCAGCACCGAGCCACAGCCAGGCGCTTGCGCTGCTACGAAAAAGGAAAACAAATGACAGGATCGGGGCCCACAGCAGCGCGACCAGCCACATATTGAACTGGGCCTTGCCGCCCCCGCCATCAATGCCGCCGGGTCCGAACCACGCGAACAGGCCGGACAGGGCCAGGGAGAGCCCAAAGCCCAGCAGTACACCGGCACATGTCTTCCCGAACCAGTGTCGGCTCTGCAGCTTGTCAGGGCCGGCCATGGGCACCTCCACGCTGTCGAGCGCGCCAGACGCCCAGGAAGGGCGCGGCCGACCAGACCAGCATCAGAATCGTCAGCCAGGTGAAGAAGGCCGCACCGCTTCCCATCAAGGACAGGAACATGGCCAGCGAGACCAGCGACAAGGCGCTGCCGGGAATCCATTTCCCACGGACAGGCCAGGGTCCGGCGCGCCGCCACTGCTGCTTCGGTGACGCCAGATAGAACAGCCACGCCCCGACCACACCCGCGGCTGAAGCCAGCACTGCCATCATGACCGACATTCTGGAAGTCTCATTTGGAGGCCCCGTGACCTGGCTGGCCGGTCACGGGGCAGAAGGGTTACCAGGTGAACCGGGCGGTGGCCGTGACGGTGCGTCCTGTGCCGAAGAAGCATGAGGAGACACCGCTGCACGTGGTCACGAATCGCTTGTCGGTCAGGTTGCTGACGTTCAGTGCGAACTGCGTGCCCACACTCCCGATCGCACCGACGTCATAACGGATAGCTGCATCCCACATCGTGTAGGACGGAATCAGGTAGACGTTGGCGCTGTCGCCGTAGCTTTCACCGTTGTAGCGGACGCCTGCGGCAAGGCTCAGGCCTGCGAGTGCCCCGCCTTGGAAGGTGTAGTCACCCCACAGCGCAGCGGTCCAGTCCGGAACCATCGCCAGCTGCTTGCCCTGGTAGCCGTTGTTGCTCTTGGTGACTTCCGAGTCCATCCACGACGCCGCGCCGATCACGCTGAAGCCATCGAGGGGGGTGATGCGGCCTTCCAGTTCCACGCCACGCACGCGACCCTCGCCATCCTGCACCTGGCACTGGCTGGACCCAGTCGTGCCGCAGGTGTTGTGGCTGGGATCCGGATCGTTGGTCAGGATGTTCTGCTGGCGCAGATCGTAGGCTGAAAGCGTGATCAGGCCATCGAATCCAGACGGCTGATACTTCACGCCCACTTCCCACTGCTTGCCGGTGATCGGGTCGAACGGGGTCCGGTCGAAGGACTGTGTAGCTGTGCTGCCTGCGGGCTGGAACGACTCGGCATAGCTCAGATATGGCGTCAGGCCATTGTCAGCCACGAACAGGATGCCCGCGTTGCCGCTGAAAGCCTCGTTCTTGATGCGGCTCGGCGCGCGTGCGCCATAGCGATCCGTAGCCACGGTGTACGACTGCGTCCAGGTGTCGTCCTTGGTCCAGTCGTAACGGCCGCCCACGGTGAAGCGCCACTTGTCCAGCGCGATCTGATCCTGCAGGTAGGCTCCCGTCTGGCGGTTGACGCCTCCCGAGTAGCTGATGCTGTTGGTCACCGGGACATAGCCGGTGTAGACCGGATTGAAGATGTCGATCGGCGCCGGATCACGCATCGCACCGCGTGCCGCATCCCAATCGGCCTTCTGCCAATCCACGCCCACCAGCAGCGTGTGTTCAGCCGAGCCGGTCTGGAACTTGCCGGTAACGCGGGTGTCGATGGTGTCGCCCTGGGAGTCTCCCTCGCCCCAGGTGGCACGTCGCTTCTGCGTGCGCCCATCCTGGTTCAGGCCACCGTTGGTCACCACGGTGCGGAAGGTCGATTCCACGTTGGTGCGGCGGGCACCCTGGCTCAGGGTCCAGTTCTCGTTGAAGGCATGTTCGAACAGCCAGCCGGCCGTCCAGATCGTGCGGTCGTAGGTGTTCCAGTTCGGTTCGCCAATGAAGGTCGTGTTCTTCATGCGCCCATAGGGGGTGGCCTTGAGCGTGCCGTCCATCGGCAGGAACTGGTAGGTCGAGCCGCCGTCATCGCGCTGATAGAGGCCCAGCACCGTCAGCCGCGTACGCTCGGCCATCTGGAAGGTATAGCTGGGGGCCAGGAACCAGTGCTGCTGCTGGGTATGCTTGATCTGGGTGTCACCGTCGCGATACAGGCCCACCAGGCGCCCGAGGTGGCGCTTGTCGTCCGATGCCGCGCCCAGATCGAACGCGCTGCTGTACTGGCCGTTTCCATCCAGACCCAACTGCAGCACCTGCTGCTGGTCAGGTGTCGGGGTCTTGCTGACCTGGTTGACCATGCCGCCCGGAGCCACCTGACCATACATCACGGCCGACGGTCCCTTCAGCACCTCGACACGGTCCAGGTTCCAGCTGTCCACCATGGTCCGGTTCCACTGGCCACCCTGCGGCGCTCGCATGCCGTCGACGGTGACGTTGTTGCTCCAGCTGCCGGCGTCGAAGCCGCGGATGCGGAAGTCATCGACGCGATTGTCGATGCCGCCGCTCTCCAGAACCACGCCGGCCACGTAGCGCATCGCCTCGTTGAGGTTCTGCACACCGCGGGCATCGAGCTCTTCGCGGGCAATGACCGAGACCGACTTGGCCATTTCCGCAACCGGCGTGTCGGTCTTGGTAGCGCCGGAGGTGTGCGTGGTTGTGCGATAGGCGTTGACGCGTACCGCATCGAGCGTGGTGGCGCTGCCATCGGGGACTTCTGGCGAGGGCGGTGCTTCAGCGTGACCGGCCAGCGGGAAGGCCAGCATGAGGGCAACGGACACGGACAACAGAGAGCGCCTCGGGGCGCGGGAAGTAGTGGCGATCTTGTTCATTTGGGGGCCTACGGTAGGAAGTGCGCCCTAGGCGGCAGCTGCGGCGGCGTTAATTTCGCGTTAAATAATACCAAATGCAAATCGTTCGCACTAGCAACCGCAGGCGCCTGCCCTGTCGGGAGCGCTCTCACCCTGTCTGAAGCATCGCCACCCACACCCCCATCAGGGCACTCCCCGCCAGCAGACTCAGCCACACCTTCCCCACCCTGCGGGCGCTGAAGACGCCCACAGCAATGGCAATGAACAGCACGAACCCCAGCAGTGAACTGGCCAGGACCGAAACGGCTGTCCTTACCCCCACCAGCACGGGCAACAACAACGCCAGTGCCGTGGCAGTAACGGCGGTGAACACGTAGCCGCCCAGCGAGGCGGCCAGCACACGGCTCGCCACCTGCCAGCGATAGGCCGCTTCCCGCCCGGCCGGAGGCTTGGCAGGGCGCGCCGCCTCCGGCGCCCGTGGCCAGCGGCGCTGCAGCATCACGGCCACTCTGGCCAACATCAGCCCGAATGCCAGTGCGACCAGCTCCACACCGGCCTGCTGCCATGCGCCCCGCTGCAGGTACATCAGCAGCCCCTGCCCGGTGGTTGCCAGATTCACCAGCGGCAGCGCCAGGCACAGTGCTGCGGCCAGCCACAACTGATCGATCCAGGCCAGGCGCGGTGGGCGCCACAGCGCGTGCGCCACCGAGGCAGCGCAGGCCGTAAGAAAAATGCGTATTTCCCACGCACTTCGATCGCTCATTTCCAGTGGCAGCAACCGATTGCCGTACAGGTAGACGATGCTTGCCAGCGCCACCCCGGCCAGCGATGCGACGTTGAACGCTTCCACGCAGCGATAGATGCCCGCCGTGGCCGCGCCGAACTCGTGCTCGCTGCGCTTGCGCCGCTTGATGGAAAACAGCAGCGTGCCAATGGCGATCATCGCCGTGCCGAGCAGACCGCTGATGAAGTACAGCCACTTCATCGGCCAGCCGCCGAAATCGGCCTTGTGCAGTGCTTCGATGGTTTCGTGCACCTGTACGGCGCCAATGGCATGCGGATGTGCGCCATGCTGTTGCAGCAGCGTGCCGCTGGCAGCATCGAACGCCGCCCGGCTGGCCTCGGTCAGCAGATGCCTGTCCGCGCCCCCCTCCGGCTTGCGGCCGATCACCTCCACCACGCTGTGCACGGTGCCGGGCGCCTGGATCACGATCAGTACTGGCGGCTGCCCGCTGATGGCCTGCGCGCGTGCGAGCAGTTGCTGGAGGTCCGGCAGTCGCGCGGTGGATACCAGGATGCCTGGCGGAGTCGGCTGTGCAGGCGCCAGCTCGGCTTCATAGCGCGCATAGGCGTCATCGGCATCGCCATAGGCTGCCTGCACGGGCCACGGCAGATAGCTGCTGTAGAAGAAGGTCAGCCCCGTGTAGCCGATCATGAACAGGAACGGCAGGGTCAGCACGGCACTCAGGTTGTGCGCATCCAGCCAGCTGCGCTGTCCCTTGCCCGGGCGGAAGGTAAAGAAGTCCTTGAAGATGCGTTTATGCACCACCACGCCGGACACCAGCGCCAGCAGCATGCAGGCCGTGATCCAGCCCACCAGCCAGTAGCCGGCCATGCCGCCGTGCAGGGTGTAATGGAAGGACATGAAGTGGCGCCCGCCTTCGGTTTCCCGAAGACGAGGTGGAGGCTGTGGCATGCCGGTGCCGGCATCCACCCAGCGTTCGTGCGCGGTGCCGTCGCCATCCTCCCATGACAGCTCCAGCGGCCAGCCGTGATGCGCAGGCCAACGGATCTGCCATGCCCGGGCTTCGGCGGCGTTGGCGGCCAGCCAGTGCTGCGCACGTACCGCCTGCATTCCCGTGTCCACCGCCGGCGAGGAGACCGGCACGGGGCCGGCCTCCATCCATCGCGTGATCGACTCGCGGAACACGCTGAGCGTGCCGGTCAGAAAGATCGCGCACAGCAGCCAGCCACAGGTCAGGCCGCACCAGGTGTGCAGCCACGACATGCTCTGCCGGAAGCCCGCTTTCATGCCTGCCCCGTGGCGGGCAGGCCGTTGCCCCGCCGGCTGCGGAAGATCACAGCGAGCCGCGCAGCGTCAGCATCACATTGCGGGGTTCGCCAAAGAAGTTGCCGCGGCGGATCTGGCTGATCATCGCGTAGTAGCGGGTGTCGAACAGGTTGGCCACGTTGACGCCTACGCTCCAGCGCGGATTGATCCGGTAGCCGGCGCGCAGGTCCCACACGGCACGTCCCGCTGCGCCCATGCGCCAGTCCGGGTCGTCGTAGGCCGGATAGGAGTAGCTGCTCTGTGCCGATACACCACCGCCCACAGAGAACGCGTTCCACTTGCCCGGCAGCTGGTAGGACGTCGACAGGCGCAGCAGGTGGCGGGGCGTCTCGGCGCTGATGGTCGCGCCCTCATCGTCGCGGCTGGTGACGTGGGTATAGCCCGCCATCATCTGCCAGCCCGGCGCCAGTTCGCCGCTGGCCTCCAGCTCAAAGCCCTTGCTGCGCAGCTTGCCGCCATTGCGGTAGCAATCGGACGACGCCAGCGAGCCACGGCAGCTGCCCGGGTCGGATTCGTCCACCACGGCGTTGCCGGTCTTGCGGATGGAGAACACTGCGGCGGAGACATTCAGGCGGCCATCGTTCAACTCACCCTTCACGCCCAGCTCGTAGTTGGCGCCGATGGCCGGATCCAGCACCGAGCCGGATGCGGTGACGTACGAGCTCTGCGGCTGGAAGGTATCGGCGTAGCTGGCATAGACCGACCATTGCGGACCCAGGTCGTAGACAAGGCCGGCGTACGGGGTGAATTCGTGCTTCTGTTCGTAGTCGCGGCTCTTGGCGCCGGTGAAGCCATCGCTGGACTGGTACTTCACCCAGCTCAGCCGGCCACCCAGCGTGAGGTGCAGCGGTTCTGCTAGCTGCAGGCGCAGGTTGCTGTACACGCCGCTCTGCTGGGCGCGGGCGTTTTCTGACCAGTCCCACGCGGGCTGCAGCGGCTGCGCGATGGCGCTGTGGTCGGGTGCGTAGACATCAATCGGCACGTCGATGGCCAGGTCCGCCGAGCTCTGGCGGGTACGCTGGCGCGACCACATCGCGCCCAGCAGCAGCTGATGGCTGCGGCCGAAGGCGTCGAAACTGCCGGTGGTGTGCAGGTCGATGCCATCACTGCGCACGCGCGAGCGGTTGAAATAGATGTCATAGAAGCGCGAACCGATGCCGGTGGCGCGGTCCACCCCGCCCAGCGGAACCGCGACACGCTGGTCCAGGTCCGACTCGGTGCGGTTCACCGACAGGCGTGCCTTCCAGCGTTCGTTGAAGCGGTGCTCTGCCTCTGCAAAGGCTTCGTCGACGGAGCCCTCCTGCCGGTTCCAGTCCTGGATGAGCGAGGTGGAACGCTTGATGTCCAGCGCACCGCCATCGGTGTAGCGCGGCAGGCCGAACAGCCAGTAGCCGTCGGTGTCACTGGCCTGATGGCGCAGGCCGAAGGTCAGCGTGGTATCCGTGCCCAGATCGGCATCGATCACGCCGTAGGCGACTGGAGTCTTCGATGAGGTGCCGCGCTGGAAGTAGTCGCGGTCCTGGTAGGCGGCGACGAGTCGGCCACGTACCGTGCCAGCGGCATTGAGCGGGCCGCCACCGTCGACCTCGAGGCGATAGTTGTCCCACGAGCCCAGCGTGGCCGCCAGATCCAGATGGGCCTGGTCGCGCGGGCGCTTGCGCACCATGTTGATCGCCCCGCTGGGGTCGGCCGCGCCGAGCATCATGCCACCGGCACCGCGCAGCACTTCAACCCGTTCCAGCACGGCGGTGTCGATCGGCAGCCAGCCCACCGGGGCATAGACAATGCCGGCCACGCCATCGACCAGATAGTTGCTGTCGTCCACGGTGAAGCTGCGGATCGAGAACTTGTGGTTGCCGAAGTTGCGGGCGGTCTTGGTCACGCCGGTGGTCTGTGCCAGCGCTTCGTCCAGCGTGGTGAGGTTGCGGTCGTCCAGCTGCTGGCGGGTGATCACGCTGACCGACTGCGGGGTCTGGCGGATGCTCTGCCCCAGCTTGCCCAGGCTCAGCTCACGTGCCGTGTAAGCGCCATCGCTTGGGGCATTGGCGGTGACGTTCACCGTCTGCAGGGTGGTCTGGGCCTCCTTGCTGCGCGCAGGTGTTGCTGCTTCCTGGGCCAGGGTGAACACGCCCGGACGGGTGGCATTGACACGCACGCCACTCCCCTCCAGCAGGCGCGCCAGTGCTTCCTGCGGCGTGTAACTGCCGGTCAAGGCCGGAGCGCGACGGCCCGCCACCGCCGATTCGCTGAACAGCACCTGCTGCCGGGACTGCTCGGAAAAGCGGCGCAGTGCGGCATCCAGCGGTTGCGCCGGAATATTGAACTGCACGCGTGCAGCCGGCTGCGACTGTGCAATGGCCGGCGCTGCCAGCGCGCTGGAAATGCACAGTGCCAGCAACGGCAGCCGCTTGGCGTGTACCCCCGTAGAGAACGCGCCAGCAACAAGTGCGCGCTTGATCTTCATGTACCCCATTACCGCTCCATCATGCTTGGCCGCTACTGGCCTCACTGGGGTAAACGGAAAATGACGGCGGGGTGGGAACCCGCGCCGGAAGAAATTTTCGTTCCGGCGTCAGCGGGTAACAGGTCGTTCGTCGATGCGATAGCCGCCCTGGGCATTGCGGGTCACCTGCACCGGCAACAGATCCGGCAGCGCTTCCAGGAAGGTGGCCGGGGCATCGGTGGCTGCGTAGCCGGAGACCGGCAGGAACTTCAGCCCTGGCTGGCCCAACGTGACGGGATGGCCCAGATACTGCCCGACCTCCTGCGCCACTTCGTCCAGCGGGGTGCGCCGGAACACCAGGCGTCCATTGCGCCAACCGCCAATGCTGTCTGCGCTTGCGGCGATGGGGCGATAAGCAGCGGTGAGCGTGGTAACGGCCAGGCCCTGTTCGGCGCGCAGGCTGACCGGCGAGGCACCTTCGGCGCGATCCGGCTGTACTCGCACGTGCCCATGCAGCACCTTGACCACGACTTCGCCCGGCCCATTGCGCACATTGAAGGCCGTGCCGACCACCGTCACCCGGCTGCGCTGGGCATCAACGGTGAAGGGCCGGTCGGCCGCCGGGGCGACCTCGAAGAACGCCTCGCCCTGGCTGAGCACCACTTCACGGCGGGATCGATAGAAATGCACGGCCAGCGTGCTGCGTGCATTGAGCGAAATCCGTGAGCCGTCCGGCAATTGCAGATCACGTATCTCGCCCGCGCCGGTGGCCACGTCCTGTACGTAGCTGGGCGCGGCGTACCAACCGTAGCCGACGTACCCCAAGGCCAGCATCGCCACGGCCGCAGCCGCCGCAACGCGTGGCAGGCGCCACGAGCGTGCACGCCGCGCCGCCCTGCCCCGCCGTAGAGCGGCAGGTGCAGGTACTGCTGGGGTGATCACCGCATGCGCGTCCGAGGCCAGTACGGGGCGTGGCAGCTGGCCCAGGTCGTGCCAGGTTCTGGTCACATCGGCGAACGCCTGTCGATGTGCTTCGCTCCCGGCCAGCCAGTGCTGCAGGGCTGCCTCGTCCTTCGGTTGCCAGTCCGCATCCTGCCGCCGTACCAGCCACGCGGCCGCCGCCTCATGCAGGGCAAACGGGTCGGAATCTGCGGGAGAAGGGAGATCGGTCATCGGCAGGGAAAATCAGCATCGATGGCAGGCGCCAACGCCTCGCCCGCCTTGGTCGGACGATGCAGTTCCTGCATCTGTGCCAGAGACGCATAGCGTACCCGCACTTCGCAGTAGGCAACCGCTCGCGACAGGTGCTTGACCACCATGCGGCGGGAGATCTGCATGCGAGCGGCCACGTCCTCCTGGGTCAGGCCATCGAAGCGGCAGAGCACGAAGGCCTCGCGTTGACGTTCCGGCAGCTCGGCCAGCGCTTCTCGCAGGCGCTCCAGGCGCTGCCGCTGGGCGCTGAGCTGCAACGGGCACTGTGATTCATCGCTGGTGATGGCCTGGCCCGCATCCTCGGCATCTGCCAGTGGCAGGGTCTGGAGACGGCGGCCTGCGGTGTGCTCACGATACTCATCGGCCACGGTGTTCATCACCGTTCGCCGGAAATAGGCGCCTTGCTGGTCGCACGAGGCCAGTGCAGGGTTTGCCGCCAGCCATTTGACTGCACCGTCGTGCAGGGCGTCCTCACCGTCCGCACCTCTGACACGCGCAAGGCTGCGCAGAATGGGCCCGCGCCAGCGGGCATAGGCTTTCGCAAGGAGGTTGCCGCCCATTGGCGAGGCGTCTTCCGGAATGCCCGCCTCCGTGGACGAGGCCCGATCCGCGTTGCTGCCCGTGCCCCGGCCTAGCGTGGACACATCACCCTCAGGGCAAATGCCTGCGGTCTGCACAGGTGGGGCGGGGAATTCACGTTGGGAGCCGGAGTTCTGGCCGCCATAGGCGGCGGAAGGGGTGGGATGCCGCAAGTGTAGTGAGAGTCATTTGCAATTGGAACTCCCTCCCCCCTCCCTTTCCTGCAGCCGCGGTTCGGATGAGGCCTGGGAACCGGGGTGAAGCGCACGGCAGTTGCGCCCTCCGGGAAGCTGCCGTGATCGCACCATTGGCGCGATGAACTCCACCGCATCAATCGCGAACCGGCCTGCAAGCGCCTTGGCGTGACCGTCCGGGGTGTAGCTTTTCCGGATGTCCCTCATATCGGCTTCGTCGGCGAGCAGCAGCAGTGCTACCTGCCTGCCAGTGCCTGCGTCGATCGCCTCGATCTCGAGGGAAAGCTGCCCCTTGCTCACCGGTCCCATCAGGACCGATGTGGCAATGTTCAGGCCGACAGACACCTCCTTCACCGAGGTGATCCTTGCAAGCAGCAACAGCCCCGTTCCCGGCCGCCCTGCCCCACTCCAGCCCAGGCGCCTGTCGATCTGCCGCTGCAGCTGACTGCTTACGGCAGCCTTGAGGCGATCACCGACGCCCGGGCTCAGCGTTGCAGCTACCTCTGGCATCAGCAGGACGGGGGCGAGAGTCACCGTCTGGAAGTGCCCGTGCGTGCTACCCGCTGGCACGATCTGCATCCGACGCTCCCCGTGGATGCTGAGACCTGCATAGGTCCTGGCCTGGTTTGACCTGACCACATGCACCGGACTGCATGCGGCCAGCAACAGCATTCCCACTCCTGCGAGGAGCCGCGGAACCCGCCGCCACAAGCTGCCTTTCGCGGCGCGTCCGGAACCGGATGTTCTGGCCAGAGTGGCAGTTCGATCGCCGCCTGATGAATGACTACGGCAGCAGGGAATTGCAGAGTGCATGACTTTCGCAGGTTGAGTGGAACGGAATCAATCGAGGTCGAACATCCCCCATGTGCGGGGCTCGCCTTGGCCGGTCCGGAGTGCCGGGCCCGACGATTGCAGGGTGTCGGCAGGATGTCGGCAATCACCAATGCAACATGTGCTTCGGATCGAACAGCACGCACGACACTGCCATGATGATCACGACAAGCACCGCGAATCCTGTGGCAATGGCGCCTCTGAGAAATCCAATTCGGATGAGGATGTGCTTCAACAGGGCCACCTCGCCAAGCAGCAGGACAAAGAGAAGTCCTGCTTGTGCTGCGGCAAGCAGCGCATAGACCAGTGCCCAGCACCCCCATGCGATGGCCGCCACACGAATGACGGACGCCGGAACGTCCATCAGCAGCCCCACCACGATCAGCATCGTCACCGCAATGGTGATCGTGCGCATGTTCTCAGCCACGTTCTTCAACGTAGCGCCTTCCCGCGCCAATCGATCGACCTCAAGGAATCTCGCCGCGAGTTTCGATTCAAACAGCCGTATGCGCTTCATGGTTCTACCCAGGTGAAGGAGGGGTGGCTGGAGAGGACTGCACACGCACTGGTGCAATGGACTACAGACGCGCAACCACCACCGGCAGCACGGCCCGGCGGCAGCCCCGACGTCATTGGGTGGCCCGGTCTCTACCGATGGCTACCCGCCGTGCTGGAACCAGGGGGGATGCTGACTACCTGGATTCCCGGAACTCGGTTGGCAGGCAACCCGCCCAACGCTTGAATGCGCGGCGGAATGCACGGGCGTCGGAGTATCCAACCGCGTCTGCAACTTCGGCGATGCTCAACTCTGAGTTCAGCAGGAGATCGCGGGCCCGCTCATACCGGGCCTCATCGCGGAGTTCCCGATAACTCGAATCCTGGCGATTGAGCCGGCGCCTGAGCGTTCTCTCGCTTACATTGATCAGGCTTGCGAGTTCGCTCTGCCGGGTGGTCGTCTCGATGTCGCACCGCAGGTGGCTCGACAGCGATTCGACAATTTCATTGCGCACGCCCCGCATTGGCAGCAGCGTGTCGAGCTGGTCGCGTACGATCTTCGAGTTGATCCGGTCGAAGCCTGGCAGCCGCACACTCAACCAGTGTGAGTCGAAGGTCAGGCGGTTGATCCCTGCATCAAAGCGCACCGGGCACTGGAAGAACCGCCGGTAGACGTCCGGATCGGAGGGCTTGGGTAGGGAAAAGTCGACCCGTAGCGGTGCAAAGGAGGGGCCAATTAGGTACCTGCTGACGGCGACGAACCCAGCGAATGCATCCTCCACAAGAACGGATTCCAGCTGGATATCAAAGCGCCGGAATCGGACCTCCATCCGGATTTCACGACCCGCTTCCTCGATCGTGTGAATCAGCATGGCGCCGATTGCCTGCTGGTGGCTGAGCCCATAGTTCAGGGCTTCCCCATAGGTCTCGCAGGTGAGCATCGCCAGGCCGGGAACACCCCAGGAGATGGGTGTCTGCCGGGCTCCCAGGGCGAGGCCCAATGCAGGTTCGTCCAGCAATCGTTCTGCGCGCATGAACAGCTTGCGCATCTGCCTGTAGGACAGCCTTACATCTCTCATCGAGAGATCGCGGTACGTGAAACCAAGCCCGCGGCACAGCTCTTCCGGCGAGAAACCCCGTTCTTCAACAAGCCCAAGGATGGCCCTGGCTCCGGTCGGCACGATTTCTGCGATCTGCGATTCGTGCGTTGAGCCTGGATCGTCGGAGGGGTTCAGAGACGTCGCGTCCAACGCGAGTTCCTCACCGGGCTCACGCCAGTCCATGGAGGTCGGCAGATTCTTGGAGATGGCAGCCATCACGTTTTCGAAGGGGCGTTTCGCAGTCCCCATAGTCATCCCGTGGGGGACTGATTTCAATGCAGGAGACCGCGCGTGGCCTAAACGGCCCCCCGCGTGTCCGGTAATGCTCCTGATGGGTCCGGATGATGATCCAGCGTCGATGTGACTGACTGGCTTCAGGTGGGACTGCGTTGTCCGGATGGCCGCTTTGAGTGCGCCGCCTGTCCCAGATGACCTGTACGAGCCCCGGCATGTCCGGAAGTGTCCTGTTCGTGGTCCAGGTGTCCCCCTAAATTTACGCCGCCTGCAGACCTGACCACACCGCGCTGGTCTGTGGAACTGACCACCCATACAAGGAATCGAACGTGAAAACCCATATGACCTGGTCATTGGTGCCTCGTCTCAGCGCGCTGGCCATTGCCCTGTCCGCGATGACGGGATGTTCCGATACACCAGAGAGCGGGACGGCAGAAGCCCGCACCGCGTATGTCGCCTCCGTTCGACAGGCTGCTGGCGATCAGCGCGCTTACATCGGCACCGTGCGTGCCACGCAGCGAGGACAGCTGTCCTTCCCGGTCTCCGGAAAGGTCTCCGCGGTACTTGTTGAACCGGGTGACGTTGTACGCAAGGGACAGGTGCTTGCTCGACTGGATCCGGTCCCCTTTGCAGCGCAGGAGGCGTCCGCTGCCGGCGACGTCGCACGCGCGCAGGCCGCACTGGACGAGGTCCAGCGACGCGTCGAGCGACTGGATGTTGCGCAGAAGGCTGATGCGCTCAGCCCGGCGGAGATGACCGCCGCGAAGGCCGAACTGGCGGCTGCGAATGCGGCCGTCCGCAATGCCCGCGCGCAGCACGAGCTCGCCGGCTGGTCGCAAGGCGAAGCCACGCTGAAGGCAACGTTTGACGGAGTCGTGGCTGCCCGAAACGTTGAAGTTGGACAGTCCGTGGGCCCCGGCGCTGTTGCCATCCAGGTCGATGGTGCGGGCCGCGAGCTGTCTGTCGCGATTCCGGGCACAGCTCCCCTGGCTGTTGGGCAGCTGGTCAATCTGATCAGCGGCTCGGACACCGTGGCGAGCAAGGTGCTCCGTGTCGACGGCCGCGTTGATGCAGGCGGCGTGCGTACCGCATACATCGCAGTGCCCGAGGCGGCGACCGTGGGTTCGACCTGGTCGGTCCGGATCACCGGAACGGATACAGGCCCAGCCAGGCTTCAAGTGCCATTTCGGGCTGTTCTGCCGTCTGCCGTTGGCGGCAAGGGCCAGGTGCTTCGGCTGGCAAAGGATGGCAAGACGACTGAGCTGGCGGAGGTAGATCTGGGTCAGTATCACGGTGACTGGATCGAGGTAAGCGGGCAGATTTCCGCCGGCCAGCGCGTCGTGGTTGCGGGTGCCAAGGCCATCCGCCCGGGCACGCAGATCAAGCCTGTCGACATGAAGATGGGATCAGAACAATGAGCCTCTCCTCATTCTCATTGGCGCGTCCCCGCCTGACCCTGCTGGCGATCGTAGCGATCGTCCTCACCGGCCTCATTCTGGCGCTCGACTTCCCGTCCACTGAAGAGCCCCCCATCACCATTCGCACGGCGACGGTACTCAGCTTCATGCCGGGCGCCGGCGTGGACCGGGTCGAGCAGCTGGTCGCTCGCCCGATCGAGGAGAGCATTCGTGGCATGCCGGAGGTCAAGCGGATCCGGACGACTGTCCGTCCAGGCTTTGCGTTCACCTACGTTGATCTCTATCCCACCGTGGAATCGGAGAAAATTCCCATCGTGTGGCAACGGTTGCGCTCACGCATGGGGGACATCCAGAGCCAGCTTCCCGAGGGAACGATTGGCCCGGTCGTGGACGACGAATTCGGTCGGGTTGCGGTGATGACCATGGGCCTGACCGGCGATGGCTATAACGCAGGCGAGCTCCGGGCAGAAGCCCGCCGCCTGCGCGATGAACTGTTCCGGCTGCCCGGGGTGGAACGTGTCTCGCTGCACGGCGTGAGGGACGAGCAGGTCCAGATCATCCTGGACGTGCCTTCCCTGGCTGCGCGTGGGCTCAACCCCAATGTGATTGCCGATGCGGTTTCCAGGCGCAATGTGATTGCGCCGGCGGGCTACGTCGAGATCGGAGGTTCGGAGATTACGCTCAACGTGAGCGGTGACGCCGACAACCCCTCCCAGCTGAAGAGCACGCCGATACCGCTGCCGAAGGGTGGCTCGGTGCCGCTGGGTGCCCTTGCGCGAGTGGAACGGGTGACCCAGGACCCGCCGATGACGGGTGCATTCGTCAATGGCACGCCGGCCGTGGTGATAGCGGTCTCCATGGCGCCAGGACTCAACGTAGTCAGCTTCGCCGATCTGCTGCGCGGCGACGTTGAACGGCTTTCGGAAACGCTGCCGGCCGGCATGCAGCTTGTCCAGATCACGGATCAGGCCGAGGTTGTTTCCACCCAGCTGCTGCGTGTTGCCAAGGTTTTCCTGGAGACCCTGGCCATCGTCATGGCGGTCGTCGTGCTGTTCCTTGGAATGAGGACCGGCCTGATTGTCAGCGCCATCGTGCCGACCACGGTGCTGGGGACGATGGCAATCATGAAGATCCTGAACATCGATCTGCACATGATCTCGGTGGGTGCAATCATCATTGCCCTGGGCCTGTTCGTTGACAACGCGATCGTGGTTGCCGAGGACATGGAGCGGCGGCTCTCGCTGGGTGAGTCGCCGGACCAGGCTGCCGCTCACGCAGGCAGCACGATGTTCGTGCCGCTTCTGGTTTCTTCGCTGGCGATCATCCTCGCGTTCATGCCGCTGGCCATCTCCAGCACGGAAACCGGCGAGTATCTGCGCAGCCTCGGCATCGTGATGGCCATCGCGCTGCTGTTGTCGCTGGTCATCGGCGTTACCCTGATTCCGCTGCTGTGCAAGTACTTTGCCCATCACCATGCCGAACTCAGCCGCACCGCACGCGCGGTCGAGCGGCTGACGGGCTGGTACCGCGGCAAGGTCCGCTGGATCCTGGGGCACAAGGCCATCTACATCGGCGTAATGGTTGCACTGCTGGCAACCTCCGGCTGGTTGTTCACCACCGTCCCCAATGAGCTGATGCCGCCGTCCGAGCGCCATCAGCTGCAGATGGCCATCGAGCTGTCCCCGGATTCCAGTCCGGCCAATACGATGGCGGTTGCTCACCAGATCAGCAAGGTACTGGCCGACGAGAAGCTCGTTCCGGAGATCTCCAGCCACGCCCTGTACATGGGCGATGGTGGCCCACGCTTCATTCTGGCACTCAATCCCCCTACTCCTGCAGGACACCGCGCGTATGCCGTGCTGTCACTTGCGAAGGGCGTCAAGCATGAAGCGGCCATTGAGCGGCTGCGTTCTGTAATGGCTACACACTTCCCTGATGTGCGGGTGGAGCCCAAGCGGTTCTCGATGGGGTCTTCGGATGCCGGCGTAGCGACGTTCCGCATCTCCAGCAGCGACGGCGCACATCGGATTGCCGCCGAGAAGCTGCTGCGCACGCTGCAGGACACGCCGGGGATGGTGGATGTATCCAGCGATGCCGAACGCCAGGTTGTCCAGCTTGATGTGGACGTCGATCAGCCCAAGGCCCAGGCCGCAGGCATCAGCAGCGCGGACATCGCCAAGAGCATGGACATGCTGCTGACCGGCGCAACGATCTCCCGTTATCGTGAGGGCGACACCGTTCTCCCGGTCATCCTCCGCGGAGAGGCGGCACTGCGCACGGATATCGGCCAGCTTGAGGCACTCCCGATCCAGAAGGCGGATGGCAGCGGAAGCGTGCCCCTGGGCCAGGTGGCCAAGCTTCGGTTGGCGCCGCAGCTGTCTTCAATCCAGCGAGTGAACCAGACGCGTGCGGTCACCGTGCTTGCAAAGAGCTCCGAGCTGACGGCCCAGGGGATCGCGGACAAGGTCGAGCCACTTCTTTCCGAATTCCGCAAGCAGGGCGTGCGGGTTGAACTCGGTGGCGAGATCGAAGAGAGCAAGAGTGCCAACGAAGGCATCGAGAAGCTGCTCCCGCTCTGCCTTGCTGCCATGTTCCTGTTGTTCGTATGGCAGTTCGAGAGCATCCGCAAGAGCTTGATCGTCCTGGCGAGCATTCCGTTCGTGGTCATCGGCGCGACCTTGGCACTCAAACTGAGTGGCACCAGCCTGACCTTCATCGGAACACTTGGGCTGCTCGCACTTGCCGGCATCATCGTCAACAACGCGATTCTGCTCATCGATGCGATCGACGAAGGCCAGCGCGATGGCTTGCCTCCTCTCCAGGCTATTGAAGAGGCTGCGGCCAAGCGCCTGCGCCCCATCGTCATGACCAAGATGGTCTGCATTCTCGGCCTTGTCCCGCTGCTGCTGTTTGGCGGTTCCATGTGGACCAGCATGTCGATCGTGATGATCGGCGGCCTCGCCCTTGGAACGCTGATCACGCTGGGTCTCATTCCAGCGCTGTATGCCGCGCTCTACCGCATTCACCCGACCGAGGAGGCATGATCATGGCTATTGGAAATCGAGTTGCCTGCCTGTCGATTGCTGTGCTTGTGGCCCTGTCTTCTGGCTGCGCCTCTGTGGCTCCCAGGACCGAGATCCCTGACGCCGCAGCCCGGCATCATGTGGGCCAGGCCCCCACGCCGGCGGCGCTGGATGCGGATGTCCTGCCCGGGACGCCCAACAGGCAATGGTGGAAGGACTTCTCCGACCCCAACCTGGATGCGCTGGTCAGCCTGGCCATGCGCGGGAATCATGACCTGAAGTCTGCCCTTGCCGCCGTGGTGGAAGCGCGGGCGCTGGCAGGCGCGGCGCGCAAGGACTATCTGCCGAGCGGTGCGCTGCAGGTCAAGGCCGAAGCCATGCAGTCCGCCCAGATCGAAGCGGATCCCTATCGCCAGGATCTTCCCCGGCCGCCTTCCCAGAGGCTGCTGTCCGCTGGACAGATGTTCTCCTGGGAACTGGACCTGTTTGGGCGCATTGGCACCGCCGCAGCCATGGCCGATCGCAAGGCCGATGCCGCGGCGGCTGACGCGAGATCAGCTGCCGCAGTGCTCCAGGCCGAGGTTGCGAAGAACTACTTCCTGCTCAGGATGGACCAGATCAACCTGTCCTCTCTTGAGCGGGAGGTTGAGCTGAGCAAGGCGCGCGTTGTGCGTGTGAAGGCCCGGTATGCGGCCGGGCTGGTCGATCGCAGGGAGGCACTTGCGGTCGAATCCGAACACGCCGAGCTGGTGGCGCAGGAGGCGGCAACCGCTACCCGGCTGCAGGCGGACAGGGCCGCATTGGCGGTTCTTGCAGGCCGCTCGCCGACCGCGCAGGATGACGCCTGGGAGGCGTTGCTGGCCCCGGCTCCACTGCCGGCCCCACCGGATCTTGCATCGCTTGCGCAGCCGACCGACCTCCTGGCGCGGCGGCCGGACGTCGCCAAGGCCGATGCACTCCTGCGAGCAAGCCTTGGCAACGTCGTACTCGCCGAGCGCGCGCACCTTCCGCGCCTCACGCTGAATGTTTTCGGCGGCATCCTTGCACCGTTCGGTTCGCTGGGCGATTCCAGTGCAAAGCGCTTCTCGGCCGGCCCGGAGCTTCAGTGGGAGTGGCTGAGCTTTGGCCGGAAGAAGGCCAGGGAGGAAGCCGCTCGCGCCGGCAGTGATCAGAACTGGCATGCCTTCGAGCAGACCGTGCTGACGGCGCTGAAGGAGAGTGAGGACTCCCTGCATGCGTGGACGAGTTCCCAGGTCAGGATGCAGCAGGCAGTAAATGCCGAGGCACTCAGCAGCAGATCTTCGGCCTATGCCTCTTCCCGCGTGGACGCCGGAATCGAGCCGAAGGATGCCGGCCTGCAGCAGCAGGCGCTGCACGAAAAGGCGCGCAGAGAGCTTGCGGCGGCACAGGCCGGGCTGCTGATGGCCCACGTGCAGGTGCAGCTGGCACTGGGGGCATGGCAGCCCGAGAAGGGGGACCCTGAGATTGAAATCGGCAGGCCCATCGCCTCCCGGAAGAGCGCCGAAAGCGAAGCATCCACGGCGCATCACTGACTGGCCCGAACGGCAACCCGCCAGGCCGTACCGGCCTGGCGGATCGTTCGTCGCCCGCTACATGAGGAAAACTCTCTTGAACGCTACCCACAGTTCGTCCGTGCGTGTGCCCGGCATACTCATCCGCGAAACGGCAGCGCTTATCGTCCGCAATGGCCGGTCTTCGGTGACCGTCAGTGAGATTCTCGAATGCTCGGGCGTCAGCCGTGGCGCGATGTTCCATCACTTCTACTGCAAGCAGGATCTCATTGACGCCACATTCTCGTGCTGGCTGCAGAACTTCAATCATGATGTGGAACGGAGAATGCGTGCCAACGGGCTCCGCCCCGGCGCATTCACCCACGCCTACGTGGAATCGGTGGTCGAGGGCTGCAGGCGGCACGACGTTGCAATGCTCTCGGCCCTGATCATCCGCCTGGACCTGACCCAGGTATCCGCGTCGCAGTGGATCGAGTGGATGAAGAAGAAGCTGGCCACCGAGCCGTCCGAGGCCGACGATCCCGCGCTGAAGTCTGCGCGTCTCGCCGCCGATGGTCTGTGGCTTGGCTCACTGTCCAGCCCTGCCCCAGCCAATGAACCGAAGATCGACATTCAAACGCCGCAGATCCCGGTGCAGCGCTGTGGCCACGGTCCGTCCCATCGCCTTGTCTAAGGACGATCAGGACGCGCGGTCGCGCGCTCATCGAACAGCAGGGATGCAACCGTGCCATGGCTAGAAGAACCAGGGAGGACGCACACGCTACGCGTGAGAGGATCCTCGATGCCGCACTGGTGTGCCTGCTGCGCCATGGGCCCGCCGGCGCCACGCTGGAGCTGATCGCCACCGAGTGCGGCTATTCGCGCGGCGCGATCTACTGGCACTTCGGGTCCCGTCAGAACCTGCTGGGTGAACTTTCCGCGCGAGGGCGGCCAGATGCACCCGAAGGACTGCGGGAAGCCGCCATCCGGCAGTGCAGTGACCCGTTCAAGCTTCTATTTGCGGACCTGGTCAGGGTCTTTGATCACACGCGCCGCACCCCACGCGTTCGCCGAACGGTTGAGCTTCTGCTGCGCTCTGGTGCATCACATGAGCTGGGCGGCATAGGCGACGTGCTCGCGGCGTGCGCGATGCCGGAGGTCCGCATGCTGGAGCTTGTATACCAGCGTGCAGGAGCACTGGGCCAGCTCCGTGAGGGCGTTGATACAGCCACTGCGGCGCGCAGCCTTCATGCGATCGCGGTCGGTGTTCTGCTGGGATCAATCCTGGAGCCCGGCATCCTCGACCTGGAGATGGGCGGGGCACGCACCGTGGAAGACCTGCTCAGGCTGCACATGGCTGTTCCCTTCGCGGACGCCGGAGCGTGGCTCAGCCCATGTGTGGGCTGAGCCGGTTCCTCATCGATCCACTTCGCCGAACACAATGTCGTAGGTGCCAATCATGGCGACGACATCCGCCAGCATGTGGCCCCTGACGATTTCATCCAGAGAAGAGAGATGAGCGAAGCCGGGAGCACGCAGATGCACCCGGAACGGCTTGTTGGCGCCATCGGAGATCAGGTAGCAACCGAACTCGCCCTTGGGCGCCTCGACCGCTGCGTAGGTCTCACCTGCCGGCACCTGGTAGCCTTCGCTGAAGAGCTTGAAGTGATGGATCAGCGCTTCCATGTCGGACTTCATCTCCTGCCGGGACGGCGGCGCCACCTTGAAGTTCTGGACCATCACCGGGCCGGGGTTGGCGCGAAGCCAGTCGACACATTGCCGGATGATGCGGTTGGACTGCCGCATCTCCGCGACCCGGCACAGGTAGCGGTCATAGCAGTCACCGGCGCTGCCGACCGGAATGTCGAAGTCAACGGCATCGTACTTCGCGTAGGGGCGCTTCTTCCTCAGATCCCACGCCACGCCCGAGCCTCTCAGCATCACCCCGGTCATGCCCCAGTCCATGGCCTGCTGTGGGCTCACAACGCCAATGCCCACCGTACGCTGCTTCCAGATTCTGTTGTCGGTGAGCAGGGTTTCGTACTCATCAATGCGGTTCGGGAACTCGCGGGTGAAATTCTCGATGAAATCGAGCAGCGACCCTTCTCTCGCGGCGTTCAGCCGCCGCAGCTCCTTCCCCTTCTTCCAGCGTGACTCCTTGTACTTCGGCATCTGGTCAGGCAGATCACGGTACACGCCGCCGGGCCGGTAATACGTGGCATGCATTCGAGCGCCGGATACCGCCTCGTAGCAGTCCATCAGCTCTTCGCGTTCCCGGAATGCATAGAGCATCACGGCCATGGCGCCCAGGTCCAGCGCGCCGGTTCCGATGTTCATGAGGTGATTGAGGATACGGGTGATCTCATCGAACATCGTGCGGATGTACTGTGCCCTGATGGGCGCCTCGATTCCCAGAAGGGTTTCAATCGCACGTACGTAGGCGTGTTCATTGCACATCATGGATACGTAGTCCAGCCGATCCATGTAGCCGATGGACTGGTTGAAGGGCTTGGACTCCGCCAGCTTTTCGGTACCCCGGTGCAGCAGGCCCACATGCGGATCCGCGCGCACAACGGTCTCGCCATCCATCTCAAGCACAAGGCGCAGTACCCCATGTGCCGCAGGATGTTGGGGGCCGAGGTTCATCACGTAGTTCCGGATCTCGGTATCCCGCCGATCACCGCGCACGGGAGCGGGGCCGCCCGCCGTCGTCCGCTTCATGTTCATCCAATAGCTTCCGTAGACCGAACGCATTCAGCGGAAGTGCTCAATGCTCCAAACGTCGATGCTACTTCGACGTGGAAGGCCGGTTATGGACTGCTTGGTCTGGAATGTGCGTGCGCTGCGCTTCAGCCCACCGCGCCGAGTGCGCGGACCGAACACGCGCCATCGCCTGCGCGAAGCAATTGTTCCTCCAACGCTTCGATCGCAGGCGTCCGCACGGCTGCACTGCGCATCAGCCGGAAGCTCGCTGCGGGGAGCACAGGAAGGCCCAGTCCACTGCCCGCAATCATCAGGCCATCCTGGATGTCATCCTGAAGAGCGACAGTGATGGCGAGCCCGGACTTTGCAGCCGATCGCAGGCCCTGCTGGTTCGCCGAGGTAAAGGTGACGCGCCATTCCAGGCCGGCTTCAACAAGTGCTCCGATGCACACGTCGCGGTGCATGCACGGGCTGGGCGCGAGTGCGAGTGGCAGCGTCTTTTCCGGTTCGTGCTCAAATCCCGAACCGATGGCCCAGACGAAACGTGTCCGCCTCAGAACCGGCCACTCAACGTCCTCCCGCAGGAACAGGTTCACCGCCAGGTCGAGTGTTCCCGCCTGTATCTGTTCGTTCAGCGCCCCATAGGACTCCACGGCCACATCCAGCCGCACCGCGGGGAACCTGCGGGAGAAGCGCGACAGCATTGCGGTCAGCCGGTCGCCGGCATAGGTCTCCGGCACACCCAGGCGCACTGCCCCGGTAACGGGAGCCCTCTGGAACCGGCGAACCAGCAGGCTCTGGGCAGCAAGAATCTGCTCGGCATGTCGCAGGAAGTCTTCGCCGTCTTCGGTGAGTGTCACGCTTCTCGTGGTCCGTTTCAGCAAGGCGCTGCCCGCCTGCTCTTCCAGCTTCCGGATCTGGTGGCTGATGGCGGACTGGCTGAGGTTCATGCGCTCACCCGCCTTGGTGAAGCCGCCGGTCTCTACGACGGCGACAAAGGCGCGCAGCAGGTCGGGGTCAAAGAACACCGGGGCAATCCATGATGAGGATTGATCAATTCTATTAAATCAAATCATTTTTATCATCATGGAAGTCCCTCCAAGATGGCCGCTCACTTGAAACGCGCAGCTGCAGTCGACCCGGCAGTGCGCCAGATCCCGGACCTGCCTGAGGAGACCCATGACTTCCCTTTCATCTGCTGCTCGAGACCGCCTGACGCTTTCTGCGGCGTGCTTGGCTTCCCTGATGTTCGGGCTGGAAATCTCCAGCGTGCCGGTCATCCTGCCGATTCTGGAGACAGAGCTTGGCAGCAGCTTCAGCGGCCTGCAGTGGATCATGAATGCCTACACCCTCGCCTGCACGACGGTGCTGATGGCCGCTGGCGCACTGGCGGATCGGTACGGGCGCAAGCGCATCTTCGTGATCAGCCTGTTGCTGTTCGGCATCACATCCCTGGCCTGCGGTCTTGCTCGAAGCGGAACGGCGTTGATCGTGGCTCGATCGCTGCAGGGTGCGGCGGGAGGCGCAATGCTGGTCTGCGTGTTTACAGTGCTTTCCCATCAGTTCAGTGACTCCGCACAGCGCGCCAAGGCCTTTGGCATCTGGGGCGTGGTCTTTGGCATAGGGCTGGGTTTCGGGCCGGTCATTGGTGCTGGCGTTGTTGTCATCAGCAGCTGGAGCTGGGTGTTCCTGGTGCATGCGCCCCTGGCAGTGGGCGCGACGGCTCTCGCCGTTCTGGGCATCCGGGAATCGTGGGCGCCAAGCCAGCGGAAACTGGACCTTGCAGGAATCGTCTCGCTGTCAGTGGCCGTCTTTTCCTTCACCTGGTACATCACCCAGGGCATTCCTGCAGGCCTTGCAAGCGCCTCTTCCATGGTGGCCGCTCTGGTTGCCGTCATCAGCCTGGCGGTATTCATCGCGGTCGAGCGCAGGGCGCCGGACCCGATGTTCGATTTTTCCATCTTCGGCAACCGGCGCTTCTCGGGCGCATTGCTGGGCTCGATGGGCATGAACTTCAGCTTCTGGCCACTGATGGTGTACCTGCCACTGTTCTTCCAGCACGGACTTGGCTACTCAAGCATCGCGACCGGCCTGTCTGTTCTGGCATACACATTGCCGTCGCTGCTGCTGCCGCCTTACGGCGAGCGTCTCGCTGTGCGCTTCGGGCCTGAGCGCGTGATCCCCGCTGGGATGTTTGCCATGGGCGGCGGGATGCTCATGATGGCGATCGGTGCAGGCGCGGAGAACGCGAGCTGGTTGACCCTGCTGCCAGGCTGCATTCTTGCGGGCTCGGGCCTGGGCGTGATCAATACGCCCGTCACCAACACGACGACCAGTTCCGTGCCCAGCGATCGCGCCGGCATGGCATCCGGCATGGACACCAGCGCCAGATTCATCAGCCTGGCCATCAACATCGCGGTGGTGGGGTTGATTCTGGTGAAAGGTACCTACTACGCACTTGAAACGAACCTGCCCGGCGGTGACCCTTCGCATCTGCGGTCGCTTGCGGAGGGATTGTCCGCAGGTACTGCGCACCTGGATGAGCTGGCGGCCACTGGCCAGGCAGTGTCCCTTGACGTAGCGCATCAGTCGCTGCTTTTCGGCTACCGACTGGCCATGGTTTACGCGGGCGCTTGTGCCTGTGCCCTGGCCGTTGTCAGTGCGCTTACGTTCCGGGGCGGTCATCCCGGGATCACATCGTCCGCCAGGAATCGAAACTGCCAGACGACATCTGAGGATTGAGCTGAACATGCTGCGCCCAAGCGTGCGACGCCTGTTCGTAAAACCGGCCACGATCATCGGCGGAATGGGGCCGGGCGAAGGAGCAGCCATGACCTACATGTACGCGAGGGTATCCATCGATGGACGGCCGCAAACAGCCGCGAGGTCATCGCAAGGCCGTTGATCCCCTCACCACGCACCGGCCGGTCATCACCAGCCGGCGTACCGGCAGCTCCGGCGCGCGCAGGCGCTCAAGCAACAGCGACATCGCTGCGCGCCCCATCTCTTCGACCGGCTGTTCGATCACGGTGATGCCCGGTTCGACCAGCTCGGTCCAGCGTTCGTTGTCAAAACCCGCCAGCGCCAGCGCGTCCGGAATTGCCAGACCTGCACTGCGGGCGGCCTTCAACGCTCCCATGAGCAGCAGGCTGTTGCTGGCGACCAGCGCCTCCGGCCGCGATGGGCCGGCCAGCCACTGATCGACCGTTGCAATGGCCGCTTCAGCCGTGGGCTCAACCTCGCGGTAATCCGGCTGAAGCCCATGTGTACGCATCGCAGCGAGATAGCCGTCGCGACGTTCGGCCGCCGTGGTGCTGGTGCTGCCGAACAGGCCGCCGATGCGGCGATAGCCGCGCGCGACCAGATGCTCGACCAGGCCCGCCATCGCGGCCGGATTGTCGAGCACCACGCTGTCGATCGATCCGCCGGGTGCGGCGCGGTCCACCAGCACCGTGGGATAGTCCAGTGTGAGCCGCTCCAGCCGGCCCACCGTGGTCCGGGTGGGCGCGAAGATCAGTCCACTGATGCGCTCCTCGTGCATCAACTGCAGATACAGCGCCTCGCGCTCGGGGTCCTCGTCGGTGTTGCAGAGGGTGACGCGCAGGCCTTCGCGATAGGCAACCTCCTCCACCGCTCGGATCAGCGCCGTGAAGAACGGGTTGCGGATGTCCGCCACGATCAGCCCGATGATGCCGGTGTGCCGGGCACGCAGGCGCCGTGCCTGCAGGTTGGGGTGATAGCCGGTCTGGCGGATCGCCGCCTCCACCCGGCCACGCACGGCCTCGCTGACCGGGCCGCCGCCGAGCACGCGCGACACCGTGGACTTGGAGACCCCCGCCACGCGCGCGACGTCGTTGATGCTGATGCTCATTGGAACCGTTCCCGGAAACTGTCGCTGTTCGAGGCCGGATGGCCATTCAGGGCAATGCTAACGCCAAAGGACTATTGGCTTTTTGTGCAGTGCACATTGAAATGAAGACTGGGAACGTTCCCAATACGCCACAGCACCCCCTTCCCGGAGCCCACCTTGCAGCCCTTGACCTCCCCAGCCCCCGTCAGCCGGGAACTGATCCGCCTGGATGCGCGGGCGCTCGACAAGGCCGACGCCATCGCCCAGGTGGCGCAGATGCTGGTCGCCGCCGGCTGCGTTGCGCCGGCTTACGAGGCCAGCATGGGGCGTCGCGAGGCGTTGGCGAACACCTTCCTCGGCCACGGCGTGGCCATTCCGCACGGGCTGGGCGAGGACCGCCACCTGGTGCGCCGCGATGGCATTGCCGTGTTGCAGTTTCCGGAAGGCGTGGAGTGGAATCCGGGCCAGGTCACCCGCCTGGTGGTCGGCATTGCCGCCCAGTCCGATACCCACATCACCCTGCTGCGCCGGCTGACCCGACTGATCCAGGATGACGCAACGCTGCAGCGCCTGTTCACCACTGCAGATGCGAGCGAGATCATCAGCGCGTTGGCCGGCGATGTTGCGACCACGGCCCCCAATGTGCCGGTGACTGACCTGGCCGACCGTTTCGACTGGACCATCGCCTATCCCAACGGGCTGCACGCACGCCCGGCCACGCGCTGGGCCGAAACAGCGCGCGGCTTCGCGGCCCGCGCACAGGTCCGAGCGGGCGATCAGGCTGCCGATGCCAAGAGCCTGGTGGCGCTGCTGCAGCTCGGGTTGCGCCATGGCGACGCGGTCAGCGTGTCTGCTGAGGGCGCCGATGCCCCTGCCTTGCTGGCCGCGCTGCGCAAGGTCATGGACGGGCTGGTGGCACAGGAAAGGGCCGATGCCGAGCGCGCGGCGCAGCGCAAGGCCGCGCCGGTTGCGGGCTGGAATCCGCCCGACGCACAGGCGGCGATCGTCGGCATCGGCGCCAGCCCAGGCCTGGCGATCGGCCCGGTGCATGTGCTGGCCAGCACGCATGCCGACGTTGCTGACCGCCCCACCCCGCTCGGCGAAGGCGGCGCACGCCTGCAGGAGGCGCTCAGCCGCACCCGCCAGCAGCTGGCTGCACTGCAGGACGACACCCAGCGTCGGCTCGGCGCCTCGGATGCGGCAATCTTCAAGGCGCAGGCCGCGCTGCTCGACGACACCGATCTGATTACCCGTACCTGCCAGCTGATGGTCGAAGGCCATGGCGTTGCATGGTCCTGGCACAAGGCCATCGAGCAGATCGCCTCCGGGCTGGCTGCCCTGGGCAACCCGGTGTTGGCCGCGCGCGCCGCCGACCTGCGTGACGTGGGCCGGCGCGTACTGGCACAGCTTGATCCGTCCGCGGCGGGTGGCGGCCTTGCCGACCTGCCTGCACATCCTTGCATCCTGCTCGCTGCTGATCTGTCGCCCTCCGACACGGCCAACCTCGATACCGGTCGCGTGCTTGGCCTCGCCACCGCGCTGGGCGGGCCGACCTCGCACACCGCGATCCTCTCGCGCACGCTGGGCCTGCCGGCGCTGGTCGCCGCGGGCGCGGAGCTGCTGGCGATCAGCCCGGGCCGCGAGGCGATCATCGATGGCAGCAGCGGGCGCCTCTATCTGTCTCCGTCCGAGGCCGATCTCGCCTCGGCCCGTGCGTGGATCGCCGAACAGCAGCAGATTCGCGAGCGTGAAGCGGCGCAACGCGCGCAGCCGGCACAGACCCCTGACGGCCACCGCATCGACATCGGCGCCAACGTCAACCTGCCCGAGCAGGTGCCGCTGGCACTGGAGCAGGGCGCGGAAGGCGTCGGCCTGATGCGCACCGAATTCCTGTTCCTCGAGCGCGGGAGCACGCCCAGCGAGGATGAGCAGTACGCCACGTACGTGGCGATGGCCAAGGCACTCGACGGCCGCCCGCTGATCGTGCGCGCGCTCGATATCGGTGGCGACAAGCAGGTCGCTCACCTGGAGCTGCCACGCGAGGAAAATCCGTTCCTCGGCGTGCGTGGCGCGCGCCTGCTGCTGCGCCGCCCCGACCTGCTGGAACCACAGCTGCGTGCGCTGTATCGCGCGGCGAAGGACGGCGCACGCCTGTCCATCATGTTTCCGATGATCACCTCGGTGCCCGAGCTGATCGCACTGCGCGCCATCTGCGAACGGTTGCGCGCCGCGCTTGAGGCACCCGACGTGCCGATCGGGATCATGATTGAAGTCCCTGCCGCAGCAGCCCAGAGCGATGTACTGGCGCGCCATGCCGACTTCTTCTCGATCGGCACCAACGACCTGACCCAGTACGTGCTGGCGATCGACCGCCAGAACCCGGAACTCGCCGCCGAGGCCGACAGCCTGCACCCGGCCGTGCTGCGCGCGATCCGCGCCACGGTGGAAGGCGCACGCCTGCATGGGCGCTGGGTTGGGGTCTGCGGCGGCCTGGCGGGGGATCCCTTTGGCGCAATGCTGCTGGCCGGCCTGGGCGTGGACGAACTGTCGATGACCCCGAACGACATCCCAGCGGTGAAGGCACGCCTGCGTGGCAACGCGATGGCCGATCTGCAAGCGCTGGCCACTACCGCGCTGGACTGCGAAACCGCAGAGCAGGTGCGCGCCCTTGATGGAGCGCGCGCGTGAGCGCCCGTGCCGTCACCATTACCCTGAACCCGGCGATCGACCAGACCGTGCGGCTGGCGCACCTGCAACCGGGTCACGTGCATCGCGCCCGCAGTTCCCGCGACGACGCCGGTGGCAAGGGCATCAACGTGGCCGCCTGCCTGGCCGATTGGGGCGTGCCGACCACCGCGATGGGCGTGCTCGGCAATGGCAACGGCGGCGTGTTCAGCGCGTTGTTCGCCGAGCGCGGCATCGCAGACGCTTGCCTGCGCATTGCGGGCCGCACCCGCACCAACATCAAGCTGGTCGAAGAGGCCAACGGCGAGACCACCGACATCAACCTGCCCGGCCTGTCACTGCGTGATGCCGATCTGGACGCGGTATCGCGCCGACTCGACGCCCTGCTCCAGCCGGACCTGCCGGTGGTGCTGTCCGGCAGCCTGCCGTCCGGGCTGCCAGCCGATGCATGGGCGAGACTGCAGGCGCAGGCGAGCGCCGCCGGTGCGCGCGTACTGCTCGATACCAGTGGCGACGCGCTGGCCGCCGCATTGAGCGGCGCACAGGGCGCACTGCCCTACGCGATCAAGCCCAACCGCCACGAACTGGAGGCTTGGACCGGTACGCCGCTGCCGGATCGCAGCGCCCTGCGGGCCGCAGGCCACGCCTTGGTTGAACGCGGAGTTGCGCTTGTGGCGATCTCGATGGGCGCCGACGGCGCGTTGTTCATTGATCGCAGCGGCGCCCTGATCGCGCGACCGCCGCGACTGGCACGCGGCAGCACGGTCGGTGCTGGCGATGCCATGGTCGCCGGCATTGCCGCCGCCTTGCTGGAGCCCTCCCTGGATCTGACGGGTTGCGCCCGATTGGCGACGGCGTTCTCGATGAGCCGGCTGGAGAGCGGCGACGCGCGACGACTGGACCCGGCGCAGGTGCGCGCGTGGACCGGCGATGTACTGATCGAGCGGTTGGATTGAAACCCCTGCAGAGGGAGCTGCGGCTGGCCCGCCCCCTCCTGCAAGGACGAACCCGAAGAATTCCAGGAGCGCCCATGCAAGCTTCCACCGTAGTCATCGCCGCCGGCGAACGCAGCATCGAGGCGGTTCTTGCCGCCGAAGCGCTGCGCCGCGCCGCCCGCCAGCAAGGCGCTGAACTGGCGATCGAAATTCGCAGCGACCAGGGCGTGACCGGGGCACTGCCCGCCACGCAGGCCGCCGCCGCAACGCAGCTGCTGCTGGTGGGTGACGGCGAGGCGGATGCCGCGCGCTTCGGCAGCGCCCAGATCGTACGCGCCAGCCTCGGTGAGGTGCTGGACGACCCGCTTGCCGTGCTGGCGCAGCTTGCCGCGACGTCCGGAACCGCGCCCGCCCCGGACGCCAGCAAGCACATCGTCGCCGTTACCTCCTGCCCGACCGGCATCGCCCACACGTTCATGGCGGCCGAAGGCCTGCAGCAAGCCGCCAAGGCATTGGGCCACGCGATCCGGGTGGAAACCCAGGGCTCGGTCGGCGCGCAGGACGCATTGAGCGACGAAGAAGTCGCTGCCGCCGACCTGGTGCTGATCGCCGCCGACCGCGAAGTCGATCTGTCACGCTTTGCTGGCAAACGCCTGTTCAAGAGCGGCACCAAGCCGGCGATCAATGACGGCCAGAGCCTGATCCGCAAGGCGCTGGCCGAGGCCAGCGTGCAGGCGGGTACGGCGGCTTCAGGCCGCACCACCGAAAAGGCCAAGGTCACCGGTCCCTACAAGCACCTGATGACCGGCGTGTCGTTCATGCTGCCGTTCGTCACTGCCGGTGGCCTGCTGATCGCACTGGCGTTCGCGCTCGGCGGCATCTATGCCTTCGACGATGCACACAAGGGCACGCTGGCTTGGTCGCTGTTCCAGATCGGCGCCAAGTCCGGCTTCATGTTGATGGTGCCGGCGCTGGCCGGTTACATCGCCTACTCCATCGCCGATCGCCCGGGTATCGCGCCGGGCATGATCGGCGGACTGGTGGCAGTCAACATGGATGCGGGCTTCATCGGCGGCATCCTGGCCGGCTTCATCGCCGGCTACGGTGTGCACTGGATCAATCGTGCGCTGCGCCTGCCGCGCAGCCTGGAAGGCCTCAAGCCGGTGTTGATCCTGCCGGTGCTGGGCACGCTGCTGGTCGGCTTGCTGATGATGTATGTGATCGGCACCCCGGTCGCCGGACTGCTGGCCTGGCTGACCGACTGGTTGCGCGGCATGCAGGGCAGCAGCGCGATCCTGCTCGGCCTGCTGCTGGGCGGAATGATGGCGGTGGACATGGGCGGGCCGGTCAACAAGGCCTCCTATGCATTCTCCACCGCACTGATCTCCAGCCAGGTCTATACGCCGATGGCCGCGACGATGATCGGCGGCATGACGCCGCCGCTGGGCATCGCACTGGCAACGTGGCTGTTCAGCAACCGCTTCACTGCCGAGGAGCGTGGCACGGCCGGTGCCGCGGGCGTGCTCGGCCTCAGCTTCGTGACCGAGGGTGCGATCCCCTACGCCGCACGCGATCCGCTGCGCACCATTCCAGCGCTGATCCTTGGCTCTGCCGTGGCCGGTGCGATCTCGATGGCCGCAGGCGTCGAGCTGAAGGTGCCGCACGGCGGGGTGTTCGTGCTGCCGATCCCGAATGCGGTCACCCACCTTGGCATCTACCTGATAGCGCTGGTGGCCGGCGTGGCCGTCACCGCGGTCGCGCTGCGCGTCCTCAAGAAGCCGGTCACGGCTCCCACCCTGTAAAAGGAACCTCGCCCATGATCTGCTCTTCCCGCCGCCTGTTGCCGGTAGCGATCCTGCTGGCCCTGCCGTCCGTGGCCGCAGCCGCCGGCACGAGCGACGTTTTCACCCCCAAGCTGGCGTACACCGGTGAAGCAGCTGCCACGCTCGACGGCGGCAAGCGCAGCGGCACGGCGTATGCCGGCCAGCTGATGTTCGGCGCCGACGTGAACCTGGATGCTGCGTTTGGATGGCGGGGCGCGACGATCAAGGCCTACGGTATCAACCGCCATGGCACCAACCTGGCCAACAGCAGCACTGGCAACAGCACCTCGGTGCAGGAAATCTACGGCGGCCAGGGCACGCGCCTGGCCAACCTGACGCTTGAACAGAAACTGCTGAACGACCGATTGGTGCTGGAAGCCGGGCGCAGCGTGGCCAACATCCATCACCTCGGTTCGGAGCTGTGCCAGTACTTCCAGGGTAATTCGGCCTGCGGCAACCCGACCTACGTGTTCCGCACCAGCAATTTCACCTGGTGGCCGGTATCGAGCTGGATGGCCGATGCCACGGCCTGGGTGACGCCCGATGTCTATGTGCGCGTCGGTGCCTACCAGGTCGACCCCAGCCAGGCCGAGGACGGCCAGCACGGCCTGAAATGGAGTACCAGTCAGGCCACCGGCTGGATCGTGCCCTATACGCTCGGTTGGCGCAGCCCTGCTTCGGCACGACTGAAAGCCCGCTACGAACTCGGTGGCTGGCAGGACAACTCGACCTATCTGGATCCGCTGCGCGATGCCAACGGCGCCCCGGCGCTGCTCAGCGGCCAGGACTATGCGAACCGCCGTGGCCGTTCCGGGGTGTTCGCCCGCTTCGAGCAGCAACTCACCGGGGATGGTGCCGGGCGCGGCCTGACCCTGTTCGGTGCGGCGCTCAAGGGCACCTCCGGCCAGTTGATCGAGGATCATTTCCTGCAGGCGGGCGTGGTGCAGAAAGGCACGTTCGCCGGCCGGCCGCAGGACAGCATCGCTTTCGTTGTGACCCAGCAGAAGTACAGCGGCATCGCCTTGGAGAACCTGCGCCTTGCCCGCGCCGCGGCAGGCGGTAGCGGCACGCCGCACGGGAGCCAGGTCATGATGGAACTGAGCTATGGCATCCAGCTCACCCCGCAGCTCCGGATCGCACCGAACCTGCACTACATCGTGCATCCGGACCAGTTCAACGAACCTGCCCGCCAGCGGGACCTGCCGAATGCGTTGATCGCCGGCATGCGGGTTGATTGGAGCCTGTAGGGACATGGGGTGCCGGCCAGCAGTCGGCACTACCCTCCCGGGCTATTAATGTGATGCATCACGGCGGAGTGGGATTCAGCCTGCGACCTCCAGCCCCTTCCCCGCTGCGTCCAGTCGCAACGAGGCCAGATAGCGGCAGTACTTGCCGATGAAGAGGCCGGTGAATCCGCCTGCCAGCAGCAGGTAGGCGGCGCTGAAGCCGGCGTTGGCGGTCAGCGACGGCGACACCGCAAATGCGACTTCGAAGCCGTACTTCACCAGGAAGGTGATCAGCAGCAGCGGCAGCAGGCTGAAGTCCGCGTTGCGCCAGAGCTTTCCGGTAGCGCCATCCAGGGTCAGCTTCACGTGGCCCAGCAGCAGCCATCCCAGTGCTGCCCCGGTGCCGATGCCGACCAACCACTCGCCCCAGGCGGTCAGCGAGGCGCCGAAGCGATGACTGATCGACCACGCGCCCCACACGGCGAACAGGACGGGCACGATCGCCAGCTTCTGTAACGAAGTCTCACCCGGTTTCATGGCGGCGATGCCACGCGTGACCAGGAACGCCAGGAGCAGCCAGACCCAGATCGGCGTCTGCGTGGTGAGTTGCTGGAGCATGTTCATGAGCGGTCGCCTTGGTGGTTGGTGGCGAGGTGCCCTCGCCTTGGCGCCCACTATTCGCTTCCGCCCGGGTTGCAGCCAGTGACAGCTGTCAGTCTTCGGGTGTTACTGGGCGGTAATCGGGCGCACTCAGGACGCTCTCGATCCAACCCACATAGCGCGATACCCGAACGTTGTGCACCACCTGCCCGTAGAAGCCGGCCTCAAGGGCATGCTCGGGAACCGCGGTGATCCAGGAGCCCAGCCCCACCAGCTGCCAGACGCCGTGATCCTTGATCAGCAATGGGCCGCCGCTGTCCCCGTTACCGAGCACACCTTCAAGCGGCAGGCCCTGTGGCGGGGCATCGAACCGATACCAGAGATAGCGATCATTGCCGCCGGTAATCGCGTTGTATGCCCGCCGCAGCGTAGTGCGATGCGGTCCGCCCGGCACCAGTCCCATCGCACCATTGCCAGTGGCGCCCTTCCCGATCAAGGCGGCGATCTGCGTGACCTCGGCGCTGCCGCGATACAGCGCCACGGGCTGCACGTCGCTCACTGGGGCTGTGAGCCTGATCAGCGCAATGTCATCCGATCCGGCCAGGAACGCGTGGATCTTCGCCGGGCTTCCCGTTGCCATAGCCTCCTTGCCCAATGCGTCAGGCATTCTGCTGTAGCCGGGGTGCACGAACACGCGCTCCACGCCGTAGTCCCTGCCGTTGATGGCGATGGTCAGCCCCATCCCTTCCATCGGTGCGGCATGCGCTGCCGTCAGCACCCACTGTGGGGCGATCAGAACGCCCTGCCCTTCACCCGGCATGTCGGCCAGGGCGGGAAATTCTGATCCCTCGATCCGGTAGCGGGCATCGTCCACGTCGTGGCGGATGACCACGGCCCCGGCAGCGAGCGGCAGCGCGGCAAGCGCGAGGAACAGCCAGCGGATCATGGGGGCCTTCATCCTTGCGGTCAGTCGCTGCAGCCTAGCCGAACACCTCCCGCGAAGGGAAAACGTCCGACCAACCTCACGTGTTCGACGACGAATGCCGCAGAACCGGCTACGAAACCGGGGCGGCCACGGGCCTTTAACAGCCTGCCTCTATGCTGGGACCTCATTGCAGACCCACGAGGTATGACCATGACCAAGCTGCGCACCCTGATGTTGACCGGCTGCCTGTTGGCACTGAGCCCCCTGGCCTCCGCCGAGAGCGTGAACCTGACCAACAGCGCCGACGGCGCCAATCGCGATGCGGGCATCGCGGCGGTCAAGAAGAAGCTGCAGGACGCGTGCACCGACCGCAAGGGCTCGCCCGATGCGGCTTCCTTCGAGGTGGTCTTCGAGAAGACCAGCGAGAACCCAAACGTACCCAAGCCGTACTACGTGGACGGCAAGATGAAGTGCGAACTGCCGGGCTGAAGGGCCCAGCCACGCGATCATCGATAGAGCATCAAACGCTGGCGGCCGACGTGCGCCGCCGGTACCGCTCTATCCAGCCCAGTGATGGCGCAATGCCACCGAACGGGAAGAAGTGCGGGCTGACCGGGCCATGGGCGTCCGTCAGCCCACTCAGCAGGCGATCCATGAACACCTCCGGCCCTGCCGTTCCCAGCAGCCGGCCGATCGAGATGCCGTACCGCGCCAGCATCGATGCACTGGCACCCACGCCGCACATCGCGGCGTAGCGCGCCAGCCGCGCAATGCTGGCCGGCCCCGGCACGCCCACCAGCACTGGCACCGTGATGCCACGGGCGCGCAGCGCATCCAGCCAGGCCAGCACGATATCGGCATCGAAGGCGAACTGGGTGATGATCAACGGCGCCATGCCCTGCACTTCGATGGCCTGGCATTTGCGTTCCAACACGCGCCATCGATCCTCGGCGGTCATCACCGGATGCCCTTCCGGATGCCCGCCCATGGCAACAACCTTGATGCCGCAACGTTCAAGAAGGCCAGTCTCGATGATCGAAGTACTGTCGGCATACGGACCTGCGGGCGTGGAAAGATCACCCGCGATAAGCAGGCACGTCTCTACCCCCGCTTCGCTGGCGGCGCGTTCCAGGAACCGCTCAAGTGCCGCACGCGACCCGATGCGGCGGGCAGAGAGATGCGGCATCGGCTCGAAGCCGAGTTCGCGCACCGTGCGCGCGGCCGCCAGCCGGGCGTCGTCGTCCTCGCTCGCCAGGTAAGGGATCGAGATCGTCGTTCCCGGAGCGATGCGCTCCGCTTCCGCGCGCAGTGCCGGCATGGCCTTCGCGCTCACTTCCAGAGAAAACGCGTCGATGAAGGCGTCCGCCCGCTGCGATCCAGGTGCGGGCATCAACGGGCTCCGCCTGCATTGCCGGCGATCGGCGTGCTGTTCCGCGCCAGCTCGACGAAGGCCTGCAGATAGTCGATACCCGTATCCGCCTCGCGCGCGCCCAGGTAGATCTGCTTGGGAATGCCCTTCGCCCCCAGGCGCACCGGCACCACGTCCATGCGCGCGGCATACTCCTCCACCAGCCAGCGCGGCATCGCGGCCACACCACGGCCGCTGGCCACCATCTGCATCATGATGTCGGTGGTTTCGATGGTCTTGTGGCGCCGCGGCGTAATGCCGGCCGGCAGCAGGAACTGGTTGTAGATATCCAGGCGCTCGAACGGTACCGGGTAGCTGATCAGCACTTCCTGGCCGAGCTGGCGCGGCTTTACGTGGTCCACCTTGGCCAGTGCATGGCCCTTGGCCACCACCAGCACCTGCTCGTAGTCAAAGACGGGCACGAACTTCAGGCCCGGCTTCAGCAGCGGATCGGGCGTGACCAGCAGGTCGATCTCGTAGCCGAACAGCGCGCCGATGCCACCGAACTGGAACTTCTGCTTGACGTCCACATCCACGTCCGGCCAGGCGGCCAGGTAGGGCGAGACGATCTTCAGCAGCCACTGGTAGCAGGGATGGCATTCCATGCCGATGCGCAGTGCGCCGCGCTCGCCCTGTGCGAACTGGCCCAGCCGCTCTTCGGCCAGGTCCAGCTGCGGCAGCACGCGGTTGGCCACCGCCAGCAGGTACTGCCCGGCCTGGGTCAGGCGCAGGCTGCGGCCTTCGCGCAGCCAGACATCGGTGCCGAGCTGCTGTTCCAGTTTCTTCATGCTGTGGCTCAGGGCTGACTGGGTCAGGTTGAGTACGCCGGCGGCAGCGGTCAGCGAGCCCTGCTGCTCGACCTGCTGCACGATGCTGAGGTGGATCCGTTCCAGCATGACGATGAATCCCGCTCATGGATTGGTGAAGTAATACCATTTTACGTCATGGAAGGGCATGGCTAGGATCGGGTCATGCCTTCGGTTGCCTGCCAGCCCGGTCACCTCGCCGGCCTGCAGGACTGCGCCCCCGCAGATTGCCCGAAGGAGCCCCTCCCCTGCTGAAAGCGAACAGATGACCCGCCCCCTCCGTATCGTCGCCGTTTCAGGCGGACTGCAGCGCCCCTCCAGGGCTGCAACCCTGGCCGAGTACCTGCTGGACCTGATCGGCGAGGACGTTGCCTGCGAGCCGCACCTGATCGAGCTGGGCGAACTGGCGCCGCAGCTGGCCGGTGCGCTGTGGCGCTCGCAGCTGCCCGAGGCTGTGGAGCGGCAGCTGGTGGCCGTTGAACAGGCAGACGTACTGGTGGTGGCCACGCCGGTCTACCGCGGCTCGTACACCGGCCTGTTCAAGCACTTCTTCGATTTCATCCACCAGGATGCGCTGGTCGACACCCCCATCCTGCTGGCCGCCACCGGCGGCAGCGAGCGCCACGCACTGGTGATCGATCATCAGCTGCGGCCGCTCTTCAGCTTCTTCCAGGCGCGCACCCTACCCCTCGGCGTCTACGCCACCGACCGCGATTTCGCCGAGGGCCGCGTGCACAACGACGCTCTGATCCAGCGCGCACGGCTGGCGGTGCAGCGGGCGATGCCCCTGCTTGCCCTGTCCCATCGCGCAGCGCCTGCCACTGCCGAGGCCGCTGCAGTCCTTTGAATGCCGAATGCCAGCGACCCGCATTCGGATGTCACCTCCGCAACCCGGAACGCCGCCCATGACGACCGAGAACTTCACCTTCAGCATCACGCGCATCCCTTTCAACGAGGACTACCAGCCCGCTGACGGCACGCGCATCACCACCAACTTCGCCAACCTCGCTCGCGGCGAGTCCCGCCGGGAGAACCTGCGCAACACGATCAGCATGATCAACAACCGCTTCAACGACCTGGCGCACTGGGACAACCCGAGTGCGGACCGCTACGCCGTTGAGCTGGACATCATCTCGGTGGAGATGCACATCGATGGAGCCGATGGCAGCGATCCGTTCCCGCTGATCGAAGTGCTGCGCCCGACCATTGTCGACACGCACACCGGCGCGCGCACCGAGGGCATCGTCGGCAACAACTTCTCGTCCTATGTGCGCGACTACGACTTCAGCGTGGTACTGCCGGCCAGCAACGAGGGAAAGGCCACCTTCGGCATTCCGGAAGGCTTCGGTGATCTTCACGGCAAGCTGTTCCAGCACTTCCTGGAATCGGAGGCCTACCGCGCCAATTTCAGCAAGGCGCCGGTGATCTGCATCAGCGTCTCCAGCAGCAAGACCTACCATCGTACCGAGAACCACCATCCCATCCTGGGCGTGGAGTATCGCCAGGGCGAGTTCTCCCCCACCGACCAGTACTTCGACAAGATGGGCCTGCAGGTGCGCTATTTCATGCCGCCGGGCAGCGTCGCGCCGCTGGCGTTCTACTTCCAGGGCGACCTGCTGGGCGACTACTCGAACCTGGAACTGATCGGCACCATCAGCACGATGGAGGCATTCCAGAAGATCTACCGGCCGGAGATCTACAACGCCAATTCCGTGGCCGGCAAGGTCTACCAGCCCAGCCTGAAGCACCAGGACTACTCCTCCACCCGCATCGTCTACGACCGCGAAGAGCGCAGTCAGCTGGCGGTCAAGCAGGGCAAATTCACCGAAGAGCACTTCATCAAGCCGTATCGCGCCGTGCTTGAGCAGTGGACTGCCCGCTGATTTACCGATTCTCCATTCGCCCCAGGACACAGAACGCAATGTCGACGAAGAAACTGCTCCCTACCTCCACCGCCGGCAGCCTGCCCAAGCCCTCCTGGCTGGCAGAGCCCGAAAAGCTCTGGTCGCCCTGGAAGCTGCAGGATGAAGGACTGACCGAAGGCAAGCAGGATGCCCTGCGCCTGTCCCTGCAGGAACAGCAGCACGCCGGCATCGATATCGTCAGCGACGGTGAGCAGACCCGGCAGCACTTCGTTACCACGTTCATCGAGCACCTCAACGGCGTCGATTTCGAGAAGCGCGAAACCGTGCGCATCCGCAACCGCTACGACGCCAGCGTGCCGACCGTGGTCGGCGCCGTGAGCCGCCCCAAGCCGGTGTTCGTGGAGGATGCGAAGTTCCTGCGCCGGCAGACCACGCAGCCGATCAAGTGGGCACTACCCGGGCCGATGACCATGATCGACACCCTGTACGACGCGCACTACAAGAGCCGAGAGAAGCTGGCCTGGGAATTCGCGAAGATCCTCAACGAGGAAGCGAGGGAGCTCGAAGCCGCTGGCGTCGACATCATCCAGTTCGACGAGCCCGCCTTCAACGTGTTCTTCGACGAAGTGAACGACTGGGGCGTGGCCGCACTGGAGCGTGCGATCGAAGGACTGAAGTGCGAGACCGCCGTGCACATCTGCTACGGCTACGGCATCAAGGCCAACACCGACTGGAAGCAGACGCTGGGCTCGGAGTGGCGCCAGTATGAAGAGTCGTTCCCGAAGCTGCAGACCTCCAACCTCGACATCATCTCGCTGGAATGCCACAACTCGCACGTGCCGATCGATCTGATCGAGCTGGTGCGCGGCAAGAAGGTGATGGTGGGCGCCATCGACGTGGCCTCCAGCACGGTGGAGACGGCCGAGGAAGTGGCCAACACTCTGCGCAAGGCGCTGCAGTTCGTGGACGCCGACAAGCTCTACCCGAGCACCAACTGCGGCATGGCGCCGCTGGCCCGTGACGTGGCACGGGGCAAGCTGCGTGCGCTCAGCGAAGGGGCCAGGATGGTGCGTGAGGAGCTCTCGGCGTAGTCGCTGAAAGAGATCAGCGTCCGGACCTCTATGCGGGGTCCGGACGCATCGGCACTCAGCGCTTGCGCGCGCGTCGCTCGGGGCACTCCTTCGGATCGAACAGATCGTAGGTCTGCTTGATGGCCAGATTGCGGATCGCCCTGCGATTTCCCTGCGCTGCAGCCTCACAAGTCCAGTAGATGTCCTCATCCTGGTCCTTGGGCACCCCATGCCCGATGGAGTACAGGTATCCCAGCTCGGCCTGTGCAGGCGCGTAGCCCGCCATTGCCGCCTTGCGATACAGGTCGGCGGATCGGGCTTCATCCTTCTGTACGCTGATACCCTTGGCATACATCAGGGCGAGCCTGGTCTGCGCCTCCACATCACCGCCATCGGCAGCCGCTGTGAATGCTTCAACCGGGCCAAACGCGCCGGGCGTGTCCATCTCGGCACACCACACCTCGTTCTCCTTGCGATTCAGGCACAGCTCCAGACGGGCCTCCTTGACTCCCGCTAGGCCGAGCTCCTGCACGGCTGCCCTGGCATACCACTGCATGGCCTGGGCCTCGTCTTTCGTGAGGCCGGCGCGTCCCTTCTGATAGAGATTGGCAAGGCTGTACTGCCCGGCCGGCGAGCCGAGTTCAGCGGCTCGGCGGAGCCACAGGACAGCCTGGGCATCATCCTGCTGCGGGCCCAGGCCCTGCAGGTACATGATCCCGAGATCGGACTGTGCGTCCGCATTGCCCTGATCGGCAGCCTTGCGTACCCAGTGCAGGGCCTGAGCGGAATCCTTCGGCACGCCATTGCCTCGCAGATACAGCACACCCAGCATGGACTGTGCCGGCGCATAGCCCTGATCGGCCGCCTTGCGGTACCAGTCCGCTGCCTTCGCTGCGTCCCTGTCGACGCCTGCGCCGCGCAGATACCTGTCCCCAAGTTCATTCTGGGCTTCCGCGTTGCCGGTCTTCGCCGCAGCCATCACGCGATCCCGCTCGGCTGCGTTGTCATTGCCAAGCGCAGGCGTGCTGCAGGCCAGGGCAGCCAGTCCCGCACAGAGTGCGACGCGCCGCAGGGCGCCAATCCATTCTTCCGTGAACGTCTGCATTCTTGATCAACTCCAGATGGATGCCGCAGGTAGACCCGGCAGGTGCCTTGATCAGCAAGTGATCGGGGCCGGGGGCGGCATTATAGGTGCGCGCAGGACCACGTGGCCGAGGTTCTATCTGGGTAGCGGGCGTGCCTGCTCCTGCGCTCGCGACATCGCAGGGGTCCGTCTCAGCGCCAGCGCCTCCTTGATCCGGCCCATCTCGCGCGACCCGGCCTCGGCCAGGCGGCGGGCCTGCTGCCGCTGCTCCCGCGTGAGCGCGGAAGGTGGTGGAGTACCGGCATCCAACAGCCGCGCCACCGCATCGCGCAACCGCAACTGCGGGCAGAGCCGGGCGGCGCACCAGCGTTCGGCGTAGCGCTTGGCCTGCCGCGCATTTGGGGCAGCCACCACCTTGGTCTGTGACATTTTCCGCGCGTCGAGGAACAGGCGGACACCGAGCACGGCATGCGGCACGATGTTGGCCACGCAGCGGCCGTTCCACCACAGGTCCCAGCGGTCACCGCTCTGCACCCAGCCGGAGGGCCGGCGGGCCGTCATGAAATCGGGAGGGCTGGAGGGCGAATGCATGGCCGGAAGAATACGGTCGGCCGTCGCATGGACTGAGATTGCGGAGTGGCGCTGGCAACCTCACAACGCTTCTGCCGCAGCGAAGCCCTCTTTACCACTCTGGGCCGAGCAGTTTCTCCACCTCGGTTTCGAGCCTCTTGGCGGCTTCCTCCTGCGAGGCCACCTTGATGCACAGCCCGGACTGGGCAGGCCCGGGGGACAGCCGGTAACGGTTGATGGTGCCGCCGCCGTCGCCATCCAGTTCCACCCGGGCCACCAGGGTTCGGCCATTGGCGTTGAAGGTCCAGTCCTGGTATTCGAACATCGTTGAGTCCACCGCAACGCCTTGAATGGCTCCCACCTTATGCGGGGTGGTGGTGAAGAACGCCCGAAGAAAACGTTCGCGGAGCGTGCGTGCCAGCGGCACGCGGCAAACAGCCGAGCCTGGGCTCGGCGCTACAGCCCAGGTGCGGCTCGCAGGGTATGATGCCGCCTTCCCCGAACCACCGTGATTGCAGCGGGCGCGCTCCTGCGAGGTACGCGTCGGCGCCGCTGAGACCCCCCGCCCGATGCTCGTTTCCTACTCCTCTTTCCTCATCTGGGCGGCCGTGGTCGTTGCCACCGTCGGCCTGCTGTTCCGGCCGTTCCGCATTCCGGAATATGTGTGGGCACTGGGGGCTGCCCTTCTGCTTCCACTGCTGGGAGCGGTGTCGCTCGGCACGACCTTGCACGCGGTGGCCGAGGGCCGCGATGTCTATCTGTTCCTGGTCGGCATGATGGTGCTGGCCGAGCTGGCCCGGCGCGAAGGCCTGTTCGACTGGCTGGCGTTGTACGCGGTCCGCCATGCGGGTGGCTCGGGACGACGCCTGTTCGACCTGGTGTTCCTGGTCGGCACGCTGGTGACCGTGTTCCTTTCCAACGATGCCACGGCGGTGGTGCTGACCCCGGCGGTCTACGCCGCCTGCAAGGCGGCCCGTGCCAACCCCCTGCCCTATCTGTTCGTCTGTGCGTTCATCGCCAATGCGGCCAGCTTCGTGCTGCCCATTTCCAACCCGGCCAACCTGGTGGTGTACGGCCAGCACATGCCGCCCTTGATGCAGTGGCTGGCACAGTTCGCGCTGCCGTCGCTGGCCGCGATCGGCGCCACCTATCTGGTGCTGCGCTGGGTGCATCGGCGCGAGATCGCGCAGCCGCTGGTGGCGGCGCCGGCGCATCGCCCGCTGACCGAAGGCGGGCGGCTGAGCGCGCTGGGCGTGTTGTTCACCGGCACCGTGCTGCTGGTGACCTCCGCACTGAACGGCCCACTCGGCCTGGCCACGTTCTGCGCAGGCACGCTGAGTGTGGCACTGGTGGCGATGCGCCAACGACGCAGCCCGTTGCCGCTGCTGCGCCATGTGTCATGGGGCGTACTGCCGCTGGTGGCCGGCCTGTTCGTGCTGGTGGAAGCGGTGGCACAGACCGGTGTCATCCAGGCGGCGGCCAGCGCGCTGCAGGCCGTGGCGCAGGCATCGCCACACCGGGCCAGCTGGCTGGCCGGTGCCGCGGCCGCGCTGCTGAGCAACGTGGCCAACAATCTGCCGGTCGGCCTCGCCGCAGGCTCGCTGGGCCAGATGGCCGACCTGCCGGCGCAGACGCGCGCCGCATTGCTGGTCGGCGTGGACCTGGGCCCCAACCTGTCGGTGACCGGCTCGTTGGCCACGATGCTGTGGCTGGTGGCGCTGCGCCGCGAGGGCGAGCATGTCAGCGCGCTCGACTTCCTGCGCGTCGGCGCGCTGGTGATGCCGCCTGCGCTGATCGGGGCACTGTTGCTGCTCTAGCCGGGGGCTGCCGGGCGCCACCCGGACTATGGGGTCTTGCCTGCAGCAATCTTCCCGACCAGGGCATCGATCGCCGCTTCCATGGCATGCGCGGTCTGGTCGCCACTCTGGTTGGTGATCACGAAGATGCCCAGATCGTGCTCGGGCATGATGTAGATGTAGCACTGTGAGCGCGGTACGCCACCGTGATGGGCATAGTAGACGCCCTTCTGGCGATCGCCGGCGACGATGTTCCAGAAGTAGCCGATGCTGAACTCGTCGTCGAATCTGGCCAGGGCGCGATGCGATTCCTTTACCACCGGCCCATTGGCCAGTTGGAACCGAAGGTACTTCACCATGTCCGGGACGGTTGCTTTGACGTTTCCGGAAGCGCCCCATGGCAACTGCGGCATCGGCGTGGTCGGTACGGGATTGTCGCTGTGATAGCCGGCCGCCAACCGCGGCGCTTCGGCATCATCCAGCCTGATCCGGAGGCCGGTCATCGCCGCGGAGTCGCTGAAGAAGCCACGCAGCAGTGACGCGTAGTCGGTCTTGTAGGCCACCTCCAGAACATGCGCCGCCAGCTCGGTCCCTGCGCTGGAGTAGGCGTACTCCTTGCCTGGCATCCGCGGGATCTGCACAGCGTGCAGGTCCCGGAGGAAATCCGGCTTGCCGTAGCGCGCGTAGAGCGCATTGAGCTCGCCCGGCGTGCGGTGATCGGTAAAGTCCTCCAGTACCGTGTTCGCGCGCTCCGGCAGCATGTTCGGCAGGCCACTGGTGTGCGACAGCAGGTGGCGGACGCGGATGGGTTGGCCCTGGTACTGCAGGTTGGGATAGTCGCCCTGCAGGTACGTGCGAACGTCATCCTCCAGGCCCACCCTGCCTTCCAGCACCGCATTGGCCATCAAGGTGCCGGCCAGCGTCTTGCTCAGTGAGCCGATCTCATAAAGCGTGGCATCGGTCGGCGCGCCGGCTGTACCGGCCACCATATCGCCGCGATGGCGGATGAAGGTCCTGCCCCGATACACCACGCCAATGGAGGCCGAGTGCAGCAAGGGCTGCTCGATCAGGGTCTGCGCAACCTCGTCGATCTCTGCCCCCGGTTCCTTCGATGGCGCCTTCCCGCCCGTGCATCCGGCACCAAGGAGTACGACGGACACGACGAAGGCATGAAACCAACGTCTGTTTCGAACGGTCATCGAAGTGGCTTCCATGCGTTGGCGCTTGAAGGGCGATCAGGAAAGAGCGCTCACGATAGCCGATTGTGGAGGCGAACACGCTGGCTGCGGAGCGCCTCCTGGCCCTAAGCATCGCCCCTGAGATCAATCACCCGGTCAGTCGGGCTCACGATACCGCGCCGATGGGTGATGGCCACTACGGTTACATCGTTCGCCAGTGCGCGGATATGGTCCATGATCTCGCGTTCAGTGGCCTCATCCAGCGCGGAGCTGGCCTCGTCCAGGAACAGAATCGCCGGCTCGCCATACAGTGCACGGGCAATCGCGATGCGTTGGCGCTCCCCGCCGGACAACTTCAGGCCCCGCTCGCCCACGGTGGTTTCAAGGCCCTCGGGCAGCGCCTCGATCAACGGCAGGATCGCAGACTTGCGTGCGGCACGCTGCAGCCGATCATCATCGCGTGCGCGCCCCAACAGGATGTTGTCGGCCAGGCTTTCGTTGAGCAGGATGACATCCTGCGGAACCACCGCGACAGCGGCATGCCAGGCCGCACGGTCGATCAGGGACAGGTCAAGGCCATCGACCAGGATCCGGCCACGCTGGGGATCGATCGATTTCAGGGCGAGCTTGAACAGCGTCGACTTCCCTGCCCCGGTCGGCCCGATCAGGAAATTGATGCCGCCACGTTCGGCCTCGAAGGACACATCGCTTACCCCGCGACCGTTGCCATAGCGGTGGCTGACCCGCTCGAACGCCAGCCGGCCGTTTTCACCCGCAAAGCGCTGGGCATCGGCCACCTGCTGCTCCTCGGGCGCCGCCCACAAGGTGGAAAGCGGAGCCAGCATGCTCCACGAGCGCGCGACGTCATCGATCGAACGGGCGATCATCTCGAACGGCATGTTGAGCTGGAGCAGCAGCAGATTGAACAGGACGATGTCGCCGACGCTCAGACCGCCGCTCTGGTAGCGCGGCAGCAACAGATGGAAGGTAACGATGAACTCGACCGCCAGGCCGATGCCCAGCAGCGCAATGAAGCCGATCCGCTGTAGTACGTAGGCGCGCCAGCTGTCGCGCACCTCCTGGGCCTTCTGCTCGAAGCGCTGCACCATCCAGGCGCTGCCGCCGAACTGGCGCAGCGTCTCCATGGCATTCATGGCATTGCCGACGAAGCGCGCGTTCTGCTGGCCGGCCTCGACCGCAGCTTCGCGATGGATGCGTGCGCGCCGGGTAGCGATGGCGGAAAGCGTGACGGCTACCGTGCCGTAGGCCAGCACGATGGCCACCACCTGCAGGTTGATCAACGCACCCAGCGTTATCAGCGTCAGCAGGATCTGCAGCGCGCTGGGAATGAAGGCCACCAGCCCCAGCTGCACCACGATCTTCAGCGCGCCACGGCCTTTCTCCCCTGCAACCTGCAGCTCGGCGGCGTTGTACTCCAGGAAGAAGCTGTTGGTCTTCTTCAGCAGACGGGCGAAGTAGCGGGTACTGGTGATGAAGCCAAGATTCTCGCCGCTGAGGAACGACAGGTACTGCACGGTGTTCTGCAGGGCGCTGCCAGCGCCAAGCATGACCGCATACAGCAGGAAGCCGCTCGCGAGAGCGCCGACCCCGTCGATGGGCAGACGGTCGATCAGGCGTGAGAAAAGATAGGGCGCCGCAACATTGGCCAGGCTGGACAGCACGACACTGCCGGCGATGAGCAGCAGCAGCCTGCGGTCAGCCTTCCAGTACGTGCCCAGGATTTCAGCGACGGGCGGCGGAACAGCAGTCTTCTTCATCGGCCTGGTTCCGGCGTGGACTCAACCCCAGAATGATATGCTATAACATATCTATTCAGGAGCGACGTAGCCACGTCGCAGGCCACTTTCGGATGGGATCGATGGACCGGGGAATGACGAACGTATCCGCTGCCATGCCACGCGCGCTCATGGCCCTCAGCATTGCCGCTGCACTGTTGGCCAGCGTGCCTGCGATCGCCCAGAACCCCGGCGATGCCCGGCGCTCGCGGGCCGCAGGCGCAGCGCCCGAGGCGCCGACCGCCACCCTGGACAAGGTGCTGGTGGTCGGCAGCAACATCCGCGATGCCATTGGCGGAGGCGCCTCGCCGGTGATCGTGATCGACAAGGAGGCCATCGACCGCACCGGCGTGGCCACCGTGCAGCAGCTGTTCGAGAAACTGCCGCAGAACTTCGGCGGTGGCGCCAATGGTGCCAACGTCGCCAACCTTGGCGTCGACCGCGATACCGGCAACAACTTCGGCCAGGGCACCGCCATCAACCTGCGCGGCCTGGGAACCGGCACCACGTTGACCCTGATCAACGGCCACCGCGTGACCTCGTCGAACCGCTACCAGTACGTGGATGTCTCGCTGATACCGCTGAGTGCGGTGGAACGCGTGGAGATCCTCACCGATGGTGCCTCGGCCATCTATGGCACCGATGCGGTCGGCGGTGTAGTCAACATCATCCTGCGCCGCGACTTCACCGGGTATGAGACCGCTGTGCGTTACGGCGCAGTGACCACCGGCGGCATGGAGGAATACCAGGCCTCGCAGTCGGCAGGCTGGTCGTGGGATGGTGGCCATGTGCTGGCCAGCTACGAGTTCCTGAAGCAGAGCAACCTGCCGGCGGTGGACAAGGATTTCTCGAAGAACGTGCGGGTCAAGCCGTACGACCTCTACCCCGGTTCGAAGCGCCACAGCCTGTACGTGGACGGCGTGCAGCAGCTCAGCGATGTGCTGACCCTGAACGTGACCGGCTCGTTCGCCAAGCGCGAGATGGACACCACCATTTCCGGCACGGCCGACGAAACCCGGTTGTTCCCGCACACGCGCCAGTTCGACCTGTTCGCCGGCCTGACACTGGACCTTCCGCGTCAGTGGCAGGCGCGCCTGGATTCGGGGTTCGGCAGGAGCGATGTGTCCTATCAGCGCACCACCATCACCGGCAGCTCGGCCAGTACCGCGCCGCCCACCAATACCAACTCCGAATCGCGTTACCTGGACCTGGTCGCCGACGGTGAGCTGTTCAGCCTGCCCGCCGGTGGGGTTCGCGCGGCATTCGGCGCGGGCTACCGCCGCGATGGCTATGAACTGATCGATCACCGCGGCCTGGAAAAGCCACTCGATCTGCATCGAACGATCAGGTCCGTCTTCGGCGAGCTCAACATCCCGCTGCTGAAGGACATGCCGGGCGTGCGCAGCCTGTCCTTCACTGCGGCAGCGCGCTATGACGATTACAGCGATTTCGGTTCCACGCTGAACCCCAAGTTCGGCCTGCTGTGGGAGGCGACCCAGGGGCTTTCGTTCCGCACCAGCTACGGCCGCTCCTACCGGGCGCCGGTGTACCAGGACATGCAGTTGAACAACACCGTGGTGGTGGCGAACGTGCCCAACCCGAGTGCAGCCAATGGCAACACCATCCTGATGATGCTCTCCAATGGCAATCCCGATCTGGGCCCCGAACGGGCCAAGACCTGGACCGGCGGTTTCTCGTTCGCGCCGCCGTCGCTGCCGGGGCTCAAGATCGATGCGAACTACTACCACATCGAATACGCCGACCGTATCGGCAGCGGCTTCGGCGGCAGCTTCCCGTCGCTGTTCCTGCAGTCCACCGCACCTTACGCAGACATCCTGACCACCAATCCCACGCAGCAGCAGATCCAGCAGGCACGCCAGCTGGGCGTATCGGGGCTGGGCCTGTTCGTCTCGCGCGTGGGGCCGTATGCGTTGCCGCCAGGCATGGACGAAACCAACAGCCAGGTGATCCTCGACAACCGCTTCCGCAACAACGCCTTCACCCGGCAGCGTGGTGTCGACTTCAGCGGATCCTATGGCTTCGATGCCGGCCAGACCCACATCGGGCTGAACCTGGCCGGGCAGTACATCATCGAGTCGAAGCGGCGCGTGACCAGTACGTCGCCCGAGGTGGATGCGGTGAATTCGGTGTACTACCCGGTGGACCTCAAGATGCGCGGCGGCATCACGCTCAGCCGGCAGCAGGCCGCGGCGGGGATCTTCGTGAACTACGTGGACAGTTATCGCGACCCCGCCAATGTCGCCCGGCCCCACGTCAGCTCCTGGACGACCGTAGATCTGAACCTCGCCTACCACTTCGGTGCATCGGCGGACCCGCAGCGTGGCACATCGCTTGCGTTCAACGTGCAGAACCTGTTCGACCGGGATCCGCCGTTCATCGTCAACAGCATCAACACCGGCTACGACCCCACCAATGCGACAGCGCTGGGCCGCTTCCTGTCCATGTCGCTGACCCACCGCTGGTAAGCCGCCATGCGCGCCGAAGCCCCTGCCTTGTCCCGGTCCGTCATGGCCATCCAGCAGGCGTTTGCTGTTGCGGCAACCCAGCTCACGTTGATGTGGCGCGAGCGGCGCGTGCTGTGGCTCGCCCTTGCCCTGTTGCTGATTGCGGGAGCATCGGTGCTCAGTGGTGCTGCACGCCTGACCCTGCAGGCGCAGGAGCGCCAGGCAATGAGCGAGGAAGAGGCGCGGCTCTGGGACAGCCAGGGCACAATCGACCCGCATAGCGCCGCACATGTGGGGCGTGCCATTGCTGCCCCTGTGCGGCCACTGGCTGCACTGGACCCGGGGCTGACGGACTACCTCGGAACCTCGGTGTTCATCGAGGGCCACGCGCAGAACCCGGCCCGGCACCGTGCCGTGGATGGTGGCACCGCACTCAGCCGTTTCGAGGGTTTCTCTGCGGCGTGGGCGCTGCAGGTGGTGGCGCCGCTGCTGATCATCCTGGCCGGGTTCGCCACACTGTCCGGCGATGTGGCCCGCGAGACGCTGCGCCAGGAACTCGGCACCGGCGCCTCGGCCGGCGTGCTGATCTGTGGACGCTTGATTGCCCTGGCGGCCGCCTCGCTGCTGCTGGTGATGGCCATGCTGCTGATCAGTCTTCCGGGGCTGTCCATCCAGTACGGCGACGCCACGGATCTTGCCGCCCTGCTCGCACTGGCGGCCGCCTACCTGCTCTATCTGCTGGTGTTCTGTGCACTTACCGTGGGGGTGTCGGCACTTGCCGGCTCGGCACGGACGTCACTGGTCGCGCTGCTCGGCTTCTGGGTGGTGTCCACACTGCTGCTGCCGAGGGTGGCGCCTGCGGTTGCCGAATCCCTGTACCCGACCCCTTCGGCACCGGCGTTCAGGACCGGCGTGACCGAAGAAGCGGAGAACGGCGCGGATGGCCATGACCCGGCCGACAAACGCCTTGATGCCCTGCGCACGGCGTTGATGGCGCGCTACCGGGTCGACAGCGTTGACGACCTGCCGCTGAACTTCCGCGGTGTGGCGCTGGAGTTTGCCGAGGCCAACTCGACGCGCGTCTACAACCGCCATTTCGATCGCCTGCATGCCACCTACCAGCAGCAGGACGCCACCCAGCGCCTGTTTGGTCTTGCCTCGCCAACGCTGGCGCTGCAGTCCTGGTCGCGCGCCTTCGCCGGCACGGATTTCCCGGCGCATCTGGCGTTCCTGCGCGGCGTGGAGGACTACCGCTATCGGTTGATCCAGGCACTCAACCAGGAAGTGAAACTGCACAAGGCACCACAAGGCGGGAAGCACGTGGCCGACATCGCCGGCATCACCCGTTCAGTGCACTACCGGCCACCGCAACAGACCCTGGCCGGTACCGCTACCGCGCAGCGCGGAAATCTCGTCATTCTGCTGGTCTGGCTGATGCTGGGTTGCGTGGTGGTGCTCATCTCCGCTCGGAAGCTGGGGAGATCGCCATGAACGTTGTATCGATTGCCCGCTATGAGATCCGCCGATTGCTGCGCGATCGAGCGCTGCCGGTGCTGCTTGTCCTGCTGCTCGGGCTGGGTGCCTACGCCGCGTGGAACGGCCGCGCATGGGTGGACCAGCGGGAGGCGGCCATCGCCCTGATCAAGCAGGAAGAACAACAGACGAAGGAACGCAGCCGGGCATTCGTCGGCAAGGCGCCCTCGGTGCTGCCCCGCGCCCAGCCGGTGCTTGCGCCTGCCGCCATGGCACCGCTGTCGATCGGCCAGGCAGACGCCTACCCCTACACCGCCGATGTGGTCGCGCTGGGCGATCCGACCCAGCTGCTCAAGCACGTTTGGGCCGACATCGGCAATCCAGCGGCACGGGCTGCGGGACGGTCCGACCTCGCCTTCGTCATCGTCTTCCTGCTGCCGTTGGTCATTCTCGTGGCCACCCACGATCTGTGGTCCCGTGAGCGCGAGCGCGGCATCGCGGCGCTGGTGCTGTCACAGCCGGTGTCGGCAACGCGCCTGCTGATGGTCAAGGTGCTGGCCCGTGGCCTGATGGTGCTGCTGCCCGCACTGGCCATCCTCCTGGCGGTGACGATCGGGGCCGGCGCGCGCAGTCCTGCGGGCCTGGCCATGCTGGCCCTGACCGTCCTCCTGTACGGCGCGTTCTGGCTGGCCCTTGCACTGCTGATCGGCTGCCTTACCCGGCGCACCACCGAGGCGGCCATCGCCGCCGGCGCGCTGTGGCTGCTGATCGTGGTCATGGCGCCGTCGCTGGCGCTGGCCACGGTGAATCTGATCGCGCCGCCGCCGTCACAGATGCAGTTCGCCACCGAAGTAAAGGCGATGCAGTCCGACATCGCCACGCGCCAGCGGCGCGAGCATGCGACGTCGGCGCCAGTGAATTCGCCGTCCCCCGTCATCTCCGACACTGTGCGCCAGGCCTACGCCGATCGGGTTGCAGCTGACCGGGAACTGGAACGCCTGATCGCCTCGCATGCGCAGGCCGAGGCCGCACATCGCCAGGTTCTGGACAAGGTGCGGCTGCTGCTGCCGGCCGTCGCGACACAGGACACGCTCGACCGCATCGCAGGCTCGGATGCCGACCGCGCGCTCGACTTCCAGGGGCAGGTCCACTCCTTCTGGCAGGCGCGGCGGCTGTTGCACAAGGCCTATCTGGATCGTGACGCGCCGCAGACCTTCGAAGAGTACGACACCCTGCCCCGCTTCCAGTTCCACGAAACAGCCGGCGTCGCCCAACGTGGTGTCCTCGCCGATCTCGCCGCACTGATCATTGCCACCCTGCTTGTCCTGCTTGCAGCCGGTGCATTGCGCAGCCGGCTGGCAACGCCCTGAGGAGACGTCCACATGCTGTCTGCAAAAAGCCTGGTCATGGAACACGGTGCACATCGGGCGCTGGATGACGTCAGCTTCGAGGTGAAGCCCGGCGAGATCTTCTGCCTGCTGGGCGCCAACGGCGCCGGCAAGTCGACCACCATCAAGCTGTTCCTTGGCTTTCTGAAACCCACCTCCGGTGCGGCCGAAGTGGACGGTCTCAGTGCGCACCAGCAGCCGCAGGAGGTACGCCGGCGGCTGCTGTACATCCCCGAGACCGTCGCGCTGTACGACGAGCTGACCGGCTACGAGAATCTGGACTACTTCGCCCGCCTGGCCGGTGTCGAGGAACGCTCGCCAGCGCGGTTGAAGGACGCACTCAGGTCCGCCGGCCTGGCGAGCGACGCATTCGGGCGACGCGTGGGTCTCTATTCCAAGGGCATGCGGCAGAAGGTCGGCATCGCACTGGCCATCGTCAAGGAAGCCAGCGCCCTGTTGCTGGATGAACCCACCTCGGGCCTGGACCCAACGGCGTCAGCCGAATTCCATGAGTTGATCGTGCGGGAACGCGATCGCGGCACGGCGATCCTGATGGCCACCCACGATCTGTTCCGCGCCCGGGAAGTGGCGACCACGATCGGCCTGATGCGGGCCGGCCGCCTGCGCAGGACGCTTGATGCCAGCACGATCACCGCGAACGATCTTGAGAGCCTGTACCTGGAAGAAATGAGCCGCAGCGCCTAGGCCACGGCGGCCGCCTGCGCGCCACGCTGGCCGGACCAGCGCCGCAGCCACGCTTCGATGTTGATCTGCGGGCCGAAGATGCCGAGCACCTGCGAAGAGTGGTCCGGGCCGACCTGCTGGATGCCGGCATCGGCCAGCGCGCTGTCGAGATAGCCGCGCCTGGCCAGCATACCGTCAACCAGCAGATTCCTGATGAACTGCTGGTGCCCCTGGGTGACCGCCACGGAGTGATCATCCAGATAGGATTTCACCTTCCGCGACAGCAGCACCTCCGGCAACAGGCCTTTCATTGCACGCCGCGCGATGGTGCGGTCTTCCGCGTCCGCGATGAGCAGGTGCAGCGGAATGCGCGCGAACAGTTCGACAAGCGGCTGCGCACTGATCGGCGATACGCCATGCCAGTGGCCTGCACCTTCGAAGGGATCAAGGACGCTGGTCGGAAACACCATGCGGCCAATATGGGCCAGCTTGTAGGGTGATACGCGATGCCCCTGCGCCTGCGCGTGCCGCAACCAGGCCGGCTGCATGCCATCCTGTTCGGCGCGGTCCACCCGCACCCATGGGCAGGGTTTGCCCCAACGGCCATTGATGCGGCCTGGCCGCTTGAGCAGACCATGGACCATCGCATCCTTCAGCACCCCGTACAGTGAATCGCCGGACTGCGCGGTTTCGAATGCGACGCGGAAGAAATCCCGGTCGATGCCGCGCCGCCAGGCGTAGTCGATCGCAGCGGCATTGCCCTTGAAACGCAGGAACACCGCATCACCGCCAACACCGGTGAACTGCACGGTGTCACCGTCGAAGGCCACGTCACGGCGATGGAGAAGATAGCCGGAACAATGCGCCGGCCGGGCTGTACGCGGGAAGGTCATGATCTCTTCCAGCGCGCAGTGAGGTTGCCTTCGATACTCGATGTATTCGCAACGCCTGCCCGAGGAATCACTGGCCCCTTGCACTGCCATCCGCGCGAACAGCCGTTCGTCGGCACCGATGCCCTCATCGTAGTGGTGGACACACGTCACCTCCGGTGCCGACGGCGCCTGCAACAGGCCGGCCAGGATGATCGAGGAATCCAGCCCGCCTGACAGCTGCAGCTGGATGCGCCGGTGCGGGCTGGCCAGTGCACCGATGCAGCCCAGCAGCGTGGAACGCGCCAGCGACACGGCTTGCTGAAGATCTTCGATCGGCGCGTCGCGGGCCAGCCGCACCACGTCCCACTGGCAGTGCCGGCCCACCGGCTCTCCATCGCGGATTGAAACCGCTTCACCCGCTTCGACCGCAGTGACCTCCTGGAAGCCGGTCTGCAGGCCATCACGAAACGGGTACAGCAGCGAGTACGACAGGAAGGACCAGTCAACACTGAATTCGCGCAGACCCAGCATCAGGCAGTCTTCCATGTTGGAGAAGACCAGCGTCAACTGGCCCACCGTGGTCATATAGCACGGGATCTCCGCAGTGGGATCGCGCAGGACGAACCAGCTCGACGTTTCCTGCTGGAAGCCGAACGCCACGTAGCGGCCCCAGTAGTGTTCTACGATGCTGCGGCCCTGGCTGCTGCAGGCGGCGTCCGCTGTGGCGGGATCCAGGTTCACGCAGCAAGGCACTTTGCCTTCGCCGAACGTTTTGTGAAACAGCTTGCCCAGTACCACCAGCGAGTTCGAGCGATTGCATTCGAAATAGCCGTGGTTGTCGCTCTGCACATGGATCGCCGCGCCATTGTCGTTCAACACGCAGGCGATGCCGGGCAGCCTGGCGCCGATCCTTTCCACGATGCGTTCCGCCTGCGCCGTCGCGGATTCCGAGTGGGTGTTCCAGAGCACGGCGATGTATCGGTACATGGCAGGTTTCGTTACAGCACCAGGATGGGAACCATCCGGCGCAGGTTGAAGGGAATGTCGGTCAACACCTGATCGCCGTGCTGCAGCCAGCAATGCGCGGCGAACGGCTGGGTTCTGACGGCGAACACCCAGGCCGGAACGATGCCGTAGTTCGACAGGAATCCGCGCATCGCCAGGCAGTAGAGAAAGCACTCATCGGTTTTCCTGAAGGCCAGGGGCCGAAGCCAGTCGAACACCCGCACCCGCAGGGCCAGTTCTTCAGCGCTTACCGGCCGGCTGTGGCCGCGATCCGCCCGACGGCGCACGGCCGACACCGTGGAACTGAAAGGAAGGAACGTTCTGCTGCAGGCGGCATACGCGCACGAGGCGATGAATCGACGCAGGTCGCGCGCCATGATGGGCGGACGGCCTCGCGGCGCGCCTTCGCGCGCCCAGTACCGAGGCAGCGCAATGGCAGGGCTGGCAGCGGATTTCCCCTGCTGCGGATCCGCGGTGATCAGGCGGCGGTCGATCAAGGCCTGCAGAAGCCTTGGCGTGCTTGCGTCATCGGACTGCAGGGGCCAATCGAGAACGAGCTTGCCAAGGCCTGCGGCGCCGCGTTTTTCAAGGGAAAGATACTTTCCCGTGGCCTGGTCCAGAATCACCATCGCATCGCCGGTGACACAGACGTGGGCGTGCTTTGACAGGAAATACGGGGCGGCAGCCTGCTCCATCATGCGCTCCTGCGCCGGAACCGGAGAAGCGGTGCATGCAGGGCATGCACCGCAGATGCGGCATTGCGCGGTAGATCAGGGCGACGTGGTCGGGAACACGCCATCCCACAACGTGCCGTGGTTGTGCGCCTTCGTTTCCGAAACCACCGAGCCCAGCTCGATCAGTTCGCCACCCATGCCCTGATCCTCAGGGTTCTGCTGTCCTGCCACTACACCCAGCTCAATCAGCTCGTTCATGAACATCTCCTATCGTCAGTGGATGTACCCGCGCATTGCGTTGGATCGCGTTGCATTGGATACGGAGCAGCCAAGCCACCATCGCCGCGACATTGCAGGGCGATTGCCGCCAAGGCACCTGAATGTTACGATATAACATATTATTTTGGCGTGACGAATGACGCCAGTGGCCCGTTGTCGATATGACCTACGAGAGGCGAGAGGGATGAGCAGCGAGATCAGAGACGACGGCCTGGATCCCACGCTTCTGCTGAAAGGGATGTTTCCCTTGCCGAAGTTCATCCGTTTCGTACGGGAGCGTTGCCCACCGGGACGCTTCGACGAGGCTGCGCTGGTGGAGGAATGGCGGACGGCACGTGCCGAGGTGCTGAGGCTGCAGCAGGAGGAAGCCGGTGAGGCCGACGCCATCAATGTCCATGCGTTACCGGATGAGATGCTGCCGCTGGCTGAGCAGGCGCTGCGGCAACCCTCGATGCACCGGATGACGAGTGTTCTGCCACGCAGTTGGCAGATGGTCGAGATCGATCGACTGGTGATCTTCCAGGAGTGCATCAACCTGCGTCACATCGACCAGTTGGCGGCATCCCTGACCGCCTCGCCCAGCGCGCAGGAGGTCATGCAGCTTGTCGCGCGCAGCGGCAGCCATGCACATCCGGAAGTGCGCTTCACCCAGTCCGATGGCAGCTACACCTTCGCGTCCACCTCGAGCGACCTGCGCTTCCTCGATGTGGCGACCCTCGATCCGGCTGCCATCGCCGACTACGAGCCGTTCGGCGCAGCCAGCCACGCCGTCGTCATCTATCTGGGTTTCAGTGACAACCTGATCAGCGCCACCCGGTTCGGCAGGCGCATGGTGCTGACCAATGGCTCCCATCGCCTGTACCTGCTGCGCCGGCTCGGGTTCCGCCATGCGCCCTGCCTCGTCACCGATGCCTCCGACAGCGACCTCAGCGAGGTTCTGCTGCCGGCGGCGGTCAAGCAGGATCGCGGGTTCTACCTGTCTTCGCCGCGGCCGCCGCTGTTCAAGGATTATGTCGACCCGCGCCTGACCTGCGTGGTACCGGTCACCCGCAAGCACTACGCTCTGAGGGCCAAGCTCGACCTGCAGAGGATCACGGTTCCGGCGATGTAATCCTGGGCCGAGCCCTCCCTTCCCTGGGGCCACGTCGACAGAGATGGCCGGATTGGTGAATCACCTGGCGGAACTGTCGAATGACGCCTGCGGGCTTGCCGCATACGCTTCCCATCCTCAACAAGAGAGGATGTCAGCGTGATTGAACAGCCACGGACCACCGAGCCCGCAGGAAAGGACACGCCGATCGTCCATGTCCTGATGGGACTGATCTGTGTCTGGCACCGGCGCCAACCGGGGTCGGCACACGATGACCAGTGAGCGCCACCGTGCTGTGCGGCGTCCCTCTCGGACCTAGGCGCCGCCGTGGAGATTTCGATTGCAGGGCTGAGCGAGATTGGGCCCGACTACCCGGACCGTGTCGATCTTCCGGTGATGGTGCTTGGGCTGGACCCCATTCCAGATGCCTGGCAGATGCCCTTCCATGCGCACCGGAAGGCACAGCTGCTGGTTGCCACGCGCGGCTTGATCATGCTGGAGACCGCAGCCGGCCTGTGGGTGGTTCCCCCGCAGGGCGCGATCTGGATTCCCGGTGGCCTGTCCCATCGGGCCAGCAGCAGTGGGCGGCCGCATGGGTTCGTGGTGTTCGTGGAACCCGGTGTCGTGCCGGGGCTGCCGACGCACTGCGCTGCAATGGCGATCACCCCGTTCATGCAGGCCCTGCTGGAGCGGGCGTCCGCCCTTCCCGGGCACTACGAGCCCGGCAGTGCGCAGGACCGCCTGATGGCCGTGTTCCTGGATGAGCTGATCGCCGCGCCACCGGAGTGGCTCCATCTGCCCATGCCATCCGATGCAAGGTTGCGCCGGCTGGCCAACGCAATGCTGGACACGCCAGCCGAACGGGCAACGCTTGAAGTCTGGGCGAGCCGGATTGGAATGAGCGAGCGCAACATGTCGCGCCTGTTCTCTGGAGAAACCGGTTTAAGCGTAAGGCGCTGGCGCAGGCAGCTGCATGTGGTGGTCGCGCTGCCGCTGCTGGCCAAAGGCAGGACAGTACAGGCCGTTGCGGACCACCTGGGCTATGACAGTGCCGGAGCGTTCGTGACCATGTTCCGCAAGACCGTGGGTGCACCACCCAAGCGCTTCCTCGCGGAACGAGGCACTCGGCAGCCAGTATCGGACGCCGACGATCAGCGGCCGCAGGAGCCACGTTGACCGATGTGGGAGCGCGTGGCTCCCGCACCGGCAAGGATTGCCCTTCCCCTCAGCGCTGGTAGTCCTTCAGGAACAACCACGTGATCAGCGTGGCATCCGGTCCCTTCGGGTCGGTGAACGGCAGGCCGGACTGGCTGCCGCTCCAGGCATGCCCCATGCCCTGCACCACGTAGTGCTGCACCAGCGTCCTGCCACCATAGGCATAGGTGTCCACGGTGTAAGCGCGCCCACCCGGCACCTGCCCCTGGTAGGTGCTGGTCGGCAGGTACTTCACCGAATCGTTGTCCAGGCCATCGTCGGCCAGGTCATTGGTCTGCAGGAACTGGCGCACGGCCTGCTGCCCGTTCACCGGATTGACGGTGAGATCGGCGCTGCCATGGAACACCAGCACCGGGATCGGACGCGGTGACGGCGAGCCCGAACACTGCCAGGCCAGCCGGCCATTGCTGTCCGGCGAATAGATGCTGCCGGCCAGCAACGCATAGGCGCTACCGGAAATCGTGGTCGCACCCTTGAACATGCCGCCGGAATGGATGGCGCCGGCGGCGAACACATCCGAGTAGCAGGCCAGCATGATCGAAGTCATCGCACCGCCCGCGGAAATGCCAGTGACGTAGACCCGATGTGGATCGACGCTGTAACCGGACTTCACCTTGTCCACGATGCCAGCCAGGATCGAGGCCTCGCCGCTGTCGCGCGCCTGGTTGATCGGCAGCTGCCAGTTCCAGCAGCGGGCCGGGTTGGAGGTGACGTTCTGCCGGGGGTAGACCACGATGAACCCCTCAGTGTCGGCCACATCATTGAAGCCTGACGCCTCGCCCATCAGGTTCGGCCCGGTCACACAGCCATGCAGCACCAGCAGCAGCGGCAGCGGCCGGCTGTCGTCATAGCCGGCCGGCACCCAGACCTGGTACTCGCGGGCGCCGAACAGATTGCCGTACAGGCCGATATCCCAATGCCCGGCCGGGCCAGCGGCAAGCGCGCTGCCCGCCATCGCCAGCCAGCTGCACAACACCAGCAGTACCGCCTTGATCGAATCGATTCCGGATTTCTTGGCCAGATCCTCGTGCGTGAGTCGTGGATGAAGGAGTACCGGGGACCGCTTCCGGCTGGGGACGCGCCCAGTATCCGCATCCACCGGCCGCTGCCGACTGGACCTAGGTCCACTCGCTGCTGGCCGATGACACCGCTAGCCTTGGCTGCAGGGGTGGCAATGGGCCATCCGCACGCTCATGCCTGGGGGAGGACCGAATGAAACGGAATTGTTTGAGTCTCATGATCGGCGCGCTGCTGGCCACGGGGCCGGTACTGGCACAGGAATCACCGACGGCAGGCAGATCCGCTTCGCCGACCAACCTGGACAGCATCAAGGTCACCGCGCGCAAGCGTGAGGAAACCCTGCAGGAGGTGCCGGTCGCAGTCACCGCCTTTACCTCCGAGGCGCTGGACAAGATGAATGTCCAGGACATCAGCGACCTGGACGCGCAGGTGCCCAACCTGACCATCTACGCGGCGCGCGGCGCCAGCAGCACGGTCACCGCCTACATCCGCGGCATCGGCCAGTCCGATCCCACCTGGGGCGCCGATCCGGGCGTAGGCATCTACCTGGATGACGTCTACATCGCGCGCCCGCAGGGTGCGCTGCTGGATGTGTTCGATGTCTCGCGCATCGAGGTGCTGCGCGGCCCGCAGGGCACGCTCTACGGCAAGAACACCATCGGCGGCGCGATCAAGTACATCTCGCGCGGCCTGCCCACCCAGACCGAGGGCTTCGCCCAGATCACCGTGGGCAACTACAGCCAGCTGGATGCGAAGGCGGCCATCGGCGGCCCGATTGGTGGCGCCGACAGTGGCCTGCGCGCCCGCGTGGCGGTGGCCAGCATGAACCACGACGGGTTTGGCGAGAACACCTTCAACGGCCAGCCGGTCAGCGACAAGCAGATCAATGCCGCACGACTGAACGTCGGCGCGTACGCGGGCGATGACTTCGACGTGCAGTTCGCACTGGACTGGATCGATGACCAGTCCGGCATGCGCGGTTCGAAGATGCTGGCGCCCAATCCGTTCCTGCGCGCATACCCGCCGATGGACAGCCGCTATGACATCCGCTCGGGCATGCGCAACCTCAACAACGTGGAGAGCAAGGGTGCCTCGGCCACGGTGAACTGGCGGCCGAACGACGACATTGCACTGAAGTACGTGGTCGCCAAGCGTGAATCGGACAGCGAGGCCAACATCGACTTCGATACCGCGCCGGTCAAGCTGGCCGACGTGGGTGGCACCTATCACGACGACCAGGTCAGCAACGAAGTGCAATTGAACTACGATGCCGGCGGCCGGGTGCGCGGTGTGGTCGGCCTGTACCAGTTCAGTGGCGAGGCGGGCGGCCAGATCCAGAACAACTACTTCAGTGCGCAGTTCGCCGACAACCAGGGCAAGGTGTTGACCGACAGCATCGCGCTGTACGCGGACTGGACCTTCGACCTGACCAGCAAACTCAAGCTGGATGTAGGCGCCCGTTACACCGACGAGGACAAGCGCGCGATCGTGCTGAACCGCCTGTACGCCGACCCGGCCTTCAGCCGCCCGGTAGCGGTGACCGCGGACTTCGACAAGAAGACCAACTTCAAGAACGTCTCGCCCAAGGTCTCGCTGGACTACCAGATCACTCCGGACATCATGGTCTACGGCCTGGCCACGCGTGGCTTCAAGTCCGGTGGCTACAACATCCGCGCCAACGCTGTGGCCGTGCCGCGCTCGGCCGAACCGTTCGATGACGAGACCGTGGACAGCTACGAGGTCGGCAGCAAGATGGCCTTCCTCGACCAGCGCCTGTTCCTCAATCTGTCGGCCTTCTACAACAAGTACAAGGACATCCAGCTATCGGTCTTCACCGGCCTGGATACCAATGGTGATGGCATCGACGATTCCTTCTTCGGCGATTTCACCAATGCCGGCGCGGGTACCGTCAAGGGCCTGGAGGTCGAGTACCAGTACCTGCCCAGCCAGCACTGGCTGATCTCCGGCAACCTGGCCTGGCTGGACACCAAGTACGACGAGTACATGGATCGTGGCGTCAATGTGGCCAGGCAGATGAAGTTCACCAACGCGCCGGAGTTCTCGGGCGCGTTCAACGTGGAGTACCGCACCGAGCTGGCCAACGGCAGCAACCTGTCGGCACGGGTGAGTTACAGCTACCAGAGCGAGGTGTGGCCGACCACCGACCTGAGCCCGGTGATCCGCCAGCAGGGCTACGGGCTGGTCAATGCCGGCGTCATCTGGCGCCTGGATGATGCGTGGACCTTCTCGCTGCAGGGCACCAACCTGGCCGACAAGGAATACCGCACCACCGGCTACAACATCCCGGCGGTCGGCACGCTGATTGGCTTCTATGGTCCGCCACGCCAATATAGCCTCAGCGTCCGTTACGATTTCTAGCGCATCCGTTACGATCTCCAGGAAGCTTCTGCATGACGCAGTCTTACGACGACCTGTACTGGAACAGCAATGATGGGTTGCGCCTGCACGCGCGCGACCATGCACCCGATGCGGGGCAGGCAGCGCGTGGCACGGTGGTCTGCATTCCCGGGCTGACCCGCAATGGCGCTGATTTCGATGCGCTTGCCGATGTGCTTACCGCCGAGGGCTGGCGCGTGATCGCGGTCGACCTGCGCGGTCGCGCAGGGTCGGAACGCGCATATGACCCGTCCAGCTACAACCCGCGTGCCTATGCGGATGACATGGTTGCGCTGCTGCGCTCGCAGAACATCGCCAAGGCGGTATTCGTCGGCACCTCGCTGGGCGTGCTGGTGACCATCACCCTCGCCTCGCGCGCGCCCGAGCGGATCGCGGGCGCGGTGCTCAACGATGCCGGCCCCAAGGTGCCGCGTGAGGCGCTGGCACGGATCGGCAAGTACGCCGGCAAGCCGGTGCCGCCGATGGACCTGGTGCAGGCCACCGCTTACGTGGAATCCATCGGCAAGGCCGCGTTCCCTCGCTTCAGTACCGACGACTGGCGGCAGATGGCGGTGCGCACCTTCCGCCCGCGCAGCGATGGGCTGCTGGAGCTGGATTACGATCCGGCCGTGATCCGAACGACACGTCCCTGGCTGCTGTGGTTGCTGCGGCCGGTGCTGTGGCGTGCGGTTCGTGGGCTGACCGCACGGGTGCCGGTACTGGTGGTGCGCGGTGCGCTGTCCGACATCCTGCCGGTCGATGTCGCGCGGCAGATGGCGGCCACCTCGGAAAGTGCCCGCCTGGTGGAAGTGCCGGATGTGGGACACGCTCCGATGCTGTCCGAGCCAGAGGCACGTGACGCGATCCTGACCTTGCTGGAGCGTGTGGCGTGAGTGCAGACAGCAACCTGCCTCCCGCGCTGCAGGGGTTGCAGCAGTGGGCGGCCAGCGAGCGGGTGAGTGGCGTGACCCACGTGGACCAGGCGCGCATCGATGCCTTTGCCGACGCCACCGGCGACCACAACTGGATCCACGTCGATTCAGGCCGCGCGCAGACGCAGCTGCCGGGCGGGCAGACCATCGCGCACGGTTTCCTGCTGCTCTCGCTCACCGTGCAGGACGATGTGGCCGCCCTCACCGGCTTCCCCGGCATCGCCCATGTGCTCAACTACGGCCTCAACAAGATCCGCTTCCTGGCGCCGGTACCCAGCGGGTCCGGGGTGCGGGTACGCTCGCAGCTGGTGTCACTGGAGGCGCGCCAGCCCGGCCAGTGGCTGCTGACCCAGCGCAAGGCCGTCGAGCGGGTTGTCGATGGCGAGCTGGCACTGGTCGCTGAGCAGCTGTCACTGATCGTGGTCGTCCCCTAGCACCCCCCTGCCCGGTTCTCTCCCTACACTGGAGCGATGTTGACGCCCTCCATCGTCCTCTTCGCCTGCATTGCATGGACCGCACTGCTGTTTGGCGTGGCGCTGTGGGGTGAGCGCCGGGGGCACCGGCTTTCGAAGGCATGGCCGCTCATCTATGCGCTGTCGCTGGCCGTGCACTGCACCGCGTGGACCTACTACGGCGCGGCCTCGCAGGGACTGCAATGGGGCTTCCCCATTCCACCCACCCTGGCCGGCATGGCGTTGATCTTTGCCTTCGGCCTGCCGTTCCTGCTCCGCCTGGGGCGGCTGGCCAAGCAGCACAACAGTGCCACCATCGCTGATCTGGTCGTCGCACGACTGCGTGCCGATCGCGGTCTCGGCTTCACCATCACCCTGGTGGCACTGTTCGGCATCATTCCTTACATCGCCCTGCAGCTGAAAGCCGTCAGTCAGGGCCTGGGCGCCTTGCTGGGCGATCGTTTCGCGCCTGCTGCCGCGCAGCTGGACATGTCGTTCTGGTTCGCCCTGACGATGGCCGCGTTCACCCTGCTGTTCGGTGCACGCAAAGCATCGGCTACCGAGCCCAATCGTGGCATCGTGGTCGCACTGGGGCTGGAGTCGGTATTGAAGCTGGTGGCGCTGCTCGCCATTGGCCTCTATGCGGCGCTGTCGGTGCGCCAGGCGGGCACGCCGCTGCTGGAAAAGATGGCGCAGCTGCCGCCACCGGCCATCATGCCGGACTATCTGACCATGGTCGCGCTGGGCGCGATCTCCGCGTTCACCCTGCCGCACCAGTTCCATGTCGGCGTGGTCGAGCTGCGCCAGACCTCGGACCTGAGGACGGCACGCTGGTTGTTCCCGGTCTACCTGCTGCTGATCGGGCTGCCGTCGGTGCCGATGGCGCTGGCCGGTGCCGCGCAGCTGCCCGCATCGGTGTCGCCTGACCTGTACGTGCTGGCGCTGCCGCAGGCCGGCGGCCACCACCTGCTGGCCTTGCTGGCCTATCTGGGCAGCCTGAGCGCCGCCACCGGCATGATGATCCTTTCGGGGCTGACCCTGTCGATCATGCTCGGCAACCATGGCTTCGGCTCACGGTTGCTGGACGGTATTGCCGGCGGTGCCGCGGCGGCCGACCTGCGTCCACGCGTGCTGGCCTTCCGCCGTGCCGGCATCCTCGCCGTGTTCCTGATGTCGTGGCTGTACAGCCGGGCGATGAGCGACACCGAGGCACTCAGCGATTTCGGCCTGATGTCCTTCACCGCCCTCTCGCAGCTGGCGCCGGCGGTCCTGCTGGCGGTGTATCGCCCGCGCACGCCTTCTCCGGCCATCATCGCCGGCATCGTGCTGGGGTCGTTGGCCTGGCTGTGGCTGGTGCTGCTGCCGATGGTGATCCCTGCCACGCCCCCAGCCTCGGGCCCCGATGACCTGCACTGGCTGTCCGTGGTCTCGCTGCGCCTGCAGTCGGGCCATATCGCCATCAGCATGGGCGCCAGTCTGGCGGTCAACCTGCTGACGGTTGCGCTGGTGTCGCGCGCGGTGCGTCCCTCGTTGCCGCGACGACGGGATGCGGTGGCAGCAGCCTCGCTGCGCAGGACGGCCGGACGCTTCCTCGGCCAGGAGCGGGCCCGGCAACTGATGGATGGGCATGCCGGGCAGCTGCTGGACGACGACCGGGTCATCACCATCGAACGCGAACTGAGCGCCGTGGTCGGCGCGGGCATGGCGCGCCTGCTGGTGGAGGCCGCTCGCGATGGCGGTGCCGCGCCCTTGGATGCGGTAACCCGTGCTGTAGGCGAAGCCACCCAGGCGCTGCGCTTCAACCAGCGCCTGCTGGAAGCGGCGCTGGAAAACATGAGCCAGGGCATCAGCGTGGTCGACGCGCAGCTGCAGCTGGTAGCCTGGAACAGCCGCTACGCCGCGTTGTTCAAGTTTCCGCCCGAGTTGCTGCAGGTCGGGCAGCCGGTGGTCAATCTGACAGCGTGGGCGCTGGCCGAACTGAAGATCGGCGACGGCCCTGGTGACTCTCGCGACAAGGCCCTGCAGCGTCGCGCCGCACACATGCGGCGTGGCACGCCGCATCTGTCCGAACGGATCTTCCCCGACAACACCATCGTCGAGATCCGTGGCAATCCAATGCCCGGCGGTGGCTACGTAGCCACCTTCACCGACGTCACCGCCTTCCGGCGTGCCGAGGAAGCGCTCAAGCGCAGCAACGAAACCCTCGAGCGCCGCGTGCAGGACCGCACCGCACGGCTGGAACAGGCAGTGCACGAAGCCGAGCGCGCGAACGTTGCCAAGACACGCTTCCTGACGGCGGTCGGCCACGACCTGATCCAGCCACTGCATGCGGCGCAGCTGCTGACCGATGCGATGTCGCAGCACATCGAATCGGAGTTCCTCGACAGTTTCCTGCGCCAGATCCGTGGTGCGCTGGACTCCACCGACGACCTGCTGTCCGGGCTGCTGGATATCTCCCGTCTTGAGGCGGGCGGGCTGGTCGCCGATCCGCGCCCCTTCGCGCTGTCGACCGTCCTGGATCCGCTCGCGCAGGAGTTCGCGGTACTGGCGGCGGCGCGCGGCCTGCAGTTCCGCCATGTGCGGAGCCAGGCCTGGGTCCATAGCGACCCCCTGCTGCTGCGCCGGGTGCTGCAGAACTTCCTGGCCAATGCCATTCGTTACACCCGCCATGGCGGTGTGTTGCTCGGTGTGCGCCGCCAGGGACAGGCACTGCTGATCGGTGTGCATGACACCGGCCCCGGCATTGCTCCGGAGCAGCAGGCGGTGGTGTTTGAGGAATTCCACCGGGTCGATCGCAGCAACGGCCAAGGACTGGGCCTGGGCTTGACCATCGCACACCGCATCGCCGACCTGCTGCACGCACCCCTGCACCTGCGCAGCGTGCCCGAGCACGGCTCGGCCTTCTCGATCAGCGTGCAACGCGCAGCACCCCCTGCGACCCCGCGCAGCTCGCCGCCGGCAGCCGGCAGCAGCGCGCTCAAGGGAGTCCGCGTGCTGGTGGTCGACAACGACCCGGACGCATTGGAGGCGATGCGGCAGCTGCTGCTTTCCTGGGGTTGCGATGTCATCGCGGCAGGCCAAGCCGATGACATCGGACCGTCAGCGCACGAGGCGGCGCTGTGGTTGTTCGACTATCACCTGGATGATGGCGATACCGGTGTTGCGCTGTGGAAGCGGCTGGTAGGCATGCATGGGCCGCGTCCGACGGTGATCCTCAGTGCGGATGCCGGCAGCGATACGCGCGAGGCGGTGCGCGGCGTTGGGCTGTCCCTGCTCAACAAGCCGTTCAAACCGTTGGCGCTGCGCTGGGCGATCAACCACCTGCTGGCGGCCAGTACCACGCCCTGACCGGTCAGGGCTCAGGCAGTTCTTCGATCTGCCGGGACGGATCGGCCAATCCCATTTCGTGCAGCACGCGGATGGCCTGCGCGCGGTTGCGCACGCCCAGCCGCTCCATGATGCGTGTCATGTGCGCCTTGACCGTGCGCAGCTGTACGCCCAGCCGGTCGGCAATCTGCTTGTTGAGCAGGCCCTCGGCCACCAGGCCCAGCACCTTGTACTGATGTGCCGACAGGCTGGCCAGGCGTGCGGCCAGGTCGGCATCCCTGCTGAACGTCGCCACCCGTGCCACCGGTTCGCGCAGCAGCGCCGGGATCCAGCGCTCGCCCTCCAGCACGGACTGCAGCGCGGACTGCAGCTCGTTCAAACCCGAGCTCTTGGGCAGATAGCCCGCGGCGCCAAGGTCGATGGCACGCCGGATGACCTGCGGCTCCTCGTTGGCGGAGACGATGATGATCGCCAGGCCCGGCTGCAACGCACGGATCGTGGCCAGCCCGGCCAGTCCGTGGTTGCCCGGCATGTGCAGGTCCAGCAGCATCAGATCGATCGACTGGTTCTCGATCACCTCCAGCACGCTGTCCAGCGAATCAGCTTCGCTGATCTGCAGATCGGCGACCGCCTCTTCCGCCGCGCGATGCAGTGCCGCGCGGAACAAGGGGTGATCGTCGGCGATGAGCAGGGTGGGCATGTCCTGGCGAGATTATCAAATCGGGTGCGCGCGCGAACAGGTACCTAGGTACGCTGGTGCAGCAGGAAGGGCTTGCTAGTGTGGTGCGGAGAAGGCCGGCGACCGCAACGCCGCCCACGAGGAAATGCCATGTCATCTGCCCCCACTCCCGATGCCAATGCCTATCCACTGCTGATCAAGCAGCTGCTGCTGATGCCGCTGGCGGTGAGCCCTGAACAGGAGATCGTCTACGGCGACCAGGTCCGATTCGACTACCGCACCCTGCAGGCGCGCATCGGCCAGCTGGCCGGCCTGTTGACCTCGCTGGGAGTCGGCCACGGCGACACGGTGGCGGTGATGGACTGGGACAGCAACCGCTACCTGGAGGCCTACTTCGCCGTGCCGATGATCGGTGCGGTGCTGATGATGGTGAACGTGCGCCTGGCCCCAGAGCAGATCGCCTACACGCTGAACCACAGCGGGGCGCGGGTGATCCTGGCCAACCGCGAGTTCCTGCCGCTGCTGGACGCCATCGACGAGCAGCTGCCGGACCTGCGCACGCGCATCCTGCTGGACGATGCAGGCGGTCCGCTGCCGCCAGGCTTCGCCACCGAGTACGAAGCGGGGTTGCGCGATGCCACGCCGATCGTCCGCTTCCCGGACTTCGACGAGAACGCCCGTGCCACGGTGTTCTACACCACCGGAACCACCGGGTTGCCCAAGGGCGTGTATTTCAGCCACCGGCAGCTGGTATTGCATTCGCTGGCGGCGATGGCCGCGCTTGGCGGTGCACCCCGTCAAGGCCGCCTGCATCGTGACGATGTCTACATGCCCATGACCCCGATGTTCCATGTGCACGCGTGGGGCCTGCCCTACGTGGCAACGGCGATGGGCATCAGGCAGGTCTATCCGGGGCGCTACCTGCCTGCGACGCTGCTGGCATTGATCGCGCGTGAGAAGGTGACCTTCTCGCACTGCGTGCCAACCATCCTGCACATGCTGCTGGAGCATCCGGACGCGGCGCAGACCGACCTGGAGGGCTGGAAGGTGATCATCGGCGGTGCCGCCCTGCCGCGTGCGCTGGCGCAGCGTGCACTGACGCGGGGCATCGACATCTTCGGCGGCTATGGCATGTCCGAGACCTGCCCTCTGCTCACCATCGCCCAGATCGACGTGGACAGCGTGACCGATGCCGATGAGGTGCTGTCGCTGCGCACCAAGGCCGGCATACCGGTACCGCTGGTGGACCTGCGCATCGTCGATCCGGACATGAAGGATGTCGCCCACGACGGCATCGCCACCGGAGAGGTCGTCGTGCGCGCACCCTGGCTCACCCAGGGCTACCTGCACGATCCGGATGCATCTGCAGCACTGTGGGCAGGAGGTTATCTGCATACCGGGGATATCGGCAACATCGATGAAAGCGGCTACCTGAGGGTGACCGACCGGATCAAGGATGTGATCAAGACCGGCGGTGAGTGGATCTCCTCGCTCGCCCTGGAGGACATCATCGCCCTGCATCCGGCGGTCAGCGAAGTCGCGGTGATCGGCATCGCCGACACGAAATGGGGCGAGCGGCCGTTGCCGCTGGTGGTCAGGCAGCATGGCAGTGAGGTGACCGAAGCGGAGATCATCGAACTGGTCGCTGCGCGAAGCCGCTCGGGGGACATCTCACGGTATGCGATTCCGGAACGGGTCAGTTTCGTGGAATCGATCGAGCGGACCAGCGTGGGCAAGATCAACAAGAAGAAGCTGCGTGGGTTGCATGACCCAGCGACTGGCTCGGGCCGTGGGTGATCTCCGCTTGATCGCCGAGGTCAGTGTTCGCACGGCGAGGTATGGAGCGGCACCCCGGAACCATGATCTCCCGAGGTACCACTGTACTGCAGCAGACCTGGTTCAGTTCTGCCAGGACCGGTCACCCTCAGTCGATGCAGGGTCCCTTCGCAGCGATCTCCGAGCCGGATCCCTTCGCACCGATGCTGGCCGGGCCCTGGCATGCATCAAAGCTGTACTTGATCAGCTTCCACGACCCACTCGACCATCGGTATGTCCACGACTCGGAAGCACCGCTCGGCAAGGTATTGGAGATCGAGATGACCTCGCCCTCCACACCGCGTGCAGGCAATGGAACAGGCGGGCCCGCCGCACCGGCCGGCTTCAGGCTGCCAGCAGACTGATAGCTGTGCGAGATGGCCAGTTCGCCCGTCTGCAACGCCGGCGCGTAGGCGGGCGAATTCCGTTTGATCCAATCGACGATGTAGCCGGCTTCCAGCGAATCCGACGCGTACGTGGCCTTCGCAACTACAGTGGCGGTCGCGGTGCCCGCGATCGGTCCTGCATTGACGCTTCCACCGGGGACTCCACTCAGTGCCAGCACCAATGGCAGCGCCGCGCCCAACAGCGAGAACTTCATACCCTGCTCCTTGTGTGTATGCAGCTTTCTCAACGGGCCGTCTATGACCCGCGGGCAGTGTAGGCATTGCGGACAGGCTGGGCATCGGCGCAGTCATGCCCATTTCTCATATCCATCAGGCTTCGAGCGCGAGCTGCCTTGCTGAAGGTCGCAGCGCCGATTGTGTTGAACGCGGCGCTCAGATCCGCGTCGTTGCCATGAAACGTTCGCGGTCCTGCTGCGTACGGCGGCGGATCTCCTCCAGCGCCTGGCTTTCGGTCGCCTGCAGCATGGCTTCGAACAGGCGCTGGAAGTGAAGGCGCATCGCATTGCGCGCGGCCACCGGATCACGCGCGCGCAGGGCTTCGAAGATCGCCATGTGCTCGTCCGCACGGCTGGCGCCATCATCATGGCAGACCCGGGCATAGACCTCGGTCACCCGCGGCAGTTCGCTGCGCATGCGCCAGATCTGCTGCACGAAGAATTCCACCACCGGGTTGCCGGAAAGCCGTGCGATGGCCAGGTGGAAACGGCGGTCGTACTCGCCGGCTTCCGCGTCACTCAGGTCGCGACGGCACAGCGCTTCGGCCAACGCCTGCAGCTCGGCAATGCCGGCATCATCCAGATTGCTGGCAGCCAGAGCGGCGGCCTCGGCCTCGAATACCGCGCGGGCGGCGGTGAGGTCGAAGGCGCTGACATCCGGCAGCCCGCCGGACGCCTGCGTCGGGCGCGGTTTCACATGCACGCCCGAGCCGATGCGGATGGCGATCCAGCCCTGCGCTTCCAGTGCGATCTCGGCTTCGCGGATGGTGACCCGGCTGACACCGAACCGTTCGGCCAGCTCACGCTCGCCCGGCAGCCGCGAGCCCGGCGGAAATTCGCCGTCCTCGATCAGCTTGCGGAGCTTGGCAGCGATGGTCTGGTAAAGGCGGTTGGCGGACATGCGGCTGACCCTTGGCGATTCCTTCCGGGTCCCTGCCCTGCCACCGCGGCCGGCAAGGGTCCGGTTGGAGCGACGGCGCGACCACTGGCCGCGCCGCCCTGTTCAGAACTTGTATCGTACACCGAAATACGCACGCCGCCCGTAGGTCACCACTTCGCGGAAGTTCCCATAAAGCGGCTGGTAGGCCACGCGCGGCTCGTTGGTCAGGTTCATCAGCTCCAGCGACAGCGACAACTGCTTGTTCACCCGGTAGCGCAGGCGCAGGTCCACGCTGGTGTTGTCATCGTAGTAGCGGTTCTGCTGCGCGGTGTTGCCGGTGAAGTCCTGGTAGTAGTGCGAGCGGAACTTGCCGATGGCCTGGATGTTGAAGCGCCCGACGTCCCAGTAGATCGAGCCGGACAGCACGTGCCGCGAGAAACCACTCAGGCCAGCCGGTGGCACGATGGCCGGAATGATCGTGCCATCGCTGGCCAGCTGCTCGCCCAGTCGCGAGTCCTGGGTCTGATAGTCGGCATCGGCGTAGTTGTAGCTCAGCTTGAAACCCAGCCCGTCGAACGGCTTGGGCAGGTACGACAGTCGATGGGTGGCGGTCAGCTCGAAGCCGGTCAGCGTGCTGTTCTCGTCGGTGGTTACCTGTTGCCGCACCGGTACGGTCACGCTCTGGCCGTCGATGGTGTAGGTCTCCGGCACCAGCGCAGTGGCGGTGCCGCCGTTGAACTGCTTCCAGTACACCGCGCCGGCCAGCATCGTGTCCGGGTTCGGGTACCACTCCAGGGAAAGGTCGCCGTTCCAGGACATCAGCGGCTGCGCGGCGGGGTTGCCGCTGGCGCTGATGTCATCCAGCGCGTCGGCCAGGTTGCCGTAGGTGGCATCACTGCTCACGTTGATGGTGCGCCCGGCACCCAGCGCGGCAATGTCCGGCCGTGACATCGCGCGATATGCACCGACCCGCAGCAACACGTCCGGGCGCAGCTCGAAGGCCGCGTTGAGGCTGGGCAGCAGCTTGTCGTTGCCCGCCTTGAACACCTGCGTGCTGTACTCGCCGGTGGGTTGCAGGCGGATCGTCCCGTCACCGTTGTCCTCGATGCGCAGCCCGGTACGCACGCCTTCAGAACGAACATCGGTCTTGACCCAGCGCAGGCCGAGGTTGCCGGTCACCGGCAAGCCGAACAGGGTGCTGCTGAACTCACCCATCAGATAGAGCGCGCGTGTCTTCTCGGTGATATCGACATTGTTCGGATCCTGGAAACCCGGATCCAGCCCGCTGTCGAGGCTGCCGCGGAACGACTGGTACAGGCAGTTCGGATCGAAGTACGCCCACGAGGAGATCGTGTTGCCGCTGGCGGCATCCATGAAGTCATCCTGCGGGAAGGGTGCACGGCAGGCCTGGTTGGCGGCGATGATCTTCGCTTTGTCGGCCGCCACGCGCTGGTCGTAGTCGGTTACCAGGGTGTTGTCGCGCAGGCGGTAGTCGGCCTGGCTGGCGCGCACGCCGCCCTTGATGCGGGTGAAGAAACCGGACTCCGGCATGAAGCTGGCATCGAAGCGGCCGGCCTTGATCCTGTGGTCATTCTCGGTGGCGCTGGAGGTCACCCGCGCCGCCCCCGTATAGGCGTCCCAGTTGTTGGGGTCGAAGTTCGGCGCCAGGGCAACACTGGGCACTTCGCCGTGCCAGTCCCAGTCATAGTCCACGTAGCCGGTGGCACCACTGCTGATACCGGGCACGACGGCATTGTTGACGTCGCGCTGGTTGGCGCGCAGGCGGGTCATGCGCTCGCTGTCGAGGCGATTGGTGTGCGAGTAGGAAAGATCGGTAGACAGCTCCCAGGCCGGGGTCGGGCGCAGGATCAGGTTCAGGCCACCCCCGGTGTATTCCTCGCCACGCCAGTAGCGGTTGGAGGTGGAATCAATCGAGGTGCTGCCGTGCAGGTGGCGCACGATACCGTCTTCGTCAACCTCGCGCTGGGTGATGCCGCGTCGTGCGTTGGACAGGCTCAGATCGCTGCGGTTCTCATACCAGTTGCGCTCGGTGTGCTCGAAGTCGACATTCAGCTCGACCACGTCATTGGGCCGCCACTGCAGCGCGGCGAACTCGCTCTGCCGGTCGTTGCGCTCCTGCTTGAGCCGGTAGATGCGGCTGCTCGGCACCAGGTAGTACGGCGCGCCGTTGGCGATGGCCTGCGCGGACACTTCGTTGCAGTTGGCATTGCCCACGTTCTGCGTGCCATCGCAGGCATACCAGGTGGAACCGCTGGTAATGCTCTCTTCCGGATCGGTGCCGTCCAGGCGCTGGAAGCCCAGCGAGATGCCCAGCTTCTGCCCGTTGCCGAACTCGAACTGATCGATGTAGCTGGCGGTGCCGCGATAGCCGATGCCGTCCTTGTCACGGTACTTGCTGTCGTACTCCGCCCAGCTGCCGCGCAGGTCCAGCTGCACTGCACGCTTGCCGTACTCCAGTGGGCGCACTGTTTCCAGGCCGATGGTGCCGGCCACGCCGCCTTCGATGATGTCGGCGCGCTGGGTCTTGTAGATGGCCACCGTGTTGATCAGCTCGGCCGGGAACATGTTGAAGTTCACCGAGCGGTCGCCGCTGCCGTTGGTGATCTCGCGGCCATTGAAGTTGGTGCTGCTGAGGAAGGCGCCCAGGCCCCGGATGGAGATCTCCGAGGCGCCGGTCTTGTCGCGGGTCGAAGCGGCGCCGGTCAAGGTCTCGATCGCATCGGCCAGCGACGGTGCCGGCAGGTCGCCGATGTCATCGGCCGAGAGCACGTCGGCGATGACCGTGTCGTCGCGCTTCTTGTTGATCGAACTCTGCATTGATTCGCGGATGCCGGTGACCTGCACCTGGTCCAGCGTGGTGGGATCCTGCCCTGACGCGTCCTTGCTGGACTGCGCCTGGGCCGCGGGCATGCCCGCCAGCACGGCAAGCAGCGCCACGATCAGGGGTGTGGGGGACAACGAGATGCTGTGCACTGCTCCGGCGGGTCGCCGCATGGTTTCCTCCTCCCAAAGGATCGCCTGCATGCCAGGCGTGGGACGCAGCTTCGGCACGGCGACATGAAAATGTCAACCAATTGGTATGCGAATGTTCAAATGCCTTTCATCCATACCAGTTGAATGCAATTTAATGTGCTCATGCAGCATGACTTTGCGCGAAAGCTGGCTTACAACGGACCCGGAAGTGGTATGCAGACCCACCCTGAAACGACGGCCCGGCCGTCTCTGGAAGGATTTCATGCGCATTCGTCCGCTTGCTCGACATCCGCTCAACAATCCTTCACTGTTTTGCCTGACCACTGGTCTGGCAATGTGCCTGACCACTTCAGCGGCAAGTGCAGCCAGCTGGCTCGTCCACGATGTCGCTGAGTTCACTACCGCCGCCTCGGCGCTGCAGCCCGGCGATGAGATCGTGTTGGCTGACGGCACCTGGACCGACGCGCGGTTGCTGCTGAAAGGCCAGGGCACGGCAGCCGCGCCGATCGTGTTGCGCGCGCAGACCGCCGGCAAGGTCGTCCTCAGCGGACGTTCGGACCTGCGCCTGGCGGGCAGCTACCTGCAGGTGTCCAACCTGGTGTTCCGCAACGGCTATACGCCGGGTGATGCGGTGGTGGCGTTCCGCGAATCCAGCAAGGCGGTGGCCCGCCACAGCCGGGTGACCGGCCTGGTGATCGATGACTACACCAACCCCGATGCCAGCGACCAGGACTACTGGGTATCGCTGTATGGCAGCAACAACCGGTTGGATCACAGCCAGCTGCGCGGTAAGACCAACGCCGGGCCCACGGTAGTGGTGGTGCGCGATGCCACCCAGGGCCTGGACAACCAGCACCGCATCGACCACAACTGGTTCGGACCGCGCCCGGCGCTGGGCGTCAACGGCGGCGAAACCCTCCGCGTCGGCACCAGCGACACTTCGTTGAGCGATTCCAACAGTACGGTGGAGAACAACTGGTTCGAAGGCTGCGACGGCGAGACCGAGATCATCAGCAACAAGTCCGGCGGCAATACCTACCGCGGCAACGTGTTCTACCGTTCGGCCGGCGCGCTCACGCTACGCCATGGCAACGGCAACCGGGTGATCGACAACGTGTTCCTGGGCGACGACAAGGCCGGCACCGGCGGCGTGCGCATCATCAATGCCGACCAGACCGTCAGCAACAATTACTTCGAACGACTGGCCGGCTCCAGCAACCGTTCCGCGCTGGCGGTGATGGACGCGCAGGCCGATCCGCCGCTGTCCGGCTATGCGCCGGTGGTGAATGCCACGATCAGCCGCAATACTTTCGTGGACGTGGCGAAGATCAGTTTCGGCGTCGGCCATGATGAAGCCAAGGGCATCGTGGTCGCCGCCAGCAACAGCCGCTTCAGCGCCAACCTGATCGTCAACCGCACCAGCAGGAACCCGCCGAATGCCGCCAGTTCGCTGGCCGGCCTCGACTTCAGTGGCAACGTGCAGTCACCGGCAGCCAGCACCGTATTCCCGGGCGGCGTAGAGGGGCGTGGCATCAGCCTGCAGCAGGCTGACAGCGGATTGTGGGTGGCCGCGCCCGCCCTGCCCGCCGTGGGCGCCGATCCTGCCCTGGCGATGACCGCGCGCGAGGCGACCGGCGTCGACTGGTATCCCAAGGTGGGCGAAGTTGCCCTGTCACGCACCCGCAATGGAGTTGATCGATGAGGTTGCAGCCGCTGTTCGTCTCCCTGGCCCTGGCCACCCCCTTTGCCCTGCTGCCGGCCGCGCCGCTGTTCGCAGCCCCCGCTGCCGCATCGAGGCAGGCCGACACCGCGCCGGTGCTGGTGACCGCAGCGCAGTGGCAGCGGATGGCCAGCGAAGGCGGCCGCTACCCGTGGTTCGCCAAGGAACAGGCGCGCACGGAAAAATCGCTGAAGAAGATGATGAAGGCCGGCATCGACGTGCCGGTACCGAAGGACAAGGGCGGCGGCCGCACCCATGAACAGCACAAGCGCAACTACCAGGCCCTGATGGCGGCCGGCACCCTGTACCGGCTGACCGGCGACAAGGTCTATGTCGACTACGCGCGCGACATGCTGCTGCAGTACGCCAGGCTCTACCCCACCCTGGGCCCGCACCCCGAAGGCCGCGGACAGATTCCAGGCCGCGTGTTCTGGCAGGTGCTCAACGATTCGGTGTGGCTGGTCAACGCCATCCAGGGCTACGACGCGATCCGCGACGCGCTGTCCGCCGAGGACCGCGACACCATCGAATCGAAGGTGTTCCGGCCGATGGCTGAGTTCCTCGTCAGCGAGCCGAAGAACTACGACCAGATCCACAACCATGCCACCTGGGCGGTGGCCGCCACTGGCATGACCGGCTACGTGCTGCGCGACCCTGAGCTGGTGGAGAAATCGTTGCGCGGCAGCCAGAAGAACGATCAGTTCGGCTTCCTTCGCCAGATCGACCTGCTGTTCTCGCCCGATGGCTATTACGAGGAAGGCCCGTACTACCAGCGCTACGCACTGGCACCGTTCCTGCTGTTCGCCAACGCCATCGAACGCAACGAGCCGCAGCGCAGGATCTTCGCGCGCCGCGACGGCGTGCTGCTGAAGGCGGTGGATGTGCTGGTGCAGTCCAGCTATGACGGCCTGTTCTTCCCGATCAACGATGCCATCCTGGACAAGGGCATCGATACCGAGGAACTGGTGGCCGGTATCGGCATCGCCTATGCGCGCACCGGTGACGACCGCCTGTTGTCGGTGGCCCAGCAGCAGAAACGCCTGCTGTTGTCCCCCGAGGGACTACAGGTGGCGCAAGCACTGGCCGCCAACAAGGCCAAGCCCTTCGATTACCGTCCAATGCTGCTGCGCGATGGCCCGGACGGCGACCGCGGTGGCCTGGCGATCCTGCGCATGAACGGCGAACGCGGCCAGGCGCTGGTGCAGAAGGACACGATGCAGGGCATGGGCCATGGCCACTTCGACAAACTCAACTGGCTGTTCTACGACAACGGCAATCCGGTGGTGACCGACTACGGCGCCGCCCGCTTCCTCAACGTGGAAGCCAAGCGGGGTGGCATCTACCTGGCCGAGAACCGCAGCTGGGCCAAACAGACCGTGGCCCACAACACCCTGGTGGTGGACGAACAGAGCCACTTCAAGGGCGACTGGAAGCGCGGCGAGGAGCATGCCCCGCAGGTGCGCTTCTTCCAGGCCGATGCCGATACCCAGGTTGCCTCGGCGACCATGCGCGATGCCTACCCCGGCGTGGTGTTCACCCGCACCCAGGCGCTGCTGCGCCACCCCGACCTGGGCCTGCCGGTGGTGCTGGACCTGCTGCAGGTGCACGGCGACAAGGCCGCGCGCTACGACCTGCCGCTGCACTTCAACGGCCACATCGTCACCACCGGCTTCGAGGCAGAACACTTTCCCACCCAGCGCCCGGTGCTGGGCAAGGACAACGGCTACCAGCACCTGTGGCTGGATGCACGCAGCACGCCCGGCAGCGAATCGCGTTCCCTGGCGTGGCTGCTGGATGGGCGCTTCTACACCTACCGCTTCGGCAGCAGTGCGCCGGCACAGGCGCTGCTGGTGGAAAGTGGTGCCAACGATCCCGAGTTCAACCTGCGCCGTGAACCGGCCCTGCTGCAGCGCGTGGAAGGCCAGAAGGACGTGACCTTCTTCAGCGTGCTGGAGCCGCATGGCGAGTACAACGGCACCGCCGAGTACGTGCACGGCGCGGACAGCCGCATCAAGGACATCATGCGCAGCCGGGGCAGCGATGCAGAGGTGATCGAACTGCGCCTGGCCAGCGGTGCACGCATCGCCCTCGGCGTGGCCGACGACAGCAGCGCCAAGGGCGAGCACAGCGTGACCGTGGACGACCATGCCTACCGCTGGAGCGGCAGCCATGCACGCATGGACCGCAGCAAGGGTGACGGAAAATGAACGGCCCTGCCGTGGTGGCCAACCTGCGCAAGGTGCCGGTGCGTTCAGCAGTGCGCTGGTTGATCGTGGGCCTGATCGCCGTCGCTACGGTCATCAACTACATCGACCGCAATGCACTGGCGGTGATGTGGCCGGAAATCGCCAGGGAAGTAGGCGCGACCAAGGACGACTATGCCCTGCTGGTAACGGTGTTCATGCTGTTCTACGCCGTCGGCCAGTTCCTGTTCGGCCGCCTGTTCGACATGATCGGCACGCGCCTGGGGTTCGCCCTGTCGATCAGCGTGTGGTCGATCTCGATCGCGCTGCACTCGATCACCCATTCGATGCTCTCCTTCAGCCTGGTAAGGGCGATGCTCGGCATCAGCGAAGCGGGTGCGTGGCCCGGCGCGGTCAAGGCCAATGCCGAGTGGTTCCCTGCGCGCGAACGCGCGTTGGCGCAGGGCGTGTTCAACGCGGGTGCGTCGATCGGCGCGATCGTCTCCGCACCCGCCATCGCCGGCCTCTATCTGTGGCTGGGCTGGCGCGGCACCTTCGTGCTGGTCGGTGCGATCGGCTTCCTGTGGCTGCTGCCGTGGCTGTTTGTCTACCGCGCCGGGCCGGACAAGCATCCGTGGGTGAGCGATGCCGAGCGCCGGCTGATCCAGCAAGACCAGGCCGGGCAACAGACAGAGGCGGCGCCCAAAGCCAGCGTGCGCGAGCTGCTGGCCCATCGCCAGAGCTGGGGCATGCTCGCCTGCCGCTTCCTGCTGGATCCTATCTGGTGGCTGTTCGTGTCCTGGCTGCCGATCTATCTCGCTGAAACCTTCGGCTTCGACATCAAGCAGATCGGCCTGTTCGCCTGGGTACCCTTCGTCGGCGCGATGCTGGGCAGCCTCAGTGGCGGCTGGCTGTCGGGTCGCATGATCCGCGCCGGACACAGCGTGGACCGCGCCCGCAAGCTGGCCATCACCCTGGGGTGCGTGATCATGGCCCCAGCCCTGCTGGGTGCTGTGCTGGCCAACCAGCCGCTGCTGGCAGTGCTGGCAATCGCTGCGGTGCTGTTCGGCTTCCAGGTAGCCATCGGCAACATCCAGACCCTGCCCGGCGACCTGTTCGACGGCCGTTCGGTGGGCACGCTGGCAGGCCTGGGCGGCCTGGCGGCGGTCGCCGGCACCTTGATCACCACTTGGCTGGTGCCGGTACTGACCCGCCATTCCTACGCCCCGATCTTCATCCTCGTTGCCGCGCTGGTGCCGCTGTCGCTGGCTGCGCTGTGGTGGTGGACCGGACCTATCCAGAAGCTCGACCGTCGCGGCGGCTGAGCCTGGGTCTCCTTCTTTTCCAAGTACTTCCATTCCCCCGCAAACCAAGGAGTTTTCCGCATGTCGTTCCAGGACAAGGTGGCCATTGTCACCGGTGGTGGCCGCGATATCGGCCGCGCCGTTTCGATCAAACTGGCTGCCGCCGGTGCACGCGTCTGCATCAACTACGCCCATGATGAAGCCAGTGCCCAGGAAACGCTGGCACAGATCCAGGCGGCCGGTGGCCAGGCCATCGTGCATCGCGCCGACGTCACCGATGCCGCCGCCGTGGCCGGCCTGGTCGCTGCGGTACAGGCCGCGTTCGGCGAGCGTATCGACCTGCTGGTGAACGTGGCCGGTGGCATGGTGCAGCGTCGGCCGCTGGCTGACATCGACCCGGCGTTCTTCCACACCGTGATGGACCTGAATCTGACCTCGACCTACCTGACCACGCACGCGGTGGTGCCGCACATGCGTGACGGCGCGGCCATCGTCAACTTCGCCTCGCAGGCAGGTCGTGATGGCGGCGGCCCGGGGGCATCGATCTACGCCACCGCCAAGGCGGCAGTGATGACCTTCACCCGTGCCATGGCCAAGGAGCTGGGGCCGAAGGGCATCCGCGTGAATGCACTGTGCTGCGGCATGATCGCCACTCGCTTCCATGATGAGTTCACCAAGCCGGAAGTGCGCACGGCCGTTGCCGGCGCTACCCCGCTGCGCCGCCAAGGGACACCGGACGAAGCCGCCGACGCTGCGGTATTCCTGGCCTCGGATGCGGCGGCGTTCATCACCGGTGCGAATCTGGACGTCAACGGCGGCACCTACTTCTCCTGACTGGAATCCTGACCATGCAGCGCTGGACGCTCCTGCTTTCATTGACGATCTGTTCCGCCGCGGCCGCGCCTGGCGCGTTGGCCGCACCGGTCTGGGTCACCGCGTGGACCGCCTCGCCGGCACCGGACCGCAAGGATGGCATCGCCGAGGCCCCCGTACAGTTCGCCGCGCAGACCGTGCGCCAGGACATGCGCATCGGCAGCCGTGGCGATGCGTTGCGGCTGCGCATCAGCAACGAACTCGGCACGGCGCCGTTACGGGTCGAGGACCTGCGCGCAGGAGTGAAAAACGGCACGTCCGCCCCTCTGCCGGTAACGGTGGATGGCCGCGCGGTCATCGAGGTGCCGGTGGGTGCCGCGCTGCTGAGCGACCCGGTACCGATGCCGGTGACGCCGCTGCAGGAGATCAGCGTGACGGCCTATTTTCCGCAGCCGACCCGCCCGGCGGTGCGCCGCACCGAAGTGCGGGTAGCGGACGGCAGGCAGACATCGGTTGCCGACAGCGTGCGGCTGAGCTACCAGCAGAACGTGTTCTCGGCCGTGATGGTGCAGCGCGCTGATCGTCCCCAGGTGATCGTGGCACTCGGCGATTCCATCACGGAAGGTGCCACCGCCCGTCGCGGAACCTTCAACCAGTGGCCGGAGCGATTGGCGCAGCGCCTGCAGCAAGCCTGCCCGAACCGGTTCGTGGTACTCAATCAGGGCATCAGCGGCAACAAGCTGCTTGACCATGGCCGCAGCCACAGCGCCCTGTCACGATTGGATCGCGATGTGATCGCGGTGGCCGATGCCGATCAGGTCATCCTGTTCGAGGGCATCAATGACATCCGCCACGGTGGTGGCACGCAGCCGCTGCCTGGACGCAGTGCGGCGGACATGCTGCTGGGCTATCAGCAGGTTGCAGCGCGACTGCATGCGCACGGCATCCGCGCCTGGCTGGGTACGTTGACCCCATTCGGTGGTTCCGAGCGCTACGAGCCCGTGTCCGCAGCGACCCGCACCTCGATCAACCAGTGGGCACGCGGTGGGAAGACCGGGTTCGATGGCATCATCGATTTCGATGCCGCGCTGCGTGACCCGAAGGCCGTGGAATCGTTGCCCAACGACATCACCCGCGACCACCTGCACCCCAATGACGAAGGCTATCGGCGCATGGCCGATGCCATCGATCTGCGCATGCTGGGCTGCACCCCCACCGAATGAGAGAGAACCGATGAGCCGCGTCGTTTGTTTCGGTGAACTGCTGCTGCGCCTGGGCGCACCCGGTCGTGAACTGCTGCTGCAGACACCGCAGCTGCAGGTCCACGTGGGGGGCGCCGAGGCCAATGTGGCGGTCTCACTGGCCTGTTTCGGCCACGATGTGCAGATGGTCAGTACGGTGCCCGGCAACGCGCTGGGCCGGCATGCCGTGGCCGAGCTGCGGCGGCATGGTGTGGGCGTGGCAGGTGTGCGTGAAGTCGACCGCGACCGCATGGGCCTGTATTTCCTGGCCACCGGCGCGCTGCAGCGCGCCAGTGAAGTGGTGTATGACCGGGCAGGTTCGGCATTCGCCAACACTGCACTTGCCGACCATGACTGGCCAACGCTGTTGCGTGATGCGCAGTGGCTGCACCTTTCCGGCGTCAGTCCGGCGCTGGGCGCCAATGTGGCCGAATCCGTCTTGAGCGCTGCACGGGCCGCACGCAGGTCAGGCGTGCGTGTGTCCTTCGACGGCAACTACCGACCTTCGCTCTGGCAGCGTTGGGGCGGCAACGCCGCCGCCATCCTGCGGGAACTGTTCGCAGAGGCGGATATCGTCTTTGCCGACCATCGCGATATCGAACTGGTGCTGGGACTGCGCTTCGCCGAGGACAGCCCCATCGCGCGGACCGAGGCGGCTGCAGCGGCCGCGTTCGCGGCGCTCCCGCACCTGCAGTGGCTGGCCTGCACCCAGCGCGACGTGGTGAGTGCAGACCATCACATCCTGGGCGCGCTGCTGTTGGGACGCGACGGTACCCGTGCGCAGGCCCCCTCGCGGCCATTGCCCGGTATCGTTGATCGCATCGGCGGCGGCGATGCGTTCGCGGCAGGCATCCTGCACGGGCTGGCGTCCGGGTTCGATGCAGAGAGCACCGTGCGCTTCGGTCTGGCGGCAGGTGCGCTGAAGCACTCCATTCCCGGAGACTTCAGTCCCGTGCGCGAGGCCGATGTCTGGGCGCTGCTGGAGAGTGACCAGTTCGACGTCCGGCGCTGATCTCGCTCCGCCGTACATGCCGCTCGGCCTGGCCAGCGGCACACGTACGCCGACCATGTACTTCAGCAGCGCCATGCCGAGCAATGCACCGGGCGTCAGCATTCAACGACGGAAGGCTCCTGCCCGCGATGGCGGCCTGGCAGCGCTGGGTGGCGGGATGTTCATGCGATCCTCTCCTGCGGAATTCAGCCCTGCACGAGGTCCTGCGCGCACCTACAGCGTCAGCAGCCACGCTTCAAGCGCCCGGGTGTCGCGCATGTCGCCCGTATAGCGATGATCGGGCACGTGCGGTTCATTCGAACCACGTACCCGCCCACGGAACACCTTCATCGGCACCGAGATCCTGGCCAGCCCGCTGGGCAACCGCTCCGGCCGCACGTCCATGTACAGACTGTCGGCCGAGGTCTCGACGCCCACCTGAACCGCGCCCAGCCGCTTCCACAGGTCCAATGCATCCAGGCAGGCCGAGCCACAGGAAGCATCGGCCACAACCAGGACCCTGCCCTTGCGCACAGGTCCGGCCTGGCTTGCGGCGGATGCTGGATCTGCGCTGGCCTCGGATGGCTCGCGCCACAAAGCCTCACCCCGGCCGCGAGCCTGCGCCATGCCTGCCGTCACCGATTCCAGCATGCGACGCAGCTCGGGCGACGCGTCGGGCGCCTGTTCCAGCTTCTGCAGGAAGCCGTGAAGCTGGGCGATGTTGCCCTCCGAGGTCCGCCACTCTACCCAGCTGCGGTCGGGCAGCGCATCGACAGCGGCCCGGCCCCAGATCAATCGCGCCAGTTCGATGCTCCATTGCGAAGCACCGCCAGTGTTGCCACGCACGTCCAGCACCACCGTCGGTGCCTGCTGCAGCCCTTCGGCTTGCGGTTCAAGCTGCTCAAGCAGCGCGGTCAGTTCCTTGAAGTTCTGCTCCGCAGGGTCGGCATTGAAGCTGCTGGTGGTGATCCAGTAACTGCCATCGGGCATCGCGTGCCAGCCGTTGGGGGGACGGAAGCTGCGCCGGGTATCAACCAAGCGCTCCTTGCGCTGTGCTGCCTGCAGCGGCTGCCACCGCAGTGCATAGGATGTCTCGCGTCCGCCCACCTGGAAAACGCAGGTACGCAATGCAGGCACGTATGGATTGCCCTGTTCTAGCAGCACTTCACCACCACCCTGGATACGGCTGGCCTGCAGGTTCCAGCGACCGCTGAAGTCACCCACCCGGCGTACAGCCAGCGTCTGCGCATCAATGCCGTCACACGACAGCAATTGCGCGCCTAGCGGCGGATGGCCCGGACCACCATCCACGGTCATGACCACCTGCGCATCGCCGTCGAAGCCGGTCAGGAAGCCCGGCCACTGCGTTGGAAGATCGGGAGCATCGGCAAGCGCGTTGAGGCTGACATGCCCATCGTTGAAGGAGGCCGCATAGCCCTTCATCGCCCACCAGTAGCCCGGGTAGCTGGCGACCCGTTCGGCGCGCGAGCGTGCAAGCGCCAGGGCATCGTCCAGCTGTGCGCCGAAACCAGGATTGCGCAGGTCCACGGCGCCCGGATGGCTGCCGCGCATGGCGGCGTCGGCAGCGTCCAGATCCTTCAACAGCGTATCCGACCAGTCGATCGGCGCGCCTTGCGCGTTAGGTGCCGCAAGCGCTGCACCGAGCAACAGCCAAGCAATGACCATGGATTCTTCCCGTCCCCGGAACAAACGCCAGTCTCGCAGTTCTACTGCCTGGCGTACCGCGCCCGCCGCAACGGGCGCGGCCTTCCATCAATGCAGCGGCACCTTCAACACCGAAGGCGCATTGGCCGGCGAACTGAAAGTCACCGTGCCACCCAGCTGGCTGATGCCCGCATACCGCAGGTCCACGGTGTCCACCACCAGGGTCAGGCGGCTGCCGGCCGGAAGGTTCCAGCTGCTGGCTTCCAACCGCAGGTCGATGGTCTTCGCGTGCCCCGGCGTGGCACCACGCAGCGTATAGGGCTTGTGGCTGATCAGCTGGCCGTTGCCCAGCACATCCTCGGCGTACAGGTAGGCGTACAGCGTGGTGTTGGCGCGGCTGGGCGTGACGGTCAAGCGTACCTCCGGCGTTCCATCCAGGCGCTGCGCACTCCACTGGATCGGCCCCTGCCAGACACCTGCGGCGTTGCGGCCCACGAAGGGCACATAGGCACCGGGCGGCAGGTTGATCATCTGCAATGCACCGGAGGCCATCGCCACGCCGGAATTGGCGGCGGTCAGCAGCCCGCTGCCGATCCGGTAACTCCAGCCGGTGCTGCTGCCGCTCGCGACGAGGCCGCCCGTGGGCAGCAGAAGTCCTTTGGGTGCGCTCAGCGCATAGCTGACAGCGCCGGCATTGGTCGCCTCCCAGTTCGGATAGGTACTCCAGCTGCCCTTCTGCGATTTCAGCTGTACTGCAGGCTGGCGGTCGATGCCATTGGCTTCACCCTTGAGGTAATGGTCGAACCAGTCGCCCACCGAATCGTAGACCTCGTTGGGAACACCCAGAGCGCCAAAGGCTTCGTTGAGCGCATGATCGCCGTGGCGCAACTGCAACTGCTTGGGGCCTTTCAACCGGGTGAAGAAATCGACCAGCTGGCCCGGCGGGAACAGGCTGTCGTTGAAGGCGTTGGCGAGGAACACCGCTGGCTGGTTGGCGTTGATCTCATCGATGCTGGACCCGGGGCTGCGCTGCGCCGCCACCGGCAACAGCGAATCCACCGCGCCCTGGTAGTTGCCGACCAGTACATTGCGATTGATGGTCGTCAGTTCCGGTCCCGGGCGGCCGGTGGCCAGGCCGGCTGCCACCAGCAAGGCGATGCCCTGCGCGCTGGGGGTGTCGTTGCTGTACAGCGAGGCCTGCAGATCGGCCCAGCCACTCAGCGCCGCCACGGCCTTGATGCGTGGATCGCGCGCCGCCGCCAGCAGGCTGGTGCCTGCGCCGTAGGAGATGCCCGAAACGCCGATCCGGGCCGGATCGGCGCGGGTGTTGTCCAGCGCCCAATCAATCAGGGCGCTGACATCTTCGACCGTGGCTGGCCCTGCGATGTCGATGCTGCCGCCGGACTCCCAGAAACCCCGCGAGCTGTAGCTGATCACCACATAGCCGCGCCGCGCCAGCGACTGCGCCACCCCCACATACTCCACGCTGGGTACCGCCCAGCTGCTGGGCATCACCAGCAGTGGATAGCGCCCGCTGCCCGCGTCCTGCGGTTCGATGACGAAGGCCCCGAGAGGCGTTCCATCCCAGCTGGGAATGGTCCGGTGGGTGGTCTTGACCGTAGCGGCCCAGGCGGTGGGCGCCAGTCCGGTCAGCAGGATCAACAGCAGCAATACCTTGCGCATCGTCGTCTGTCCCCGTCGGTGGTGGTGCAACGGGTTGGACCGTACCAGTGCGAATGGTGGGTGGCACCTTGCGACGCAACATGACGTTTGCTGCATTGCCGGCCTATGGGATCGATGCTATGAGAGCTGGGCCCCAAGGATGAATGGACGTCATGAGGTCACGCTTCCTGCTCTTCGCTGTACTGGCGCTATGTGCGCAACGAACCGTGATGGCCAACGAGCAGGCGTTCTCCGATGCGGCGGCCCGCGAGGTCTTCCGGCGCGCCGAACAGCTCTGCAACGGAGACCGGGGTCGATTGTGGGGTCAATCCCTGTGCGGGCCGATGATGCTGGTGGATCCAAAGAGCCGGCAGGTCATCGCCTCGCAGGCAGACGCACATGGTGCGCTGAAGGAGCGCGGCGATGTGTTCACAGGCCAGCTTCCGTCTGATGCGATCGTCGCCAACACCGCCGTGGACTGGTCCGGCACACGCTGGACGCAGCTGCTCTGGCCATTGCCGCAGGACGCGTCCCGACGCAGCACGCTGCTGGCTCACGAAATGTTCCATCGCCTGCAGCCGGCGCTGCCCATCATCGCACCGGCGGCAGGTGGAAACGAACACCTCGATTCGCTTGAAGGACGCTACTGGCTGCAACTGGAATGGCGCGCGCTTGCGGACGCACTCGAATCCACCGATGCAGTAGCGCAGCACACTGCGATGACGGACGCACTCGCATTCCGCGCCGAGCGCTACCGCCGGTTCCCTGCGGCCGCGCAGGAAGAAGCGGCGCTGGAATTGAACGAGGGCCTGGCCGAGTACACCGGCGTGTTCGTCGGCAATCCGACGCCGTCGACACGTATCCAGGCGGCACTGCATGACCTTCGCGCACACGTGGGTGATCGCAGCTTCGTCCGCTCTTTCGCCTATGCCACCGGCCCGGCCTATGGCCTGCTGCTGGACCAGGCGGCACCTGGCTGGCGCGGCGACCTCGCCCACCAGGCTCGCGATCTCGGCACGCGTCTGGCCGAAGTGACGCAGGCCCCATTGCAGCTGGACGCGACCACGCTGGGAGCGGCTGCCGCGCGCTATGACGGGCCGGAGCTGCACGAAGCCGAAACGCTGCGCGAGCAGCAGCGCCTTGCGCAGCTGGAACACAACCGTGCGCGCTTCGTGACAGGCCCGGTCGTGCGCCTGGATCTGCGCAACATGCGCATCCAGTTCGATCCCAACACCATGCAGCCGTTGCCAGGCCAAGGCATGGTGTATCCAGCAATGCGGCTGTCCGACATCTGGGGCAGCCTGGATGTCACCGACGGTGCGTTGCTGCAGAGCGACTGGAAGGTCGTATTCGTGCAGGCCCCGGCAAGTGCTGAACCGCCACTGGAGGGGCCGGGGTGGTCGCTGAGCCTGAAGCCGGGATGGTCGCTGCTGCCGGGAACACGCAAGGGCGACTACGTGTTGAAGACGAACCCCTGACCATCGCTACAGGCAGCGCGATGTCCTAGCACGCCTGCGTTTCATCCACGCGCCGCATGATCTGACACATCTCCAGTGCTTGCGCGCTGTCACAGCTTCGTCGTTTCGCCATTGACCGAAAGACGACAGCTTGTGACGCTTACGACACCGCACGGCCTCCGCGGCCCTGTCATCGCGGTCACGTCCCACGCATTCCGCACTACCCGACTCCGCAGTGTCCTCACATGACCTCGCTCCGGCCCGGTCGTGGCGGGCGGCTGCGTCCTGAATCCTCTGCTGGAGAATCGCAATGCGCCTTGCAGGTTTCTTCTTCGCGTTCGTCCTCAGTACCTTCGCCGGTGCCGCCCAGGCCCAGGTCGTCACCCTCAACAAGGGCGGCTTCGTGCTCACCTACGACTGCAGCATCCACAGCGCCACCCGCTACGAATACACGCTCACCGCCGACACCGGCTCCGCCGCGCGCCCGTCCAGCTTCTACAAAGACCCGGACCTGCCGGCCGGCTGCCTCGGCCAGAACAGCACCGCGTCGTATGCCAGCATCCGCAGCGGCTATGACCGCGGCCATCTGGTGACCTCCAACCACATGGACTACAACGCGACCTACATCCGTCGCGCCAACTACATGACCAACATCGTTCCGCAGGTTTCCAGCTTCAATCAGGGCGTCTGGGTGAAGGCCGAAAACGTGGCCGAGTGCTACCGCGACATCGCGCCGGTGGATGTCTACGGCGGCGTTGTCTATGGCGACGCGTCCAACGATTACTTCCTTGCCAGCCACGGCATTCCCACGCCGGAGTTCTTCTGGAAGACGATCATCACCCGCGACCCGAACACCGGCACCGCCAAGGCGATCAGCTGGATCATCCCGAACGAAGCGAACCTGGGCACCCTGGACAGCTACCTGGTGACCATCGCCGACCTCGAGGAGCTGCTGGGCGCCAGCTATGTGGCGATCAACGCGCCCGCTTCGCTGAAGAACATGCTGCCGGCCACCACCTGGCCGCAGCCGGCGGGCTGTGATCTGAGCTGAGCTGCCAGGACGCCCGTGCGGTCGCGATTCCGGCCGCACAGGCGCACTTCGCCTGGACAGGCACGGCGCAGTTGGATTCAGTGCTCTGCCACCTGCACCACCACTTTGCCGAACGGCCCCTGCTGCAGTGCTGCCAGTGCCGCAGGCAGGCCGGCGAACGAATGCACGCTGTCGATGACAGGCTGCAGGCGCTCGCGTTCGATGAAGCCGTTCATCCCCTCGAAGGCCCGGCGATGGCCAACCGAAACCCCCTTCAGGGTCGCGCGGCGCAGCATGAGAGGAACCGCCGGCATGTGCAGGTCGGGATCCTCGAGGAAGCCGATCTGCAGGATGTGCCCGCCCACTGCGAGCGCCTCCACGCTCTGGGCGAGGTTGCCGCCTCCGAGCAGCTCAAGCACATGATCGACGCCCTGCCCTCCGCTCAGCTCCATCGCTCGCGCGCCCCATGCAGGATGCTGCCGCGTGTTGATCGACGCCCATGCACCCAGCCGTTCTGCAAGGGCAAGCTTGCTGTCACTGCGTGAAGTCACGATTACCCGTGCTCCCAGCCGCTGGGCGAACTGCAGCCCGAACAAGGAAACACCACCGGTACCCTGCACAAGCACGGTCTGACCAGGAGCGAGTTGGCCGGCCTCGACCAGTGCAAACCAGGCCGTCAGCGCCGCCACCGGCAACGTGCTGGCCTGCAGGTCAGACAACGAGGGGGGCGTAGCGACTGCCACGTCCTCCGGCAGCACCACATACTCCGCCAGCACGCCCGGCAGCGGACCGCCCAGGGACAGTCCGTGCTGCAGCATCTCGGGCGGAGGCGCGCCATCGAGCCACTGCGTCCAGAAATTGCCCATCACCCGCTGGCCAACGCTGAAGCGTCGCGCTGGGCTTCCGGTTTCGACAATGACGCCGGCCATGTCCGAAGCGGGAACAAACGGGTGTGGCAGCGGACCGGACAACAGTCCGCCGTCGATCACCAGGCGATCGCGGTAGTTGAGCGACACGGCACCGACCTTGACCAGTACCTCACCAGGGCCTGGCCTGGGAATGGGGCGCCGTACGCAGCGCAGGTGAGCAGGGCCCGGGGCATCGAGCTCCCAGACCTTCATGGTCGAAACAGACATGGGAAATCACTCATTGGCGCGCGGAAGTGCGCCAGGAAAGTCTATTGACGCATGGAGGTGTTCAGTGACGGGATATTGTCGATACACTGAATCCATTAACTCCCCAATTGACGCATATGACCAGCTACAGTGCGGCGCGCCTGCAGGGCATCAGTGTGTTCGTCCAGGCCGTGGACGCCGGCAGCTTCACCGCAGCCGGTCTGCGCATGGGGCTGAGCAAATCGGCCGTTGGCAAGAGTGTGGCCACGCTGGAGCGGCGACTGGGCACCCGGTTGCTGGATCGCACCACGCGCAGGCTGGCGCTCACTGTCGAGGGCGCCGAGTTCTACCAGGTCTGCCGGCGCATCCTGGCCGAACTGGACGAAGCCGAATCCAACGCAGCGTCGCGGCGGCAGGAGGTTTCCGGCCTGTTGCGGGTCAGCCTGCCGGTAGCGTTCGGCCAGCGCTGGGTGATGCCGGTACTGATCGGACTGGCGCAACGCCATTCGCGGCTGCAGCTCGATGTCAGCTTCACCGACCGCAGGGTTGATCTGCTCGAGGAAAACGTCGATCTGGCCGTCCGCCTGGGGCCGCTTGACGACAGCAGCTCGCTCTCTGCCCGGGCGCTCGGCCGCCAGCATGCCGTGATATGCGCTGCACCCGGATACCTGGCGGCACGTGGCGTCCCGGTGCGCGCCGAGGATCTTGCCGGACACGACTGCATCACCTTCGGCCGGCAGGGGCACGCGCTGCCCTGGACGGTGCCGGACGGCTCCGGCGGGCTTGTCCAGCACCGCATTGAAGGGCGCCACCGCATCAGTGACGGCGATGCGCTGCGTAGCGCATTGCTGGCCGGGCTGGGCATTGCAGAAGCGACCACCTGGCTGGTGGGGGACGCGCTGCGCAGCGGCGCACTGGTGGCCGTATTCCCTGCCACGGGTAGCGCGGGCGCGCCCCTGCATGCGCTCTGGCCTACCACCCGCGACCTTGCTCCCAAGGTGCGTGCCGCAGTGGATGCGCTGGTCGAGGCGTTCGTTCCGTCTCCACCGTGGGAAAATACCCGCTGATCGCCCCCATGGCTGTTGTTTCAAGGAGCTGTAGATGTCCCGTTTCCCCTTCGATGCCGTGCTGTTCGACTGCGATGGCGTACTCGTTGATTCCGAGCCGCTGGTCGCCCGCGTGCTTTCGGAAATGCTGACCGAGCGCGGCTGGCCGCTGACCCCGGCGCAGGCCGGTGAGGTGTTCCTGGGCCAGTCCGTGGCCCATCTGGCCGGCCTGATCGAAGAACGCACCGGCAAGCCGTTCACCGAGGAATGGCTGGAAGAGTTCCGCCAGCAGCGCAACCGCGCGTTGGAACGTGACCTGGTTGCGATCCAGGGTGCGCCCGAGGCGGTGCGTGCGATCGCGGTGCTCACCGACGGCCGGATTGCATGCGCGTCCGGCGCCGATCTGCACAAGGTGAAGCTGCAGCTGGGCAAGGTCGGCATCCTTGATGCCTTCGGGGCCCACGTGTTCAGCGGCCAGGACATGCCGCACACCAAGCCGCATCCGGATGTCTATCTGGCCGCCGCCGCTGCGCTGGGCGTGGACCCGAAGCGTTGCGCGGTGATCGAGGACACTGTTACCGGTGCAACGGCCGGTGTGGCCGCTGGCGCAACCGTGTTCGGCTTCAGTGAAGGCGGTCCGCACCACAGTACGCCGGAGGCCCTGCGTGCGGCGGGTGCACAGGTGATCTTCCAGCGCATGGAAGACCTGCCCGCCCTGCTTGCCGCCCATGCGGTCGACGCGGTCGCCTGACCTTGCCTCAGCCCGCAGCGCCGAGTGCGGCGCTGCGGCGCCTTCCGGCGTAGTGCAGCACGAACAGGTAAAGGCCGGTGAACAGTTGCAGGAACAGGGGTGGCAACGGTGAGTAGGTGAGCCACGCCACAGGCTCGCCCTGTCCCATCGCGCGCACTACGAAGTTGGCGATCACCGCCAGGGTGAACACGATCGAGGTCCAACGGTGCACGGGCCGTGCCCAGCCACCGCGGCTCATTGCCGGCGCCTCGTCTCGGAGCGGGCTTCGATCATCTTCCAGCCATTGCCTGATGGATCGCGGAATCCGGCGTCCACGGCGCCATAGCGCTCGATCGGCTCCTGGGTGAATTCCACGCCCAGCGCCAGCCATTGCGTGTAGCGCGCCTGGCAGTCATCCACGGCCAGCACCAGCGGCGGCATTGCGCCCTTGGCCACCAGCTGCTGCAGCGAAAGCGCGGTGGCCGCATCGTGGGTGGGCGGGCCAGGCACGAACAGGCCCAGCTGGAAACCGTCCTGGCCCGGGCTGCGTACCGTCAGCCAGCGGTAGCTGCCGTTGCGTACATCGGTATGCACCTCGAAGCCGAGCTTGCCGACATAGAACGCGAGCGCCTCATCCTGGTCGCGCACATACAGGCCGACCGTGTTCACAGTGTTCGTCATGGGACCTCCCTCAGGTGGGGTCCACATTAGCAACCGCCTCGCGGCGACGCTTCTCCAAAACTGCGATCTTAAGGTCCGGTCGCTGTGCGGCACGTGCGTGGCATTCCGGCACGCTGGCCGACGCCGCCTGGCCTGCACGCTCACGCTCACGCACATTGCCCGGGCTGTCACCGGTGATGTCACGGAAGATGCGGCCAAAGGTGCCCAGGCTGCTCCACCCGGTCTGCACGGCGATTTCGGTGACCGGCATGTCGGTGTCACGCAACATCGCCACGGCCCGTTCGATGCGGCGGCTGAGAAGATACCGGTGCGGCGGCAACCCGAATGCCTGCTTGAACGAGCGGGCGAAGTGCGCCGGCGACACCGCACTGACCTCGGCCAGGCGTGTGACTGGCCATTCCTCATGGCTGGCCCGGTCCATCCGGTCCTTGGCACGCAGCAGGCGTCGCAGCAGTTCGGGGCTCTGGTTCACAGCGTCACCGCTTGGGCCAGATGATGGCGTGCTGCGTGCCGTGCCTCGGCGGCCTGTTCGACCAACCAGTCACGGAATGCGATGACCTTGGCGCTCCCACTCCGCGCCGAGGGCGCCACGAACCAGAAGCTGCGACCGTCGCTGGCGACACCCGGATGCGCCTGCACCAGGCGCCCGCTCTCCAGCTCGGCCTGGAACAGGATCGGCGAACCGATGGCGATGCCCTGCCCTGCGATCGCGGCACCGACATCCAGATGCTCGACGGCGAAGGGCGTGACCAGACTCCCTGGTGCCGGCGGTGGAAGGTGCCCGTGCGCGGCGAACCACAGGGCCCACCAGTCCGGCCGACCGAGCAGGGGAATCTCCAGCGTGGTGCTGCCCAGCCCACGGGCCGACGGCAGCAGCGCCGGCGCACACAACGGCATGAAAACGCTGGGGAACAAGGGTGTGGCCTGCAGCCCAGGCCACTCGCCATGCCCGTTGCGGATGGCGGCATCGAAGTGGCCGGCGGCAAGATCCTGCGGCTCTGCCGACAGATCCAGTTCCAGCAGGAGCTGCCGATGGCGGGCGCGGAACGTACCCAGCCGCGGCGTCAACCAACTGGTGCCCAGCGTTGGCAGTACGGACAGGCGCAGTCGCGCCGCATCCATGCCAGCGGCGCGCATGAAGCTGGCGCGTAGTGCGTCGAATGCCCGGGTGGCTTCCTGCGCGACGCTGGCACCCACCACCGTCAGTTCCACGTGCTGTGCGTGGCGCAGGAACAGGCAGGTACCGGTCTGGGCCTCCAGCCGCCGCACGTGATAGCTCACCGATGCCGCAGTGGTGTCGAGCTCCTCTGCGGCACGCGCGAAGCTGCCCAGCCGCGCCGCCGCCTCGAAGGCGCGGATGGCGGCAAGCGATGGCAGCTGGCGTTGGGTGACCATAAGTGTGGCTTAGCCTGAGCCCCGATATCTGCGTGGTCAATCCCCTTCGTACCCGCAACGATGGGGGCACCTTCGGTAGGGGATCACGCATATGGATCGACGGCAGTTCCTGGTCACCCTGGCCGCCACGGCCGCGTCCACCGCCCTGCCCGCCGGGTGGGCCCTGGCCAGTCACAGCGATGACTGGAAATGGTTGCAGGGCACCTGGCAGGTCCGGCACCAACGCCTGAAGGAGCGGCTGGTGGGCGATACCCGCTGGGAAGCCTTCACCGGCGCCAGCGCGGTCTGGCTCACCCTGGGCGGGCTCGGCACCATCGATGACAACGTCATGGCACTGCCTTCGGGTCCCTACAGGGGCCTGGGCGTGCGTGCCTTTGATCCGGTGTCTTCCACGTGGTCGATCTGGTGGATCGATGGCCGCAATCCTGCCCATATCGAAGCCCCCGTACGCGGCGGTTTCAAGGGCGATGCCGGCAGCTTCCGCGGCACCGACCGGATCGACGGACGCCCCATCGACGTGTGGTTCCGGTGGCACGCCATCCATGGCGAGGAGCCGTGGTGGGAACAGGCATTCTCCGACGACGCCGGTGCGCACTGGGAGGTGAACTGGCGCAACTGGTTCCGCCGCACGGCTGCGGCCCCCTCGCCGCTTCCGAAGCTGCCGGATGCACCGGGCGATTTTGATTTCCTGGTGGGCCATTGGAACGTGCGCCATCGTCGCCTGCGCGCCCGACTGGCAGGCAGCGATGCGTGGGACGCGTTCAACGGCACCCTGCACAACTGGCCGGTACTGGGAGGATTCGGCAACGCAGGTGACAATCTGATGGACGTGCCAGGAGCCCCGCTGCGCGGCATGGGCATCCGCGCCTGGAATGCGGCTGAGCGGCACTGGCTGAGTTGGTGGCTGGATGGCCGGGAACCGACCCGGATCGGCGCGCCACTGCTCGGCCGTTTCGAGGCCGGTGTCGGTCGCTTCTTCGGCGAAGACCAGCACGACGGACGAGCGATCCGGACGCGGGTGATCTGGTCACGCATTACCCCGCGTTCGGCGCGCTGGGAACAGGCGGCCTCGACCGATGGTGGACGCAGCTGGGAAACCAACTGGGTCAGCGACTTCGAGCGGCAGGCATGAAGGCGCTGCTGGCCGTGATGCTGCTGGTGTCTGCGTCGCCTTGCGCGTCTCCATCCAGGGTGCTGCAGATCGTCGGCCCGGCCGAGCGCTTTGCTCCGGGTATTGCATCCACGCAGTACGACGAGATTCGACTGACCTTGAGCCCGGACGGAAAGACCGCACTGTGGTTCAGCCGCAACCGGCCCGGCGGTCCGGGCGGGTATGACATCTGGGTCTCCCGTAACGATGGGCAGCGCTGGCGGCCGGCGAAGCCGGTGCCGTTCAACACGCCGGGACGTGACTTCGATCCCGCCTTTTCCGCCGATGGCCGCGCGGTGTATTTCTGCTCGGATCGAGCAGGCGGCCAAGGCGGCGACGATCTGTATCGGGTCAGCGTGGGGAGCGACGGTCGATTCGGGGAGCCGGTCAATCTTGGCCCCGCAGTGAACAGCGCGGCCGATGAGTTCGCGCCAATGCTCTCGCCAGACGCAGCCACGCTGCTGTTCTCCAGCGATCGCGCAGGCGGTGCGGGTGGCCATGACCTCTACGTCGCAGCGATGGTCCGTGGTGAGGCGCAGCCCGCGCGGCCACTGCCCGGAGACCTCAATACCTCGGCGCAGGAGTTCGATGCCACCTTCCTCGGGGATGGCCGTACTGTGGTCTTTGCCCGCGCTCTCGACTTCGGCAGCGCACCGGTGCGCCAGTTCATTGCCTACGAACGTGGAGGCCGTTATGACGCGGGCCATGCATTGCCCTCGCCCTTGAACGAAACCTCCGGCGACAGCTACGGCGCGATGCTGGATGGCTCGCAACCCGGCACGTTGACCTATTCGGCCCGGCGTGCGGACGGTGCAGGGTTGGACCTGTACCGCATCCGCTACCGGATGAAGCGCCCTTGAAGGCGGATGTTGTCGATTCCCGGCACCCCGGTTCGTCGAGAGGATGAATACCCCAGGAGAAAATGCAGATGCCCTCCCATCAGTCCCTTGCCTGCGCCTGCGGCCAGGTCCGCCTGACCGCCACGGGCCAACCCATTGCCACCGTCGAATGCTGCTGCGACAGCTGCCGCAAGGCCGGCGCCATGCTGCAGTCGCTGCCCCGAGCACCCGAAGTACTGGGCCCGCATGGCCAGACGCTTTTCGTAATGCACCGCAAGGATCGCGTCAGCATCGATGCCGGACATTCCATGCTGCGTGCGTTGCGCTTGTCCAGCAGGGGCGGCAGCCGCCGCGTCCTGGCGGGCTGCTGCAATACGCCGCTGTTCCTGGAGTTCAGTGGCGGCCATTGGCTGAGCCTGTATGGCCTGCTGTGGCCCGCATCGGCAAGACCCGCCGTGGAGATGCGGACGATGGTCAGTGATCTTCCTGATGCGTCTGTCCTTCCGGACGATGTGCCGAACCTGCAGACCCGGTCGCTGCGGTTCCATGCACGGTTGATGAAGGCGTGGATCGCCATGGGCTTCCGCAGCCCACGCATCGAAGTCGCGGGAGATAGCCATGTCTGAGCCCGAGCGGATCGAGATCGAGAGCATCACCACGCCCGGGCACATCCAGCGCGTGGATCGTGCCAAGTATCTCGCCATGCGCCATGCCTTGCTGCAGGCCCTGCCTGCGCAACCTCCAGGCCTGACCGTTGCGCAGGCCAAGCAGGCGCTGCTGCCGCACCTGCCCGCCGCCCTGTTCCCGGCAGGCGCCACCGCCGGCTGGTGGTTGAAGGCCGTGCAGCTGGACCTGGAAGCCAAGGGCGTGATCGAGCGCGTCACGGGCAAGCCGTTGCGCCTGTTCAAGCACCTGGCGGCCGGCTGATCAGCGCTGCGCAGGCAGCTCCAACCGGTGCTTGCGGCATAGGCGATACACCGTCACCCGCGAGATCTGCATCTGCCGCGCGCACTCGGAAACGTTGTAGCCGGTCTGGCGCAGGGTCTGCAGCAGCACATCGCGCTCGGCCTGGCCCCGCGCATCGTGCAGCATCGCCCCAGGCAGGACCGCCACCGATGCGCCCAGCTCCAGGTCACGCTCGCTGATCAGCTCGCCCTCGGCCATGATCGCCGCACGCTGCACGCGATTGAGCAGTTCGCGTACGTTGCCGGGCCATTCGAAACGCCGCATGGCCTGCAGTGCGGCCGGCGCAAAGCCGCGTGCACGCACGCTGTGGCGCTGCCGGAAACAGCGCAGGAAGTGTTCGGCCAGCAGCTGCACATCGGCACCGCGCTCACGCAATGGTGGCATGAGCAGGCGCAGCACGTTCAGACGGTAGTAGAGATCGCTGCGGAACCGGCCCTGCGCCACCGCGTGTTCCAGTTCCACGTGGGTGGCAGCCAGCACTCTCACATCCGCCCGCAACGGCTGGCTGCTGCCGACGCGCTCGAAGGTGCCTTCCTGCAGTACACGCAACAGGCTGGTCTGTGCCTCCGACGGCAGGTCACCGACTTCGTCCAGAAACACCGTGCCGCCGTGCGCGGATTCGAACACGCCGATCTGCCGCTTGTCGGCACCGGTGAACGAGCCACGTTCGTGGCCGAACAGCTCCGACTGCACCAGGTTGGCCGGAATCGCACCACAGTTCACCGCAATGAAAGGCCTGCCAGCACGCCCCGACAACGCATGCAGCGCATGTGCGGCCAGTTCCTTGCCTGTACCGGTTTCGCCGGTGACCAGCACCGGCAGCTCCACCGGCGCGAACTTGTGCAGCACCGTGCGCACCGCATGCAGCGCAGCGCTTTCACCAATCAATGCGTGCGGTCCCTGCCCGCTGCAGGTTGCGTCGACAGGCGGATCATCTGCGTCGAACTGCTGGCGCATTGCGCAGACCAGATCCTGCAGGCCGAACGGCAGCGTGAAGCGGGCACGGCATCGCTGCAGCAACGGCAGCCAGGCCGCTGAAGCAGGTCCGGCACCCGGTGGCAGTACCGCCAGCCAGGGTAGATGCTGGTGCTGCTCGATCCACGGTACCAGCAGCTGCAGCGCGACCGCATCGAGGTGGCGCAGATCGAGCACGGCGAGCAAGCGATCGCGCCCGCGCAGGCCAATCGCCATGGCGGGATCGGGACGGATGCTGCGCACATACCAGCCTGCTGCCGCCAGCGCACTGCGCTCGTTCGCCAACGGCTCGCCAAACCAGAGCACGCAACGTGACGTTGAAGCCTCCGGGACCGCTGCCATGCTTCCCCCAGCATCCGGACACCGTCGGCGGACTGTCAGGCAATCACCGGCGTGCCGCCCCCCGCCGGGACCTCTACGGCCACCGGGGCGGCCTTTGTTGGGCGGATCCTAGCGCTTCCCTAAACGGCGGCGCAATGAGCAGTGCGTCAAGAAATTCCTGGCTGAAGCGGCACCGTTGCAGACCGCGACGCCACCTGTAACACGGATGCGACAGTCGCCCGCCGCCCTTGCCCTGCGGTGCCTGGGGCTTCGAAATCCCAACAATTCCACGACGTGCCTGTAACAGCGTGGCAGCAGCCCGGTCAGGTGCGGCACGGTGCCGACATTGGCCGGTGGGCACTTCGGAGTTGGCACGGTTGATGCGTGGTTCCGCCGCACCCATCGCGGGAGATCGGCATGGACGGCTCCACCCTGATTCGCGGCCTGGCCGCAGCACTGGCAGTGGCCCTGCTGTCGGTTGGCGCGGGCGCATCCGCATCCGGCGCCCGCCAAGGCGTGAAGGCACAACCGGGCGAGATCGTCCTGCTGCGGGATGTATCCGCGCGCCCGGCATACCGCATGGCACCGCCGGGCATGGCGCTGATTGCCGACCCGAAGCCGCAGCGCGAGATCGCCACCGCATTGGGTGCCGGCGGCACAACAACCGGCATGGACGAGTTGAGCGATGAGGACTATGCCGGCATGGGCGCCGGCCAGGCCGCGTCCATCACGGCGCCGGGTGGCACCACTGTTGAACGGGTCACCCAGCAGGCCCTGGGCGGCACGCTGGGCCGCAGTGGCGACGGCATGGTCGGCAGCAATCTGGGGGGTGCCATGAGTGGACCGCTCGGTGCTGTGGGCAGCAGCACCCGCGGTATCGCCGATACCGTGCGCGGCGCACTGGCCCAGTTCCCGCTGCAGGGCACGGCCCCGGCAGGTGGAAAATGAAGGCGCTGCACGGGTTGCTTCTGCTGCTCGCTGCCGCGCCCTGGGCGACCCGGGCCGATGACTACAGCGGCATGCTCGCCTATCTCGACGTGGCCCGCATCGACGGCCACGCACTTGCCGGAACGAATGGCGCCATCGCCGTGAACCAGGCCGCCGGCGACCTCAACGTGCAGGCCAACCTACGGGGTATCGCCAAGGGTGATCGCGCCGACGTCGCGATCAATGCGCGGCAGCTGCAGCAGGGCAACCGCGTGCTGTCCGGGCCGCTGCAGGCCACTGCATTCATTGGCGGTGACGCACTGGCCGGTGCCAGTGGCATCGCATCCATCAACCAGGCCAGCGGCATCGCCAACACGACGCTCAACGTCGTCAGCGCGACGCTGGCCCGACAGGGCATACGCGAAACCGACGATACGGCCTTGGCCGCCGAGGGTTCCGCGTTGGCAGGGGGGCGGGACGACACCGGTCACGGCGTCGCGACGGGCACCCGCAGCGCAGGTGTAGCCAGCACCGCACTGCGGGGATTCGACGGGGTCCTGCAACTCAATCAGATCGCGGGCAACGGCAACGACACGGCCAACGTATTGGGCCTGGTCGTGCAGGACCGCCCGTGACAACCACCCAACCGATGCACCACCTGATGAGAGAGAGGGCACCATGAAAGCGACCGTCAAACAGACCATGCTCGCCATGGCGATTGCCACTGCCTCGACCGCCGCTGCGGCCAATGGCTGGGACAACCAGAACGCCAACGCGAACATCAATCACAACCACACCGTCAGCGAGACCCGCAACGACACCCACAACCACACCGACAACGACGTACGCAACCGCACCGTCAACGTCAATGTGCAGAAACACAGCAACATCCAGGCCGACGAACGCAAGGAAAAGAACAACCACGGCGTCGACGTGAACCTGGAGAAGGACCTGCGGCTGAGCACCGACATCAATTTCTCCGGTGACCCGAACATCACCGGCGACATCGACCTCGACTCGGCGGCCATTGCCGTGATCGACAACCGCCAGTCGATCAGCAACAACGCCACCAGCAACAGCCTGGTCACCAACAGTGCTTCCATCGGTGACAGCGTGGGTGCCGGCGCCTCGGGCAATCTCGGCTTCAACGTGGTGTCCGGCGACAACAACGCGCAGGACAATGCCGCGTCGCTGTCCGCTGCCGACGCGTCCTTCAGCTTCGGCATGGCCGACGCCGAGGTGTTCGTCAACCAGGCCGGCTTCGGCAACGCCACCATGAACTCCGGCGTCACCAACGCCGCAGGTCTCGGCGGCAACGCCTTCGGTGGTGCTTCGGGCAACATCGGCGTGAACATCGCCTCGGGCAACAACAACGAGCAGAAGAACGCGCTCGCGGCCTCGGTAGCGACCACCGCGGTGGCGCAGTCGAGCATCAGCTCCAACCAGGTCTCCACCGGCAACACGGTCAGCAATGCCGGCTTCGTGCAGTCCTACACGGATACCGTGCAGGTCGGCATGCGTGGCGGCGTCAGCGGCCTGACCCTGGCCTATGGCGCGGGCACCTACCGCGGCACCGGCAACGCCTACCAGATGGCCAACTACTATCTGGATACATGGAATGGCGAGCTTCCACATCCGGGTGGCAACAGCACCGGCCACATCGACCTGGACAACGAGATCCAGAACGCCACGATGAACCCCAACCGGCCGGGAGTGGGCGGCCTGGGCTTCGATACGCGTGAGAGTGGCACCAGCCAGTTCGTCGAACTGGGCGTGGCCGATCTGTACGCCAGCCTCAGCGGCACGGTCAGCACCACGCGCTGGGTGAACGTCAACGCCACCAACACCTCGGCGTTGTCCGGCAGTGCCTTCTCCGGCGCCTCCGGCAACATCGGCGTGAACGTTGCTGCGGGCACCGGCAACCTGCAGGCCAACAGCCTGGCCCTGGCCGTCGCCCAGCCCAGCACCGGCGGCGGTGGCGGCAGCGGCGAGTAAGCGCAACACCCCGGCCGTCCGCCAATGGCCGGGTTCCCGGGAGCCCCTGTTCCTCCTCCCCCTTGGGACAGGGGCTCCCCCCTGCTGCCGGAGAACGTGATGATCCGTTGCCGCCTCTCGTTGCGCCTGCTGGCGATGCTGTTGCTGCTGGGTACCGCCTCCGCGTGGGCGGGCGAGGTGCGCTTCAGCGGCGTATTGCCCAATGGCGCGTTGCTGCAGCAGAAGGTGGAGAGCATGCAGGAGCGGCGCTACCGCAACGTGGTGCGGCAGCACACCGATTACAGCTGCGGGGCCGCCGCGCTGGCCACCATCCTGCGCCACGCCTACCACCTTGATACCGACGAGGCGACGGTGATCGAGGGAATGATGGGGGTCTCCGATCCCGCTCTGGTAGCCGAGCGCGGCTTCTCGCTGCTCGACATCAAGCGCTACGTGGAATCGCTGGGCATGCGCGGTCGGGGCTACCGCATCGATGAAACACGACTGCGCACCCTTCGCGTGCCAGGGCTGGTGTTGATGGACGTGCGCGGTTTCCGCCATTTCGTGGTGCTCAAGCAGGTGCGCAACGGCATCGTGGAAGTGGCCGACCCGATCCTGGGCAACCGCAGCCTGGCCCTTCCGGAGTTCCTGGCCGCCTGGCCATCGCGCGCGGTCTTCGTGGTGATCGGCAGCGACTTCGATCGCAACACCGCTCTTCTGCAACCCAGCGAACGGCCAAGCGCCCGCGCGCTCTACGCGCGGCAAGGGCCGATCACCGATGCCGAACTGGTCGACTTCGGCTTCAGCCACGCCGACCTGTTCTGAAGGAGGTTCGACCATGTTCCGCCAACCGATGATGATGGCTCTGCTGCTGGCCTTCCCTGCCCTGCCCCTGCAGGCGGCAGAGGGCGCTCCCGGTCGCGGCCTGAAGGAAATTCCGGACCCGGAACTGAGCCTGATGCGGGGGCGCTACACGGTGGGTGGCAACAACGTTGCCTGGTTCGGGGTCACCATGGTGTCGCAGTGGCAGGCCAGCAACGGCGCGACGCTGCAGGGCAGCCTCACCCTGGGCATGGACTTCCGTGGTGGTGGCGTGCCGAAGCTGAGTTTCCAGCCCAGCGTGCATGTCACGGCAGCCGATGCGCCGCTGCCCGATACCCACGGACGCAGCATCGACAGCAGCGGTCTGGCCAACGCCAGCGGCCTGGTGCAGAGCGTGCAGGTGGCCGGCGATGGCAATGTCGCGCGCAACGTCACCACGCTGACCGTCCGCGAGGGTGGCGTGCCAGCCGTTCTCTCTGATGGCGCAGGCAACGTCACCGCGCAGCAGGCCGGCGCCAGCGCGACCGCCATGCTGGAAGGCAACCAGGCACGCCTGCTGCTGCAGGTGGATGGCCAGGGGCTGGTGCAGCAGTGGATCCGCAATGGCAGCGTCGGCCAGGGTATCGCCCTCGCCGGTGACGGCCAGATCGCCAGTAACCAGCTGCGGCTGGAGCTGGTGCGCAACGCCGTGGGCAGCAACCTGCCGTTGAGCCAGAACGTGGCCCAGGCGATTGCGTTGAACCGCGGCATGGGGCCAGGCCAGTAACAGGGCCTGGCATTGGGGGAAACGCTCCACAACGCAGGACACCAACATGCACACCCTGATAAGGATCACCCCGTTGGCGCTGGCGGCGCTGACGGGCACCGCCCTTGCCGCACCGCCGACGTCCGACGATGGCGCTGACGTGCAGGCCCTGGCCAACCAGCTGGAACAGCTGAAGGCCAACTACGCACAGGAAGTGCGGCGGTTACGCGAACTGGACATGCAGGTCCAGGCCATGCAGGCGCGCTTGAGCGGGCGGGTTGGCCCGGTCACAGCCCCACCGGCCGCGCCATTGGCGCAGGCGGCCGCCGCCGCGGTCCCACCGAGCAGCGAGGGCTACGCCAGTACCGCCGCCGAGGCGCAACAGGCCAAGCAGGAGTCGCGGCGCAGCGTGGACGACGTGAAGCAACAGCAATCGGCCCTGTTCTCCCGCCGCTTCACCATCGAGAACAGCCTCACCTACGCCCGCTACGACCGCAAGCAGCTCACCCTCAACGGCTTCCTCGCGCTGGACGCCATTTTCCTCGGCAATATCGCCATCGAGAACGTGGAGTCCGACTCGCTGACCTACAACGTGGCGGCCCGCTGGGGTGTCAGCCCGAACCTGACGCTCAACCTGGACGTGCCTTACCTGGCCCGGCGCACCGTATACCAGAAGGGCGGCGCCGGCGGAGCAGCGGCCGCCATTGCACAGGAAGAGACCAACGGCAACGGCCTGGGTGATATCGGGCTCAGTGCGAACTACCGGTTGTTCGGCGAACGCGGCTGGCGCCCTGAGACCGTGCTTACCGCCGGCGTCACCGCCCCCACCGGGCGCGCACCCTACGGCCTGGACTGGAAGGTGATCGAGCGCGATGACGACGACTACATCCGCTTCGCCGTGCCGCGCGAGCAACCCACTGGCAATGGCGTATGGCAGGCCAACCTGGGCCTGTCGATGGTGAAGACCGCCGACCCGGCCATCCTGTTTGCCAACATCGGCTACGTGCACTCCATCCCGCGCGGGTTCGACGACATCGACAGTAATCCGGACACGGTGAACCCGGGCGATGTGAAGCTGGGCGGCTCGGTGTACTTCGGCGCAGGCGTGGCCTTCGCATTCAACGAGCGGACCAGCCTGAGCCTGTCCTTCAGTGACCGCATCAGCGCCCGCGCTTCCACCCGCTTCCAGGGCGGCAAGTGGATGAAGGTAATCGGCAGTGATGCCAATGCGGCATCACTTAACCTGGGCGTGACCTATGCGCTGAACCAGCACACCACGCTGGTGACGCTGCTGGGCATCGGGTTGACCCCGGATGCGCCGGACTTCACGTTGGCGTTCAAGATTCCGTACATGTTGTAGCTGCATCTGCCATGCGACCTCATCAACGTCCTTCGTGGCTACTGACCGAAATGACAACCACAGGGAATCTTCTTTTTCGGGAAAAGCGCGCAACCAGCCAATTCCAGACCAGGTGGTAGGGCGTTGAACATGCATGGGCCGTGTTGAAGCGCCCGGCATCTTCTCCCTTGTTCAGCAGATGGCTTGGCATAGCGTACTTGTTGCAAGCCAGGATCAGCTGATGACAAAGATCACTCCAATCTGGCGGTAAGGCGGTGAATGCAAGTTTGAAATCATTCCTGCCTGCGATCCGGGATGCGTCAAACGTGAAATCCGCACCCACCTCTCTTCCGCAAGCCAGAGAGCCCGTGCGTACCAGAGCTTCGAGCAACGTCCCAAGCGATTGGTCGCACGGCTCACCCCGTTTGGCAGCGCTTGCTACCCAGTGAGGACTGAAAGGACGCTTCGGATCAGAAGAAGCACCGATGTACCACGCGTGCGGCGGTGCTTGCTTGGATTGAACGTAACTGCCGGCACCAATTTGGTAGCCGTTCTGTAGCGCCGCATTCGACCCTGCAGCGAAGTAGAGGTCGAATGCGGGCCACTCTGAAAGCAGAGCAAGCTCTTTCAATGTCGAGTCGTTCTTCTTGCTAGGAAGCGACACGACAGGTGTCACCAGCTTTTTTCCTTTTGCGTTTCCTACCACCTTGGCCTGCAGGATCAAGCCACGTGCAGCCCTCACGAAGCAGGTGCCAGAGTGGATCTGAAGCCGGTCGATGAAGAAGACCGCCGCATCGCCAATCTCAACCCGCTCGGTTATCTCCTGGCCCCTATGGTCCTTCACAACATTGGTGAATCCGGCCATGGGGATTTTGTCAATGTAACCGAGGCTGACTTCGACCGTCCTTTTCATGCCATTGCTGCTGGAGAAACTACTATCGCTGCGGATCAGCGCCTCGAACGGTTTCCAGAATCCGGGCGAGAACAACGCCGCAAGCTGTTGAAGTTCCCCCCTTCTGCCTCGCTTCTTGTGTACCCGGGAGACAAGATCGTCGATGTTCTTGGCCGTGAAGGCTGCACCGGAACTCATGTCATTCCATCCTTGAAGATTAGCTAAGATTCCCGCCGGACTGTAGCGGATTCCGCCAGACGAGTGCTTGCCGGTGCTTGACGCCCCGTTGGCGGGATGACCGCGCCAACACAGTCCCTGATTCACCCACCGGCACCACAGCCGCCCCCGGCCACTGCTATATTCAGTCCAGCTCGGCAGGCATGGTGCCTGCCCTCGAATCACAGGGAGTTGGTCATGGGTCTGGTACAGGCGGTGAAGGGTGCGGTTGGCGGTGTGCTGGCCGACCAGTGGAAGGACTTCTACACCGTGCCGGCGGGCCTGCCGTCCACGGCGGCGCTGTTCGCGGCCGTGCCGCAGGGCACCAATGCCGGCCGCGGCTCCAACACCAGCGGCTCGTCCAACATCATCACCAACGGCTCGAAGATCATCGTGCCGGAGGGCTATGGCCTGCTGCTGTTCCAGGACGGCGCGATCACCGCGTTCGTCGCCGAACCGGGCGGCTACGAGTGGCGCTCTGACGATCTGAACTCGCAGTCGATCTTCGCCGGTGACGGCCTGGTCAGCACCTTCATCAAGCAGAGCTGGGAGCGCTTCAAGTTCGGCGGCCAGCCGGGCTCGCAGCAGGCGGCCTACTTTGTCTCGCTGAAGGAACTGCCGGATAACCGCTTCGGCACCCAATCGGAAATCTACTGGGACGACGGCTTCCTCAATACCCAGGTCGGCGCGGTCACGCGTGGTTCGTACACGCTGAAGATCGTCGACCCGATCCTGTTCGTGAAGAACTTCGTGCCGGCCAGCTACCTGCAGCCGGGCCAGGTGTTCGACTTCACCGACCTGGACAACGCCGCCGCCAGCCAGCTGTTCAATGAAGTGGTCGGTTCGCTGGCCCCGGCCTTCAGCCTGTATACGAACGATCCCAGCAAGGGCAACCGCATCACCAAGCTGCAGCAGGACTCGCTGGGCTTCGCGCAGAGCCTGTCGGCTGCGGTCGAACAGGGTTACCAGTGGAAGTCCGACCGTGGCCTGGCCATCGTCAAGACCGCTATCGTCTCGATTGAATACGACGCCAATACCCGCGAACTGCTGAAGACCGTGCAGCGCGCCGATGCCCTGTCGGGCTCGCGCGGCAATTCCAACCTGCAGGCCAGTGTCGCCCAGGGCATCCAGTCGGCTGGTGAGAACGGCGGCGCGGCCGGTCTGGTCGGCGTCGGCATGGCGTCGGGCATGTTCGGTGTCGGTGGCATGCAGCAGCCGGTCACTCCGGCCGCGGATGACCCGGTCGCCAAGCTGAAGAAGGCCAAGGAAATGCTGGACCTGGGCCTGATCACCCAGAGCGACTATGACGCCCTGAAAGCCAAGGCACTGGGCCTGTAACAGCAGGACGCACAACGAACATGTCCGATCCCCGAAACGGCCCACCGCCGCTGCCCGGATCCGCGCCCGCGACGCCGCCGCCCTTGCCGGCGGCGTCGTTGGATGGGCCCGGTTCGCCGCAGGACGTCCCTCCCCTGCCCGGCAGCTTCCCGCTGGACACCTCGAAGCTGCCGCAGGCGATCCGCGATGAAGTGGAAGCGCCCGATCCTGTGGCCATCGATACTTCGGCCAGCGAGCTGAAGGACGGCCTCAACCGCTGCCCCAAATGCGGCGCCACCGACATCCGGCCCAAGGCCGGTACCGATATCCTGGTCTGCCTGTACTGCCGTCACGAATGGCATGGCGCACGCGTCGAGGAGGAGTTTGGGCTGGGCGAGGCCATCGACCAGCTGCGCGGCACCGTCATCGCCTCCGGCGCACGCGACATCGATGCCGACACCTCGGCGTTGATGACGTTCAAGTGCACGGGCTGTGGCGCAGAAGTCACGGTCAACACCGAAAGCACGATGACGGCGCGCTGCCACTGGTGCCGCCACGTCTTCGGCGTCAACGAGCAGATTGCCAATGGCGCGGTACCCGATGCGGTGCTGCCCTTCCACATCAAGAAGGACGATGCGGTCGCGCGCATCCGCCAGTTCGTCGACAAGCGCCGGATGTTCGCGCTGAAGGCGTTCAAGGACCAGTTCACCCCTGAAAACGTGGTGGGCGTGTTCCTGCCCTACATGATCGTCGACAGCAATGTCAGCGCTGCGGTGGCCGGCAAAGGCGAGATCAAGACCCGTGAGTACACGGTCGGCAGCGAGAAGAACAAGCGCACCCTCTACGACGCCGATGTCTACCAGGTCGAACGCCAGGTCGATTTCACCGTCGACGATCTTCCGCTGGAATCCTCGGCCGAGCGCGGCAACCTGGATACCCGCGCCAACACCAACAACATCATCAACACCATCCTGCCGTTCGATACCAAGAACGCGGTGAAATGGAACGCCTCCTACCTGGCCGGCTTCACTTCGGAGAAGCGCAACCTGGATGTGGAAAAGCTGCGGCCGCGGCTGGAAGACCAGCTGCTGTCGATTGCCCGCGCACAGGTGGAAGGCTCGGTGAAGCGCTACAACCGCGGCGTGCGCTGGGAGCAGGAACAGCTGGAGGTGCATGGCACCCGCTGGGTGTCGATGTACCTGCCGGTCTGGCTGTACTCGTACCATCAGCCTGGCAAGAACGGCGGCATGCTGCACTACATCGCGGTGAACGGCCGTACCGGCGAAACCATGGGCAGCGTGCCCGTGCAGCAATGGAAGATGCTGCTGGCGGCCCTTGCCACCGGCACCGTCATTGAAGCCCTCGCAATTGCCTTCCTGGTGGCATCGACATGAGCGACGACAGTGGCCTCTGGCTGTTGGCGGCAGGTCCGGCCGGCGCAACCGCGCTGTACTGGGCGTTGTACCGCTATTACCGCAACACCGACAAATCACATTCCTTCGAGCACGAGACCGAAATCGAGGCGCAGCCCGTGACCGGTTCAGACCAGCAGGTGGGCCGGGTCACCGGCACCGAGGAAAAGCGCATACGCGGTGACAACGTGTACGAGTACCGGAAACGGGTGGCAAGGGTGAAACCCGACCAGTAGAGCCAGGCCATGCCTGGCTGATCGACAACGTCGCAACGACGACGGTGAACAGCTTCAGCCGGGCAGATGTGTACGCGCCTGCGACTGTGGCCTGCTTCGCAGATCAGCTTTGTTTGCCATGCCTATACTACCGCCGCTTCCACCCCGGCCATCGTTGCACCTGCCGGTGGAAGCGGCGGGGCTGGATGTCCCCGTCGGGTCGGCCGCCACGCTGCCGCCGGCCCTGCCAGTGATTTGTAACCCAACGCGGTTCAACCAATCACCAGGGGGAAGGCTATGCGCTACACACGTCGTGATTTTCTTGCCACCACCGCCAGCGCTTCATTGGCGTCACTGGTGGCGCCCGGGGCCTGGGCCAGCGGCGCCGCACCGGCCGGAAAGGCCGCGCAGGCGCGCTACCACCGCTACAACGTCACCAGCCCCGAAGGCCAGCGCATGCTGGCCAGCTACGCGCGTGGCATCAAGGCCATGTTGGCACTGCCGGCAGACGATCCACGCAACTGGTTCCGCAACGCCTTCGTGCATCTGATGGACTGCCCGCACGGCAACTGGTGGTTCTATGTCTGGCACCGGGGCTATGTCGGCTACTTCGAACAGACCATCCGTACGCTCAGCGGTGATCCGCAGTTCGCCATGCCCTACTGGGACTGGACCGAGCTGCCACGGATTCCCCCGGCGATGTTCGACGGCGTATTGACGCCCACTGACAGCGCCTATGCGCCGTATACCCGCAACCTGGCGGTCTTCACCCGGTTCATGCGCCCGGCGTTGCAGCGCTACTGGGACACGCTGGATGCAGGCCAACGCGGCCAGCTCAAGTTCCGCGGCTACCTCACTGCAGACGATGTCTGGAACGATGTAACCGGCTACAGCGTCGCGGAAAAGACCGGCATCTCGGGCAATGCGGCCTATGCGATCACCTGCGGCGCCCGCTACCTCTGGCGCGAGAATCCCGGCTTCGATGCAAAGACCGCTTCGGCCGTGTCTCCCGACACCATCCACGCGGGGCTGTCGCCGGTCGAGTTCTACAACGACGATGTCAGCCGCAGCTTCACCAGCTCGCGTACGGCCTCGCACGTGGTGCAGCCTGACGGCGCCACGAAATTCTCGGTACTGGAAGGATTCCCGCACAACAAGGTGCACAACTGCATCGGTGGCGTCGGCGCGGTCGATCCCGGCCCCTACGGCAACATGACCAACTTCCTGTCACCACTCGATCCGATCTTCTACCTGCACCACGCCAACATGGACCGCCTGTGGGATGTGTGGAACCAGCTGCAGCAATCCCGCGGCAAGCCGATCATGCCCGTCAATGTCGACCAGCGGCGCCAGTTCATGAACGAACCGTTCCGGTTCTTCGTCGATGCACAGGGCAAGCCCGTTGGCGAGCGTCCGGCCAGCGCGTTCTTCTCCACCACGGCCTTCGACTACGACTACGTCTATGCGCGCCGCAACGACATGCTGGAGGCGGTCACGCTGCCAGCAGCTGCCGGCGCGGTGCGGCTGGTGCGCGGCACACGCTCCGATGGCGCCGTCCGCGTGGCTGTCCCCAATGAGGCGGTGCGCGCGCACCTGACCACATCGGGCCCGCGCCAGTTGATTGCCGAAGTGACCCTGGAGCGACCACGCGGTTTGAACAATACGCGCGAGTTCGACGTGCTGATCAACGCACCGGCGGGCACCGCCTCCGTGGCGGCCGACAGTCCGTACTACGCCGGCACCGTATCGTTCTTCGGGCCGACCATGGCCGGGATGGATCACAGCCACCCAACAACGTTCGCGGTGCCGCTGCCGCAGAAACTGGGGGCCCTGCAGGCGCTGAATGCCGCCGATGGGGGAACGACCACGCTGGAGATCCGCCTGGTTGCATCGTCCGGCCAGGCACCGCGGACATTCCCGGTACTGGATGCCGCCATCCTGGTAGCGCCGCCGCAGCCGTGATGACGCACGGCAGGTGCCGGGCTGTCCGGCACCTGCCTTCAGCCTGGCAGTCTTCAGCCAGCCTGCCCCAGCCGTACCTTCAACTGCTGGATCTCCTGCTCGCTCACTCCGATCGACTTCAGGTACCCTTCCGCACCACCGTACTGGCTGTGCAACGCCGCCAGGAACTGCTCCATGTTGTCCGGTGCGGTACCGGCCATACCGGCCATCTTGCGGGCGATCTCGGGATTCTGCTTGACCAGCGCCATGATCTGCGCGTTCATCGCACTGTCCTTCGGCTGCCCTTCCAGATAGTGCGCGGAGATCGCGTAGTTGTGCACGATCTCGGCCTTCGGCACGCCCGCCAGGTCCAGCAGCAGGCCAGCGATGATGCCGGTACGGTCCTTGCCGGCCGTGCAATGGAACAGCACGGCGCCATCCTGCTGCGCGGCGATGCGCTGGAACACCTGCTTGAACTGCAGCTGGCTGTGGCCCAGCCACTGCACATAGGCTTCGCCCAGCGAATCGGGGAAGCTGGTCATCATCTTCTGCAGGTCCATCTTCTCCGTGCCCATCAGCGAGATGCGCTGGTAATCGAAGCGATCATCCCTGGCCAGCAGGTCCGGTGACTGCGCTTCCTCATCGGCGGTGCGCAGGTCGATGTCCAGCTTCACGCCGGCCGCGGCCAGGGCGTCGCGGTCGGCATCGGTGAGGCGGCCGAGATCGGCGGTGCGCACGAACGCATCGGCCGGAATCGGGCCATGGCGGCCCTGCAGGCCGGCGAAGGTGCGCACGTTCCAGGCTCCCTGCAGCGGGATCACCCGCTGCGCGTCGGCAGCGACCGGCTTCACGTTGGCAGCGACCGTCGGCTTTGCGGCGGTGGCCTGCGGTGCATCGGCAGCAACGGCGGTCACGGCCAGCGGCAGGCTGAGCATCAGGGCCAGGACAAGTTCGGTAGAGCGGTGCTTCATGGAGTTCTCCGTTCGAATCAGAAGTTGACGGCCACGTCCAGACCGAAGGTGCGCGGGTCATTGAAGATGCCGGTCTGGCCCAGCGCCGGGCTGTTGAGCTTGTAGAACAGGTGCTGCTCATCCAGCAGATTGCGCGCCCACAGCGAGAACGACATCGTGGTGCCGGTGCTGCTGACCGGAACGTCCACCAGCGCCACCCGTGCATTCACCACGAACGAGCTGTCGGTCAGCATCTGGTCGTACTCGCTGGTGTAGTAGCCATCGGACCAGTTGCCGTCCACATGGAATTTCAGCGCCGAGAAGTTGGCGAACGGGACCAGATAGTCGACCGACAGGCTGCCGGCGTTCTTCGGCGCCAGCAGCGGCTGCACGGTCACCTGCACGCCCGCACCGAACGGGTCGGTTGCTGTCTGCGCATCGATCTTCGTGTAGGCGTAGTTGAGGCCGAGCGTGAGGTTGTCGACCGGCATCACGTTGAACTCCAGCTCCGCACCCCGGGACTTGCCATCGCTCAGTGCATTGGTGGTGACCATGGTGGTGCGGGTTTCGCCGCTGTTCGGGTCGAACGGCAGCGAGAAGTCCATTTGTTTGTGCGCGATGGTCGAATCGAACAGCGCCAGGTTCAGGCGGGCGCGGTTGTCCCAGAACTGCGACTTGAAGCCGAGCTCGTAGGCGGTCACTTCTTCCGGACCGAACGCGGTGTAGTTGGTCGAGCGCGAATTGGCACCACCGGCCTTGAAGCCCGTGCTGTACTTGGCGTAGACCATCGCGTGCTCGCCGAGGTCGTAGGCGATGTTGACCATCGGGTCGAAACGGCTCCAGCGGTCCTTGAAAGCGAGATTCGTCGCCGCGCCGTTGACGGTGTACAGACTGCCCTTCTTGTCGTCACGGGTGTAGCGACCGCCGGCAGTCAGGTGCAGGCGCAGCAGTGCTTCCGGCGTCCACGTGGCCTGGCCGAACACGCCCAGGCTGTCCGTCCACGCTTTGCTGGCGCGGTCGATGCGTACCCGCGAGAGATCCAGCGGGTTGGTCGCCGGATTCACGGTGTAGCTGTTGCCACCCGGCCCCCAGACCAGCATGTTCGGGGTCTGCGCATTGTCACCGGCAGTCTCGTGGTAGTAGAACGCTCCGCCGAGGAACTGCACCTGCGAGGTATTGCCGATCAGCTGGAATTCCTGGCTGTACTGGTGCTGGTAGACCTGCGCCAGGCTGTAACGACCGAACGGCGTCCCTGCACCACCGTAAGCGGAAATCGCATCGACCAGGCCCATGTCGAACTGGCCCTGGGTGAGTTCACGGTATGAGCTGATCGACTTCAGCTCCAGGTTGTCATTCAGCGTCCACGACAGGTTCAACAGATGGCCGCTGGTACGCCCGATGTTGTCTTCCTGCGGTCCACCGAGAATCGCGCTGTCGCGGCGATCCAGGCTGGCACCGGCCTTCTGCAACGGGCTGAGGTACGCGCCCGGCACCAGCACCTGGGTGTGGTACGGCGTGGTGGCGTCGTAGGAGCGATCGAACGCGTACAGCAGCGAGAAGTCGTCGCTCGGCTGCCACAGCGCACTCAGGCGTGCGCCGCGCTTGTCGTAGCTGTTGAAGTCGCGCTCGCCGCGCATCGGGTTGTCGGTGGTGCCGCCACGCTTGGCCTGCACGGCGTCGATCTTGAAGCTGACATCGCCCACCTTGGGCAGGTCCAGGTGCAGCGCACTGTTGTAGCCGCTGAAGTTGGACACGCCGGCGCTGACGCTGCCGCCGAATTCGCCGGTGGGCGCCTTGGTCACGATGCTCACTGCGCCGCCTTCGGTATTGCGGCCGAACAGCGTGCCCTGCGGGCCCTTCAGTACTTCAATACGCTCCACGTCGTAGAGCATGTTGCCCAGGCCCTGTGCGCGGCCCATGAACACCCCGTCGACGTAGATACCGACGCCGGCGTCGCGGGCCGGCTGGTTGGCGTCGCCGGAGGCGCCGATGCCACGGATGCCGATGTTCAGCGCCGAACTGCGGGTAGCGAACGGCGTGACCCGCAGCGACGGGATGGAGCCATCGGACAGACTGCCCAGCGAAATCGCGCTGCGGTCCTTCAGCGCTTCGGCATCGACCACCGATACCGAGATCGGGGTCTCCTGCAGGTTGGTGGCGCGTTTCTGCGCGGTCACCATCACCTGGTCGAGGGCAACGACAGTGCGCGCGGCCTCGGCTGATGCCTCGGCGTCGGCACTGGGACTGTCTTCGGCATGGGCCAGTGCCGGCAGCGCGGCGGCAATGGCGAGGGTGAGCAGCGGGCGGTGCAGCAGGGCGTGGCGCATCGGACTCATTCGCGGAAGGAGAAGGCCGGCGCAGTCTGGGAGGCGGGAATTACAAATGAATGACCGTTCATTCACACCTTTTGTGACGTACTATCCCGCCTCTGGACGCCCCGACTTCACGCAATGACGCCGAAAACCGCCGTAGCCGTACCCGCTGACGCCCCTGCCGCCGCCCCTGCCGCCGCCCATGCCGAAGCCCAGCGCCGTCGCATCCTCGACGCCGCCCAGAAGTGCTTCATCACCCGCGGTTTCCATGCCGGCTCCATCGGCGATATCGCCGCCGAGGCCGAGATCAGCCAGGGGCTGATGTACCGCTATTTCGCCAACAAGCGCGCCCTGATCCTGGCCCTGATCGAACGCCAGCTGCGTCACGACCAGGCCTCGATCAGCGAGATGCCGGCGGCCTCGGATCTGGTCGATGGCCTGCTCGCGTGCTACCAGCAATGGGCACGCGGCGAGGTGCTGCCGATCCACGGCAATGCCATTGCCAGCGTGGCGCTGTATGCGGAAATCAACGCCGAGGCTCACCGCGACCCTGTGCTGGCCGAGGTGCTGCGCACCCACGACAAGCAGACCAGCGCCGCGATCCATGCCTGGCTGCGCCAGCGTGACCTCAATCTAGGCCGGCGCGTCGACGAGGAAGGCATCGCCGGACGCACCCTGCTGCTGCGTTTGCTGGTGGAAGGCCTGGCCATGCGTGCCGTGCGCGACCCCGACCTGCCGCCAGAACGGGTCCGCGCCCTGCTGGCCGATGCCATTGGTCGTGTGATGGGGTAGTGGGGGGGGGGGGGGGGGGGGGGGGGGGCCCCCCGGGGCCGGCGGGGGGGGGGCGGGGGGCGGGCGCCCCCCCCCCGGGGC
>NZ_JAWIRT010000001.1:0-37891 GCF_036320045.1 Stenotrophomonas sp. SMYL20 | reverse complement strand
GTCGTGTCTTGGGTGTGTCCGCGCCGCGGCCCGGCATCTGCCGTACCCCGGCGTCACGAAGTTGCCGGCCAGCGGCCGGCACTACCCAGCCTATGCGGCCCGCCATTGCGGCTGCTGGCGGAACGCCCCGTGATGCGTGCGTTGCGCGTTGCGTCGCCTGCCGGCCAATCGACCGGTAATGCCGGCCGCTGGCCGGCATCTGCAATGATCCGGATGTCATGAGGTTGCCGGCCAGCGGCCGGCACTACCCCGTCGTTACCCCGTCGTTCGACACGCGCTGTATGTCCGCGACCGCCGTCACGTTTTGGCTCGACCCACGTGCGGCCCACCGAAACGCTGATGCCAACGCGTCACACCGGCATCACCCGACGCTGGCGATACATAACGTGGTACGCACTAGCGTAGTGCCCGACAGCCGCCGAAGCCGCCCTCGCCACCCTGCCCTGAAAAGCACCATGGACGAAGCCGAACGACTGCTTGAACTCGACCGCCTGCACCTGCTCGACACGCCACCAGAGCCTGTTTTCGATGCGATCGTCGCCGCCGCGCGTGCCGCAACCGGCATGACCATGGCTCTGATTTCAGTTGTTGCCGACGAGCGCCAGTGGTTCAAGGCCAACATCGGGCTGGAAGGTGTCAGCGAAACCGCGCGCGAGATTTCATTCTGCACCCATGCCATACAGCAGGACACGCTGTTCGAGATTCCGGACGCGCGCCAGGACCCTCGCTTCTCCACCAATCCCCTGGTGACCGGCGGCCCGCGCATCCGTCACTACGCGGGCATCTCGCTGGGCTCGGCGCATGGCGCGCGCATAGGAACGCTGTGCCTGCTCGACCCGATGCCGGGCGTTCTGTCTCCCTCGCAGCGCGAATTGATGGTGCATCTGGCCCGGGTCACCACCCAGGTGCTGGAGCAGCGCAGCACGCTGATGGCCCAGGTCGGCCAGGCCAAGGCCCTGCATCGTGAGCTGAAGCGCAGCGAGGACTTCCTGGAGCGCACGAACCGCGCGGCCCGGGTGGGTGGCTGGGAAATGGACCTGGTCAGCAACGAGGTCCGCTGGACCCGCGAAACCAAGCAGATCCACGGCGTGCGCAGCAACTTCGAACCGACGCTCGAAACTGCGCTCTCGTTCTATCGCGAGGACAGCCGAAAAATCATCCGCACGGCGGTGCAGCGTTGCATCGATGAAGGCACGTCGTGGGAGGTGCAGCTGCCGATGACCACCGCCGACGGACGAGCCATCTGGACCCGCGTGGTTGGAGGCCGGCAGCAGGTCGATGGCCGGCCGCGGCTGGTCGGGGCCATACAGGACATCACCGAGGAGCGCGCCGCGCTGGATGCACTGGAAGCCAGCGAAACCCGCTACCGGCGGCTGTTCCACTACAGCCTTGGCCTGATCTGCACCCACACGCTGGAGGGCGTGCTGACCTCGGTGAACCCAGCGGCCGTGCAGTCACTGGGCTTCGATGAGAGCTACATGATCGGGCGCAGCTTGTGCGACCTGATGCCGCCGGAGAAGCGGGCCGCGTTCAAGGCGTATCTGGAACGCATCGCAGTCAACCACACCGATGCCGGCGTCATCGAGCTGATCGCCGCCGATGGTACCCGGCATTTCTGGGCGTATCACAACGTGCTCGACAACGAGGCCACCCCACCCTACGTGCTCGGCCATGCGCAGGACGTCACCGCACTGCGGATGCAGGAACAGCAGTTGCGCGAGATGTCCTTCAAGGATCCCCTCACCCAGAGCTACAACCGCCGCTTCCTGCCCCGCCTGGACGAACTGATCGACCAGCCTTGGGCCTGCCTGATGTTCGATCTGGATCATTTCAAGCAGATCAACGACACCCAGGGCCATGCACGGGGTGACACGGTGCTGGTCGAGTTCGCCGCCTTCCTGCGCGCTCCACTGGGGTCAATGGAAAGCGTAGTGCGTATGGGTGGCGACGAGTTCATGGTGGTGCTGACTGCACCGGAACCGGGACGGCTGGCCGCGCTGGAGCAGTGGTATGCGCAGCATGCCGGGCAGTCACCCACGCCCTTCTCGCTGGGCGCGACCCATCATGCACCCGGCGAGACGGTGGCCGACACCCTGCAGCGCGCCGACAGCCGTCTGTATCGCGAGCGTGCACGCGTGCGCACGCATCCGCGCCCCTCATCCTGAGGCTGCTCCTGTGGAGCCAAAGGCAACGGCTCCTGCCGTTGCCTTCGGCTCCACAAATGCCCGCACCGGGCCTGCGCCTACTCCGCTGCCAGCGCCTGGATCGGATCCAGTTGTGCCGCGCTGCGCGCCGGGAAGTAGCCGAAGCCAAGCCCGATCGCAGACGAGCATGCCAGCGCGGCAAGCACCGGGCCCGCCGTGAACAGGAACGGCACACCCAGCGACAGCAGGCTGGACAGCGCACCCACGCCGAACGCGAACAGCACCCCCAGCACGCCACCGAACAGGCAGATCAGCACGGCCTCGATCAGGAACTGGCGCAGGATGTCGCCCTGCCGCGCGCCCACCGCCAGCCGCACGCCGATCTCGCGCACGCGCTCCTTCACCGAGACCAGCATGATGTTCATCACCCCCACCCCGCCGACCACCAGCGCCACTGCTGCGATGGCCGAAACCAACGCTGCCATGGTCTGGCTGGACTTCATCACCGCCTTGCGGATCTGGTCGGCGTTGTAGATGAAGAAGTCACGACGGCCATGCAACCGCTCCAGCTCGGCCCCCAGCGAGGCCTCGGCGGCGTTGGTGGGCACGTCGTCGCGCACACGCACCGTGATGCTCTCCAGGCGCTCGCTGCCCAGCAGCCGCGAGGCCGCCGAGGTATACGGCACGTAGACCGTCGGGGTTGCACCGCCAGCGAACGCATTGGCCCCGACCACACCGATCACCTCCACCGGCATGCCGCCCAGCAGCACCGTGCTGCCAATCGGGTTGCCGCTGAACAGCGCTTTGGCGGCCTTCTGGTCGACCACACCCACTGCGCGATGCGCATCCACTTCGGCGTCGGTGAAGAAGCGGCCGGCCTTCAGCCGCAGCCCACGCACGCGCGGCATGTCGGCGCCTACGCCCAGCACCTGGGTGTTGGCACGCCAGTTGCCCTGCAGCGCTGCCACCGATCCGCTCAGGTTCGGGCTTACGCTGTCCACGTAACTCAACGCCGCAAGATGGTCCGCATCGCCCACCACCAGCGTCTCGATCTCCGCCGAGCGCGGGTCACCGAAATCCGAGCCCGGGAAGATCTCCAGCGTACTGGCGCCCAGTTCGTTGATCTGTGATTCAACCTGCGCCTGTGCACCCTTGCCCAGCGCAACCACGGTCACCACGGCCGCTACGCCGATGATGATCCCAAGCATGGTCAGCAGCGTGCGCAGGCGATGGGCCAGCATCGAGCGCACGGCCATCCGCGCGGCTTCGCGAACCGCATCCATGCGTGCGCGGCGCTCGGTGACCGGCGACACGCCGCGTTCTGTCCCGGGTGTTTCAGCCACAGCACGCGATCCCCGCTCGCCGCGGTCGGTCACCACCCGGCCGTCGGCGATCTCGATCACCCGCGCCGCGTTGGCGGCAATCGCCGCATCGTGTGTCACCAGGATCACCGTGTGGCCCTGTGCATGCAGGCGCTTCAGCTCGGCCATCACCTGCTGGCCACTGGCGTGATCGAGCGCGCCGGTGGGTTCATCGGCCAGCACGATCGCGCCGCCGTTCATCAGCGAACGGGCAATGGACACGCGCTGCTGCTGGCCGCCGGACAGCTGGCTCGGCCGGTTCGCCATGCGTTCGCCCAGCCCCAGCGTTTCCAGCAGCGTGCGTGCACGGGCAGTGCGCACGTCCGCCTCCACGCCGGCATAGACTGCCGGCAGCGCCACGTTCTCGGTGGCACTCAGATTCTCCATCAGGTTGTAGCGCTGGAAGATGAAGCCGAAATGCTCGCGGCGCAGGCGTGCCAGCATGTCCGGCGCCATCTGCTCGGTGGCCTCGCCGTTCACCCGATAGCTGCCGTCGGTCGGCCGGTCCAGGCAGCCAAGGATGTTCATCAGCGTGGACTTGCCCGAGCCCGAGGGGCCGATGATGGCGATGAACTCGCCGGCATCGATGCGCAGCGAAACGTCCTTCAGCACCACCACCTCGCCGGCGGCGGAGCGATAGGCGCGCGATACGCCATGCAGTTCCAGCAGTGCGTCGGCCATGCTCACATCCCCAACAGGCTGGTCGGTTCGGATTCGCCGCCGCTGGGCGCCTGGCCGACCACCACGTTCTCACCCTCGCGCAGGCCGGACAGGATCTGCACGGCGGTGGCGGTGCGCAGGCCGGTCGTCACCGCACGTTCCTGGGCGCGGCCCTTGGTGTCGAGCACGCGCACGGTTCCACGGCTGCCGTCCTTGCCATCCGAATCGGTCAGCGCCGTCAATGGCACCTGCAGCGCGTTGGCAACCCGCGCCAGCTGCAGGGTCACCTTCACCGTCATCGAGGGCTTCAGCTTCAGGCCGGGATTGGCCACGTCGAACAGGCCGGCGTAGTACACCGCCTTCGGCGTCTGCGCAGAGCCACCCGCATTGCCGGTGGCGACGTCGGCAATCGAGGACGGCGCCGGTTCCAGCTGCTGCAGGTGGGATTCATAGCGGCGGCCGCTTGGCCCCAGTGTCGAGAACCACAACGGTTGCCCCGGTGCCACCAGCTCGACGTCGGCCTCGGCGATCTCGGCGCGCACGGTCATCGTATCCATCTGCGCCAGCATCACGATGGTCGGCGTGGTCTGCATCGAGTTCAACGTCTGCCCGGCCTTGGTGACGATGGCCACGATGTAACCGTCGCTGGGCGAAACAATGCGGGTATAGCCCAGGTTGATCCGTGCGGTTTCGACCTGGGTCACGGCCTGCTCGATCTGCGCCTGCAGCGCGGCCACCTCTGAGCGTGCCGCATCGCGCGCCACGCGTGCGGCTTCGAAACCTTCCTGTGACACCAGGCGCGACGCCACCAGCTGCGACTGCCGCTGGTAAGCACGGCTGGCCTGCGCATAGCGGGCCTGGCTGGCGGCATGCTGGGCGCGCAGCGTGTTGGTGGCCGCCTCGGCACTGCGCAGCGCGATACGCTGCGGCTGCGAATCGACCTCGGCGATCAGGTCACCGGCCTGTACGCGCTGGCCCAGCACCACATGCAGGCGCTTGACCTGGCCGGACACCTGCGCACCCACCGCCACCAGCTCCTTGGGATGGACCCGGCCGACCGCCTGTACGGTCTTCTCCAGATCCGCCACCCTTGCCGGTGCGGTGATCAGCGCGGCATCATCGCCGCCGGCAAACGCCCACCATCCAGCGCCGGCGGCCAATGTGGCCACCGTAGCGGCAATGATCCAGGTCCTGCGGTTGCTCATCGAAACGCCCGGCTGCGTGCAGTCGCCCAGTGCGACCGCCGAAACCGCAGTCTGGAAGCCGCGGATGGACGTTGTTTGGAGCCACTGTGGAGATTGCATGGAGGCGCGGCAGCCGTTCAGGCACCAGCCCCGCGCCTGAATGCTGCGGCCTGCGTCCACGCAATCTCGACACAATCTCGACCGAGTCTCCATCAACGGTCGCTAGCCTCGTCGGCCTCGCCGACTGCCCGCCTGCCGTGTCCCTTTCCCATCCAGACCTGCCACCCATCGATGTGCGCCGTGCCTACCTGGCGTGGTGTGCGCCTTCGCCGTGGTTGATCGCCGTCGTGTTGGCATCGACCACCAGCTGGATGCTGGCCGCGCCGGATCCGTTACCCCCGCTGCTGGCGGGCTTCGGGGCGGCCGCCCTGGTGGGGTTCCGCAGCGATGGGCCCGGTGGCACTGGCCGTTCCGGCGCACTCGCGTCGCTGGCGCTGATTGGTCTGGCGGTCTGGGCGGCAACGCACCCGGTCGCCGACGCCACCCTGCATCTGCTGCTCGCCCTAGCCACTCTCGTGGTCGTCGCCCTGCTGGCACTGCGCCTGCGCGCCATCCTGGGCATGGCCTTGCGGCTGCAGGCCCGAGTAGATACCACTCCCATGGCATCGCGCTGGAGCAAGCTGCCGGCGGCGGTGTCCACCCTGATGCTGCAGCAGCTGCGCGGCGCAGGTGCAGTGGAACCGAGTCTGCGGCGCACGCTGGTGCTGGCCACCCTGGCCTGGGCTGCCAACGAAGAGGCGCAGGACATGCAGTGCCGACGATGACCCTGCCCCAGATCCCGCCCTTGCCCACCCTTGCCCCGAACCCGCAGCACGCAATGAAACACGATCTCCGTACCCGACAGGCACCCTTGGTGCTGATTGCCGAAGATGAGGGCGAAATCGCCGACATCCTCAGTGCCTACCTGGCCCGTTCCGGCCTGCGCAGCGCCCGCGCCGCCGACGGTGAGGCGGCACTCGCCAGCCACCGCCAACTGCGTCCGGACCTGGTGCTGCTGGATGTGCAGATGCCAAAACTGGATGGCTGGCAGGTGCTGAGCGAACTGCGACGGATCGGCAACACCCCGGTCATCATGCTCACTGCCCTCGACCAGGACGTGGACAAGCTGACCGGCCTGCGCGTGGGCGCCGACGACTACGTGGCCAAGCCGTTCAATCCGGCCGAGATCGTCGCCCGCATCCAGGCCGTGCTGCGCCGGAGTTCCCGGCCCCTGGTCGAAGCGCCCAACGGACTGATCCGCCAAGGGCCCTTCGAGATCGACCTGCGCAGCCACGAGGTGACCGTGCGCCATGGCGAGCAGGTGCACGAACTGAACTTCACCCTCACCGAGTTCCGGCTGCTGGTGCACATGGCGCGTGCGCCACGGCAGGTGCATGCGCGCGCCGATCTCCTGCATGCCTGCCTGCCCGAGGGCGACGCGCAGGAACGCACCGTCGACAGCCATGTCAGCAAACTGCGGCGCAAGCTGGAGGATGTCGGTGTGATCGGCATTCCCGCCACCATCCGCGGCGTCGGCTACCGCTTCCTGGACTGAATGATGAACCCCAAAGGCAAGAGCATCGGCCGCCAGATCACGCTGTCCATCACGGTGGCCTCGCTGTGCTCGACGGTGCTGTCGATCAGCGGCTTCTACCTGTTCTATTACCTCATGGAGGTGTTCTATCCGCGCTGGTACGACGAGCCGGAAACGATCATGCCGTCCGGGCTGGAATGGCTGTGGATCGGATTGACCGCCACCGTGGTCGTCATCTTCGCCACGCTGGTCGCCTCGCGCCTGACCCGGCGCATCATCACGCCGTTGAACTCGGTGGCCGAAAGCCTGCGCCGGGTCGCCAGTGGCGATCTGGAAGCACGTGCACGCGGTGGTGATACCACGATGGCCGAAGCGGCCACGCTGGTCAGCGATTTCAACTCCATGGCAGAACGGCTGAGCCGGATGTCCGAGAACCGGGTGTTCTGGAACGCGGCGATCGCGCATGAACTGCGCACGCCGATGACCATCCTGCGCGGCCGCCTGCAGGGCATCGCCGAAGGCGTGTTCGAGCCGGGGCCTGAGCAGTTCAACAGCATGCTCACCCAGCTGGAAGGCCTGACCCGCATCATCGAGGACCTGCGCGTGGTCAGCCTGGCCGAGAGTGGCCACCTGGATCTGCGCCTGCAGCGCAGCGATGTCAGTGTGCAGGTGGCCGCGGTGGTTGAAGCGATGTCCGAGGCACTGACCGAGAGTGGTTTCTCGGTGACATTGGACGCACGACCTTCGCTGGCCGACTGCGATCCTGCACGCATCCGCCAGGCAGTACTGGCACTGCTGGAGAACGCGCGTCGCCATGCCATTCCCTGCCCGCTGCGGGTGTACGTGACGCTGGCCGAAGGCCATTGCACCGTCACGGTGGAAGATGGCGGCCCCGGCGTGCCGGACGACCTTCGCGACAGCATCTTCGAAGCCTTCCAGCGCACGGATGTTTCCCGCTCGCGGCAGAGTGGTGGCTCCGGGCTTGGCCTGGCCGTGGTGCGTGCGATTGCCGTGGCCCATCACGGAACAGCGCTATGCCGGGCCACCGAACGTGGTGGCAGTGCCTTCGAAATCCGCTGGCCGGTGCATGCGCGTCGTTGAGGGCCATCGCTGCCCTGGAAAGCCCGAAATGCCGGAACTGCCTGGGTAGAGTCGACTGTTAGTCGACTTGCGCGCGCAAGCGCGGGTTCTTCCAACAGTTCGCAAAGAGCAGTCGACTAACAGTCGACTCTACCCCCTTCCCACCCAGGCATCCCCATGAAACCCCCACACGATCCGGCGGCCGCCGCCGGCAGCATCGGCCAGCAGAACGCGGCCGCCACTCTCAAGGCCATCCTGCGAACCTATCCGTGGCAGCTCACCGGCACCTTTTCGCTGGTGGCGCTGGAAAATGCGCTGCTGCTGGCGTATCCGCTGTTTGCCGGCTTCGCGGTGGATGCGATCATCCGCGGCAACATCGGCCACGCCATCTCCTACGCCGGCGTGGTACTGCTGTTCTGGCTGGTCGGTGCTGCCCGCCGTGCGGTCGATACCCGTACCTTCACCCGCATCTATGCCGACCTGGCGGTGAACGTGGTGCAGGCGCAGCGCAGGCTGGGCCACGCCACCTCCACCTCGGCCGCACGCGTTGTGCTGGCCCGTGAGTTCGTCGACTTCTTCGAAAAGCACGTACCGATCATCGCCACCGCGCTGGTATCAATGTTTGGTGCGGCGGTGATGCTGCTGGTGATCGAACCGCTGGTGGGTGCCGCGAGCCTGATCGCCTTGCTCGGCGCAGTGTTGTTGATGCCGTCGTTCGCACGCCGCAACGAGCAGCTGCATGGGCGCCTGAACAACCGGCTGGAACATGAAATCCGCCTGGTCGACCGGGTCAGTCCCTCGGTGCTGCGTCGTCACTACACCACGCTGTCGCGGCTGCGCATCCTGCTCTCCGATCGCGAAGCGGGTGCCTTTGTGGTAGTTGGCGCGGCGGCAGCGGTGCTGTTCGCGCTGACGATCGGCCGTCTCGCCACCACCGACGGTGTGACGCCGGGTCATGTGTACGCGGTGATGACCTATCTGTGGACGTTCGTCGGCAGCCTGGACGATGCACCGTCGATGGTGGATCAGCTGGCGCGGTTGAAGGACATCGGCCGGCGAGTCAGCCCGGGCATGGAAGATGCGGAGCGCAAGGACGCCGCTTGACCGGTAGACGCCCACCTTGGTGGGCAACGACGTATCGCGGCGCCAACCAAGGTTGGCGACTACCGGGCAACGGTGCCAACCAGGATTGGCAATTACCTCGCTGAAGGACATCGGCCGCCGCGTCAGCCCCGGCATGGAGGATGCGGAGCACAAGGATGCCGCGTGACCGGTAGATGCCCACCTTGGTGGGCAACGATGTATCGCGGCGCCAACCAAGGTTGGCGACTACCAAGGCAACAGTGCCAACAAGGATTGGCGGTTACCTCGCGGAAGGACATCGGCCGCCGCGTCAGCCCGGGCATGGAAGATGCGGAGCACAAGGATGCCGCTTGACCGGTAGATGCCCACCTTGGTGGGCACCGATACATCGCGGCGCCAACCAAGGTTGGCGACTACCGGGGCAACGGTGCCAACCAGGATTGGCAATTACCTCGCTGAAGGACATCGGCCGCCGCGTCAGCCCCGGCATGGAGGATGCTGAGCGCAAGGACGCCGCTTGACCGGTAGACGCCCACCTTGGTGGGCAACGATGTATCGCGGCGCCAACCAAGGTTGGCGACTACGTTGCCGTGCGCCCGCACATCGCCAATGCACCGATGATCAACGCTTCCATGCTGCGGTCGAACTCGGCCTCCTGCGCCCTCCGATCCAACGGGCGTCGCGTGGTATCTACCACCGCATGCCGCGAATACACGGTGTCGGCCAACGCCACGGCGTGATAAGCCACGGTCGACAGCAGCCACGCCGCCTGCTCGAGCGGCAGATCATGCACGCGGCTGAATTCGGCATGGTGGCGCTGGATGCGCGCCAGCATCTCCGGTGTCTTCGCGCCGTGGCTGACCAGGAACGGCGCCAGGCCCGGATTCCCGTCCACCAGCGTCCGCAGTGAACGTTGGAACGCACGCAGATCCTCCTCGATGCTGCGCCGGCCAGCGGCATCCAGTGCCGGTGCCTGCCAACGCTCGAAGATCGCCTCGGCCACCAGCTCGCGCAGTGCCGCCAGATTCGCCACATGCTTGTACAGCGCGATGTGGCTGACCCCCAGCGCCGCCGCCACGCCCACGAAGCTCAGCCCCGGCAGCGTCATGACAATGCCGGCGTCGGCGATGCGCTCGCGGGTGATGCTGGGCGGCCGCCCACGGGCAGCGGTCTTTTTCGGTGCAGCCATGCGGTAACGGTTCCTGCGCGGTGCGCGGGCAAGGGCTGTCATGGTGGTCCGCAGCGACGCCGCGGTCAACGCGTCGCTGCGGTCCGTGGACAGCCCCCGGTTGCGGCACGATCAATTTAGTTTACTATGATGTAACTAATTCGCATTTGCAGTGTCCAGGATCGTTGTCGATGTCCGCGTCCCCCACTTCAATCACCCCGGCCGGGCCGCTGCGCGGCGCCGACCATGATCGCGGCCTGCAGGCGCTGCAGGTCCAGGTGGTCGCGGTTGCACAGCCGTGCGCCAGCCTGCTGCGCCTCGTGGTCCAGCTGCCGGAACATGCAGAACTCGCGCCCTGGCAGCGTGCCAACACCGCCGTGCGCATCCAGCTCGGCGCCACGTTCGGCGATGTGTCACGGATCTACACCGTGCGCAGCCTCGATCCCAACACCCGCCAGTTCACCCTGGACGTAGTGCTGCACGAGGCGCCGGGGCCGATGCTGGCCTGGGTACGTGCGCTGCGCCCCGGTGATGCCTTCGATCTGACCGGACCGCGCCCCCATCTGCAGGTACCGCAGCGCGAGGGCACCTGCGCCCTCCTGTTCGCCGACCCAAGCGCCATCCCTGCCCTGTTTGCATTGCTGCAGCAGTGGCCGGCCGACCTGCGCGCAGAGGCCTGGATCGCCTCGGATGATGCATTCCCGGTAGACGAACTGCCCGCCATTGAAGGTATCCGCGTGCACCGCCTCGCCACCGGTGACGCGCCGTTGCTGCAGCAGGCGCGCCAACTGCGGCCGGAACCCGGCAGCACGGTCTGGGCGGCTGGCGAGCGCGAGGAAATGCGTGCCCTGCGCCGCCACTTCATCGAAACGGTCGGCCTGCCACGCAGCGACGTTGCCGCGGCCGGCTACTGGAAACGTGGCGAGACCACCACCGAGACCGACCAGCGTCGCCGCCGCAACTACGAGCGCGTGCTGGCACGCGGCGGTGGCCTGCAGGACCTCGACGACCTCGCCGACGATATCTGATCCACCCAGCAGTATCCGCGCCCCGCGCTTCGTTCCACCCAGCCACAGATCGCCCACGCACCTCGCGTGCAGCACTGCCACACCGGCAGTGCCGTGCCCTCTGCCAGCCATTCCACAGCCCGCGTCGTCCTGCCCCTGCAGGTCACAGACGGCGCCGTGCTGGCCGATCGCACGACCCACCACACGAGAACCGCCATGTCCCTCCCCCTGCGAACCCTGCCCCTCCCACGCCGCTCGGCGCTGTCCCTGGCCGCACGTGCGGCGTTGCTGCCCACCCTGCTGATCGCCACCGCCGCACACGCCAACGATGCACCCGATGGCGCCCGCCAGTTGCCCACCGTGAACGTGCGCGCCGACAAGACCGCACCCACCGATACCTACGCCGGCGGCCAGGTCACGCGCGGCAGCGGCGTCGGCCTGCTCGGCGAGCTCGACTTCATGGACACGCCGTTCAACACCACCCGCTACACCGCCGAATTCATCGACAACATCCAGGCGCCGGACCTGGTGCGGGTCATCGCACTGACCGACCCCAGCGTCTACAACAGTGGCTCCAGTGGTGGCATCACCGACTACTTCAACATCCGCGGTTTCGGTGTCGCCTCGTCGGATATCGGCTTTGGTGGCCTGTACGGGCTGATCCCCTACTACCGCGTCACTCCCGAACTGGCCGAGAGCATCGAAGTGCTGAAGGGCCCGTCCGCGCTGCTCAACGGCATGCCGCCCGGTGGCTCGGTGGGCGGTGCGGTGAACGTGGTACCCAAGCGTGCAGGCGACACGCCGCTGACCCGCTTCACCGCCAGCTACGGCAGCGACGCGCAGTGGGGCGGTCACCTGGATGTCGGCCGCCGCTTCGGCGCGGACAAGCAGTTCGGCGTACGCCTCAATGCCGTGCATCGCGACGGCGACACCGCCACCGACCACCAGCAGCACAAGACGCAGCTCGCATCGCTCGGCCTGGACTGGCGTGGTGAGCGCTCGCAGGTGTCGCTGGACCTGTTCAGCAGCCGCGACCATGTGGATGGCCTCAACCGTGGCGTCTCGCTGGCGCCCGGCCTGGCCGTGCCCCGCCCGCCGAAAGCCAGCACCCTGTTTGCACCGGACTGGACCTTCAGCACCGTCAAGGACCAGGCCGCCGCACTGCGCTGGTCGTTCGACATCAATGACTACCTGCAGGCGCATGCCAGCTACGGCCACGGCCATACCGATTTCGACTCCATCGCCAGTGCCACCACGCTGATCACCAACACCGCCGGCGACTTCCGCAACAACTTCGCCCACCAACGCTTCATCTACAGCAAGGACACCGCCGAAGCCGGATTGTCGGCGCGTTTCCGCACCGGCGCGGTCGATCACGCGCTGGCCATCAGTGCAGCCTGGTACCAGCACGACCAGAAGTTCGGCTTCAAGCGCAACCTGCTGGCCCGCGATTGGGTAACCAATATCTACAACCCGCAGTGGGGCCCTGCCATCGACCGCAGCTTCAGTGATGCGTCGCTGCCGAAGACCGCGGAAGTGCGCACCACCAGCTTCGGCATCGCCGATACGCTGTCCTTCATCGATGATCGTGTGCAGCTGACCCTGGGCATCCGTCACCAGACCGTGCTCAGCGATACCTTCGATGGCGGCACAGGCAAGCGCACCGCACGCTACGACGCCAGCGCCAACACCCCGGCCGGTGCACTGCTGTTCAAGGCCAGCGACCGCCTGTCACTGTATGCCAACTACATCGAAGGCCTGAGCCAGGGCAGCACCGCCCCGGCCACCGCCGCCAACGCGGGCGACGTGTTCCCGCCGTTCAAGACCCGCCAGCGCGAGGTCGGTGCCAAGTTCGACTTCGGCCGCTTGGCCAGCGCATTGAGCGTGTACGAGATCGAAAAGCCCAGCTCCTACACCGACCCGGCGACCAACGTGTTCTCGTTCGGAGGCCAGCAACGCAACCGGGGCGTGGAATGGACCGTGTTCGGCCAGGCCACCGAACAGCTGCGCGTGCTCGGTGGCATCGGCTGGCTGCAGCCGAAGCTGACCCGTACCCAGGGCGGCGTCAACGAAGGTCGGTTGGCGACGGCCTCACCGCAATGGCAGGGCAAGCTGGGCGTGGAATGGGACGTGCCGGCCGTGGCCGGCCTCACCCTCACCGGCAACGCGGTCAGCCTGTCCAAGGGCTACATCACCGCTGACAACAGCCAGTGGGTGGCGGGCCGCACCGTGTTCGATCTCGGTGCCCGCTATGCCACGCAAGCGGCCGGCCATCCGCTGGTACTGCGCGCCACTGTGCAGAACCTGACCAACAAGGCGTACTGGGCAGGCAGCCTCGGCTCCGGGCTGGGCACGCCACGCACCGCCCTGCTGTCGGCCACCATCGATTTCTGATCCTCGTTTCAAGGGCGCCACGCCATTGCGCGTGGTGCCCTGGAGAAGTGCTTTGACCGTTTCCCGTACCGCCTCCGTGCTGGCCTGGCTGCCCCTGGTCTCACGCATCATCGCCGCGTTGTTCGGCGGCTATGTGCTGGCCGCACTGTGCAGCATCGCGGCACTGGCGCTGCCCATTGATGGTCGCCAGGCCGTGTTCACTGGCATGCTGGCCAGCTTCCTGCTGTACGCCGGCGCCGTGGTCTGGGTGTTCGCGGTGCGCTCGGCGTGGCGCGCGTGGCTGGGCCTGCTCCTCGTCGCGTTGCCCTTGTGGTTGATCGCACAGACGGTCGGCAACGGAGGCGCTGCATGAGCAAGGTCGATCGCACTCCGAAGCCACGCGGCATCCGCCAGACCATGTCCGACCTGCATATCTGGGTGGGGCTGCTGGCCGGATGGATCCTGTACGCGATGTTCCTCACCGGCACCGCCAGCTACTTCCGCGACGAGCTCTCGCGCTACACCCGCCCGGAAATCGCCACACCGTCCGTGTTGCCGGACGCCGCTGTGGTTGCGCAGCGTACCGTCACGGCAATCATGGCCGACACGCCTGCGGCCAGCCAGATCAACCTCAGCCTGCCGAGCACGCGCATGCCGTGGGTGTCGGCGATGTGGGCCAGCCCGGGCGGGCGTGGCCGGCATGGCTTCGACTCGGGCCTGTTCGACGCCAGCACCGGTGCACCGCTGCAGGCACGTGACACCGGCGGCGGCGACTTCTTCTATGCCTTCCACTTCAACCTGCACTACATGCCGGCGATGTGGGGCCGCTGGATCGTCGGCCTGTGCGCGATGTTCATGCTGGTCGCCATCGTCAGCGGCGTAATCACCCACAAGAAGATCTTCGCCGACTTCTTCACTTTCCGCTGGGGCAAGGGCCAGCGCTCTTGGCTGGATGGACACGCGGCGCTGTCGGTACTCGGCCTGCCGTTCCACTTCATGATCACCTGGAGCGGCCTGGTGATGCTGGCGGTACTGTACATGCCGTGGGGCCTGGCCAAGCTGCCGGACAAGCGCCAGCAGGCCGAGGTCGTCAGCGAGATGCGCCTGTTCCTGCCACCGCAGAAGGCCGCCGGCCACCCTGCTCCGCTCACCAACGTCGGTGCACTGGTGCAGCAGGCCGAGCAGCGCTGGGGAGCCGGCGCGGTGGGCAGCGTGCAGGTGCAGAATCCCGGCGACGAGAACGCACGCGTGGCCGTGGTGCGTGCGCAGTCCAGCCGTGTTTCGACCACCCCGAACTATCTGCTGTTCGACGGCAGCGGTGGGCAGCTGCTGCAGATCAAGGAACACTCGGGCGTTGCCGCCGATACCCAGGGCGTGCTGTATGGCCTGCACCTGGGCCGCTTCGCCGATGCCGCCCTACGCTGGCTGTACTTCATCGTCAGCCTGGCCGGCAGCGCCATGGTCGGCACCGGGCTGGTGCTGTGGACGGTCAAGCGCCGCGCGCAGCTGCCTGATCCGCAGCGCCCCTACTTCGGCTTCCGCCTGGTCGAGCGTCTCAACATCGCCACCGTCGCCGGCCTGTCGGTGGCGATGGCGGCCTACCTGTGGGCGAACCGCCTGCTGCCCGTCACCATGGACGGGCGCGCGGCGTGGGAGGTGCATGCGTTCTTCCTGGCCTGGGCGGCCATGTTCGTGCACGCCACGATGCGCACACCCAAGCGCGCATGGATCGAACAGTTCCTGCTGGCGGCGTTGCTGCTGGCGCTGCTGCCGGTGCTGACTGCGGTGACCACGCTGCATCCGCTGTGGCGCACGCTGGCCGCGGGCGACTGGGCATTCGCTGGCACCGACCTGACCCTACTGGCATTGGCCGCCCTGCACACGCTGCTGGCCTGGCGCACCTGGCGGCATGCGCCGAAGGTGAAACGCGCCCGGCCGTTTGCCGCGCCACGCACTGCGGCACCGGAGGCCAGTGCATGATCCACGTCATTCTGTTCGTGTTGTCGCTGGCCGCGTTCGCCTGCCTGGCACTGGCGATGGAGCGCCATCAGCGGGACGTATTGCGTCGTGTGCTGAGCGCGCAGGCAACCCAGCAGCTGCGCGCGATTGGCTGGGCACTGCTGGTGTTCAGTACCGTGTTTGCCATGCGCGGGTTGGGCGTGGGTTTCGGTCTGGCTGCGCTGTCCGGTCACACCAGCGTTGCCGCAGGTGTGGTGGTGGTGGCGATGGTGGTGCATGGGCGGTGGAATCGGTAGATGCCCACCTTGGTGGGCACCCATACACCACGGCGCCAACCAAGGTTGGCGACTACCAGGCCTGAGCAGCGTTGCTTTGGTAGCTGCCCACCTTGGTGGGCATTGATGAAAGCGACGCCAACCAAGGTTGGCGACTACCGGGCCTGAGCGCTGTTGCTTTGGTAGCTGCCCACCTTGGTGGGCACCGATGCATCGCGGCGCCAACCAAGGTTGGCGACTACCGGGCCTGAGCGGCGTTGCTTTGGTAGCTGCCCACCTTGGTGGGCACCGATGGAAGCCAGCGCCAACCAAGGTTGGCGACTACCGGGCCTGCGCGGCGTTGCTTTGGTAGATGCCCACCTTGGTGGGCACCGGGAGCGATAGGCACCCATGCGCCGCTGGGCGCTACAGGAACTCCGCCATGCGCTGCAGTTCGTCTTCCAACGCACCACGAAACACCTTGTCGCGGGCCAGCGACTTGCCGGCGTAGCCCACGCTGGACGCCAGTTCACCGTCGCGCACACTGAGATTGGCCCAGCCCACCACCTGGTCATGCCACAGCACCGGCAGTGCGTAGTAGCCGTACTGGCGCTTCGGCGCAGGCGTGTAGGCCTCGAACTTGTAGACCCAGCCCCATAGCAGCTCGAAGCGGCGGCGGTCCCACACCACCGGGTCGAACGGCGCCAGCAGGCGTACCTCTTCGTCCGGCGCATGCCGGCGCGAGCGCGGGTTCTCGTCTGCCGGCCAGTACCAGGTGGTGCCTTCCAGCGTGCAGCTGGCCAGCTGTTGCTTGGCCAGCATCAACGCCTGCCGGGTCTGTTCGGCCAGATGCGGTGCGCCGTAGCCCAATAGGCGCACCAGATAAGTCAGGCTGGCCGACGGCAGCGGCGCGTACTTGCGTACCACCAGGTCGATCAAAGCAGCCGCGCGTTCGATCTGCGCCTGCGCGCTGGCATCGGCTTCCGCGTGCTCAGCCACGGCATAGATGCGGGTGCCGCTGTCGCGCCGCTTCACCCGCAACAGCCCGCGGTAGTGCATGCCCTCCAGCAGGTGCGTGCTGGCATTGCTGGTGCCACCCCAGTAGTTGGTCACCCGGCCATGCGCAAACGCCTGGTCAACCTCGCGTGGGTGCACGCTGCCACGCTCGCGCACGAAGGCCAGTACATCCGCCGCGCGGCGCTGCGTCTCGGCATCCCATGCGCGCCTGGACACACGCGGATGCATCAACGCCAGATGCTCGCGCGGCAGGAAGCCGTAGTTCACCAGGCAATCCTCTTCCACTGGCAGGCGCGCATAACGCCGCTCCAGATCACCGGCACGGTAGTCCTTCACCCGATGGCGCAGGGTCAGGTCCTGTGCGCGTGCCGGTGCGCGGATCGGGTCGGCCTGCACGAAGCCCAGGCGCCGGATCGCGGTCAGCAACGTGGTGGGCTTGAACAGCGTGCGCGCCACCGCATGGCGGCGCAGATCATCGAGGGTGGGCGTGGCAGGCATGGCCGCATTGTAGATCCACGCCATGCGTGGATGGGGCCGTGGCGAGCCGCGCATCGGCATCCACGCATGGCGTGGATCTACCGAAGTTCCAACACCTCCAGCGAACCGATTACCAGCGCACGCATGCCCTGCTTGAACTCGGTGATCACCTGGCCCTCTTCGTCGTCGGCAATCCCGTAGACCGTGTCCGCACCGGCAATGCAGTAGAACGCGATCGTGGCCAGCAGCCAGCGCGCCTTGTCCAGCGGCAGGCCGAACACCTCGGCCACATGGGCCTGGTGCGAGGCGATCTTGTCCAGCATCGGCGTGGTCGCCACCGAACGGCGCAGCAGGTAGGGCGGTAGTCCGGGGTGCGCTTTCACCACCTCGCACAGCGATTCCACGAATGCCAGCAGGTAGGCCTGCAGCCCACCCGGCGCATCGACCGAAGCACGTGGAATCTGCCAGCGCTGGAACACCGTATCGGCCACCAGCCGCTTCAAGGCCTCCAGGTTGGCCACGCGCTTGTAGAGCGCGGCCTGGGTCACCGCCAGTTCGGCGGCCACGTTGGCCATGGTCAGGTTCGGCAGGCCCAGCTTGATGCCGATGTCGGCCAGGCGATCGGGGGTGATGGTGGGCGGACGGCCACGGGCCGACGCCGGGGTTTCAGGGTGCATGTTCATACCGTAGCGAGGGTGCCAGCAAAGGGACCCTCTTGTCCGCTTCATATGGTTTAGTTTAATTTACTCAACTAATTCGGAATGCGTGTGGTTCGCAACCCCGCCGCCGTCCGCGATCGAGCCCATGGCTCACTTCCCGCCAGGTCCCCACCCAGCCGACAACCCTGCGCCGCGCCCTCCCCCGTGCTTGCCCTCGGCAGCGCGCCAGGCGCGTTCGCACCTGCGATTCACAGGAACCTGGCATGACCGTGTACCACCTTTCCTCTCCGCTGCAGCCCGCAGCGGCCGCCGCGAGCCGCGTGCAGATGCATCCGCCTATGGCCCGGCGCTACCGGGTGTCGGCCCTGGCAATGGGGCTGCTGGCCTCGTTTGCCGCGCTGGCCGAATCCGCGCCGTCCACCCTGCCCTCGGTGCAGGTGCAGGAACAGCGCCGTGTGACCGGCGACTATGCCGGCGGCCAGGTGGCTTCCGGTAGCCGGGTTGGCCTGCTCGGCGACAAGGACTTCATGGACACGCCGTTCAGCACGGTCAGCTACACCGAAGCCTTCATCCGCGACCGCCAGGCCAAGGACCTCACCGACGTCATCGCCGCTACCGACCCCACGGTGTTCAGTAACGGCGTGACCGGTTCGTGGAGCGAGAACTACGCCATCCGCGGCTTCTCCTCCAGCACCAGCGACACCACGTTCAACGGCCTCAGCGGCATGGCGCCGTACTACCGCACCTCGCCGGAAATGTTCGAGCGCATCGAGGTCTTGAAGGGCCCGTCCGCCCTGCTCAACGGCATGCCGCCGGGCGGCTCGGTTGGTGGCAGCGTCAACCTGGTGCCCAAGCGTGCCGGTGAGCAACCGCTGCTGCGGGTCAGCGCCAACTTCGCCTCCGATGCGCAGTTTGGCACCCACGTGGATGTGGGCCGCCGGCTGGGTGCCGACAAGCAGTTCGGCATCCGTTTCAACGGCGCCTACCGTGATGGCGACGGTGCTGTCGGCAAGCAGAGCAAGAAAGTGCAACTGGGTTCATTGGCACTGGACTGGCGCGGCGAGCGCGCCCGCCTCTCCGCCGATCTGTACAGCGCCGATGACCGCGTCGATGGTCCGGCTCGTGGCGTCGGCCTGGCACCGGGCGTGGCGATTCCGCGGCCACCGCGTGGCGACACCCTGATCAACCCGGACTGGGCCTACGTGGACAGCCAGGACAAGGGCGCGATGCTGCGCGGCGAGCTGGACATCAACGAACACCTGATGGCCTACCTGGCCTATGGCACCAGCAAGACCGACTACCGTTACAACGGCTCGATCAGTGCGCAGATCCTCAACCCGGCCGGTGACTTCACCACGGTGATGGGCCAGCTGGCGTTCGACATCAAGAAGCAGTCCGGTGACGCCGGGCTGCGCGGCAGCTTCCGTACCGGCAGCGTGAGCCATCAGTGGGCCGCCAACGTGACCCACTACCAGCACACTCAGAACGACTACGGCCGCCGCAGCGTGCCGGGCTGGGACTGGACCACCAACCTCTACAACCCGGTGTGGGGCCCGGCTGCGCCGTTCATCGCGCCGCATATCTCGCACACCGAACTGCGGCTGGACAGCCTCGGCTTCGCCGACACCCTGTCCTTCGCCGATGACCGCGTGCAGCTGACCATTGGCCTGCGTCGCCAGCAGGTGGTCAGCGAGACCTTCAATGTGGCCACGGGTGCGCGCACCTCGCGCTACGACGAGAGCGCCACCACCCCGGCGGCCGCCCTGCTGGTGAAGGCCACCGATACACTTTCGGTCTACACCAACTACATCGAAGGCCTCAGCCAGGGTGCCACCGCGCCGATGACCGCCGCCAATGCCGGCGATGTGTTCGCACCGTTCCGCACCAAGCAGAAGGAGCTGGGCCTGAAACTGGACCTGGGCAGCTTCGCGCACACCTTCAGCGTGTACGAGATCAAGCGCCCGAGCAGCTACACCGACCCGGTCACGAATATCTTCTCGTTCGGTGGCGAACAGCGTAACCGTGGCGTGGAATGGGGCTTCTTCGGCGCGCCCCTGGACGGCGTGCGCCTGCTGGGCGGCGTGGCCTACGTGCAGCCGAAGCTGACCCGTACGGCGGGTGGTGTGAATGAAGGCCGCATTGCTACCGCCGTTGCGCAACGCCAGGCCAAGCTGGGCGTGGAATGGGATGTGCCGGCGCTGGAGGGTTTGACCCTGACCGGCAATGCCACGGCGATGTCGAAGCAGTACATCAGTGCCGACAATCGCCTGTCGGTGCCGGGGCGCACGTTGTTCGATGTGGGTGCGCGTTACAGCACCACGATGGCGGGGCGACCGCTTGCCCTGCGCGCCAGCGTGAACAACGTGACCAACAAGGCGTACTGGGGCATGCCGTTGCTTTCCAGCCTGGCACTGGGTGCACCGAGGACGGTGTTGTTGTCGGCCACGATGGATTTCTGAAAGGCATCCACGCATGGCATGGATCTACTGGAAATGCATCAGTAGAGCCAGGCCATGCCTGGCTGATGCCATGGTGACCCGCCGAAAGCATCCACGCATGGCGTGGATCTACCGGCCTCCGCCATCCTTCATTCCGGATGCAGGCGATAAATGGCCTGGTTGGTCAACGCCAACGCGGCCAGCTTCAACCCTTCCATTACCCGGTCGCCCACGTAGTGTTCCGGGCCGCCATTCTGCCGGGCGCGCTCGGCGGCCAGCAGGATCTCGTTCACGATGCGCAGCCCGGCCAACGCCCCATCGGCGTCGGCCAGCGCCAGGCAGCGGCCCGGCAGTTGATGGCGTTCCGGCCAGGGCTGGCCGTCGGCCGCTGCGCCGCGGCCAATCTGGTGCAACAGGGTGATCAGGGTGTTGGGATCGGGCTTTGCCACCTCGCCCTCGTCGGCATTGGCCGGGGCGTACTGGGCGCGCAGAGGGGGAATATCCGATGCGTTCATGGCAGGTCTCCGTGCAAGACATACGGCACCGCCACACTTAACAATGGTGGCGGACGGTACGTGTGTGGAAACCGGTAGTTGTGTGTCACGACCCGGCGGGTGTGCTTGCGCACACCCCACGTACCGCCCGCCATAAAACGCGAACGGATTGCCAGCCGGCGCCGCACAAGGCGACGCCGGCTGACAAGCGTTAACAACACACAACTAACGGGTTTCCACGCCCGGCCGCCCTTTTTCGGCGGCAATCCATCATGTACACAACCGTGCGACTTATGCAAAGCCACGAGGGGTGCTGACGGAGAGAGTCTTGCAGCGGGCGGCATTGTCGCACACTGCCGAAGCGGCGAATACGCCTTGTTTTCAGGGGCGAACCGTCCTAGAACACACTGGCTGAAGCCCCCCCCCATCCTCCCCGGATTGGTTGAATCCTGGCGACACGGCGTGCCGGCCACGACAACGCGCCGCCACGGTCATGACAAACCGCCCGCTGCCATCGCTTTGGAACGCATGCAGCGCGTGCCTGCATGGAGCGCGTCGCCGATGTCCGACAACCCTCAATACATGCAAACAGGACAATGCCGAGCCGCATCAGTCGATGCATGGCTCGACACTACAAAGGCGGCAGGGTGGGACGTTCCGGATGCAGGATGCCGTCATCATCCACCCAGCTGTATCGCACTGCCGTCAGCGGGCCAGCGAAGCCTTCCGGATAGGGCAGCTTCTTCGTTTGCCCCGGCGCCAGGTAGAAACTGCCAAGCGCACGCTCACCGGCAGCCGACACCAGCGTCATCTCTGCAACATTGAAGTAATGCGGTGAATCGTTGTGCAGCGTCAGTGCGTCCGTCTTCTGGGTGAAGCCCACTCTTGCTGCTGGCGCAACGGGCACCCCCACTCCTTCAGGCCGATAGAGCAACTTCATACGGAAGCGGATTGCCAGCTGCACGGCGTTCTCTGCCGCAGCGGCTTCGCGTGGTGGTACGTCCACCACGTTCAACCAGTACAGATGCTCGCGATCGTCCTTGGGCGCCCGCGTTGGCAGGCTGCGCACCCGCAGCAGGTGCGATTGCCCGGCATCGAGCCGGAACAGCGGCTTGTCGAGAATGAACGGCGCCTGCGAAGCCTCAGGCTTCTGGTCGATGTCGCCATCGGCGACCCAGGCTTGCAGAAGCGAAGCGCGCGCGCCTTCATTCTTCAGCGCAACGCTCACCTCCGGTTGAGCAGCCGGATAGATCACCCGCGTGCCCTGAACGGACACCTCGGCCGCGGCAGAGGCACTGAACAGCAGCGACAGCACCAACGAAAGGCAGCACCGGGATGTTCTCATTGCCAGGCTCGCTCCATGCTGCAAAAACCACTCAGGGGAAGGTAAGGCTGAACACCAGTCCGCCATTGGCCGGCCCGGGCATAATGGTGGGCAAGGTCTGCTGATAGCGTACGCCAAAGGTCTTCTTCAGCACCTCTACGCTGGATGATCCGTGACCAAACTCATCCGTGGCATAGAACTGCATCGGCGAACCGTCGCTCTGCAGGAACTGGTACGCCACACCCTGCGCGCCGCCGCTGACCTCAGCCAGGCCGTGGTCACTGTTGATCACTGCCGTGGTGGGTACCGCCTGATAATTCACCTGGCCGACGCCCGCATCGCAGTCCACTACCAGTTCGTAGTTACGCTCCCCGGCCTGCGTTCCCACGCCCTTGAATCTCGACATCGGAATGATGCCCATTGACACTTCCAGTGCCCGCATTCTGCAACTGGGCCTGTTCCGGATCGTCAAGACATTCGACCCGATCCAGAGATTCTCGTCGGCGAACAGTGTTCCAGCGCGGTCATACAGCCGCGCTTGCATGATCTTCTCCTCATTGGCCGTTCTGCTACCGCTGGGAAGATCGCCCGTGCGTATGTACTTGACCATGATGCGGGTGCCGACATCGCCTGCGGGCATGTCACCCTCCACCTTCACCGCACCATGGCGGGTATCGGCCTGCATCAGCGCCTCACGCAGCTGCGGCATCAGCCGCGCGCCGGCGGCGCGGTCCATGCGCTGCAGCGGGCCATTCCAGTCCTGCACATGGCCAGTGCTGGCTTCCAGCAGCGCCACACCCACCGGCACATGCTCCAGCAGCAGGCGCAACCGGCGGTCGCGGGCGTAGATGGCTTTCACCTGGCGGAACGCAGGCGTGTACATGCGCCGGTGCAGCCACAGCAGCAGGAACCAGAGCAGCGCCAGCGCTACGAGCAGGCAGGCGACATCACTGAGCAGCATCGGTGCGACGCCACGCAGGATGTCGGCCCAGCGGTAGGTCTCCACCAGCGTCCAGGGCGTACCCGCTACTGCCAGCGCCAAGGTGAATCGGCCCTTGTGGAAGCGTGCACGGGTGGCGTCGCCCAGCAGCACCCAGTCGGTATCGGCGCCTGCGAGGGCCGCCCTGGTATCAATGCCATCAGACGTGAGCACGCGCAGGCCATCGCGGTCCAGCAGCGCGATATGGCCCTGGCTGTTGTGGCGTAGCAGCGCCTGCAGGCGTGCCATCGGTTCATAGGCCACGAAGGTGGCGATGGGGGTGGCGCCCAGGCTGGCCTGGAACACCGATACCAGCGATGGCTCACCGCTGATGGGGTGGCGGCCGAAGGTACGGCGCGGGCCATCGCTGCGCTCGACACTTTCCAGCAGAGGCACCTGATCGTGGCTTGAGGCCGGCGCCAGCAGCTGCGCCGGCGCGCGCAGATGCTCGAAGACCTCGCTGCGCGAGCTGGCCGCGAGCGCGCTGATCAGGCTGCGTTCGGTCAGGCCCTTGTCCAGCGACAGGTATTGGCCGCTGGGATCGAAGAAGTAGGACGCGGTGTCCGGCTCCCCCTCATCGGCGGTGCGGGTCAGGCGCTGGATGAGTGAGACCGCAGTAGTGAGCTGCAGGTAGCGCTGCAGTTCCTGCGGGCGCCACTGCGCGGTCTCCAGGCCCAGCGCCATCTGCGGCCGGCTGCTAGCGTCCGCTGCCACCACCAGGCGCTGGCCACCCTGCAGGTAGTCACGGCGCATGGCCTCGGCGCTGGCATCGCCCAGCTGTACGTCACGATCCCAGGCATATTCGGCCATGTTCGCCAGCCGCGCATGGCTGGCATCCTGCCGCGCCAGCTGGAACTGAAGCGCCGTGTGGGCGCGGCGGAACTCGGCAATGCGGCGCGCCTCATAGCCGTTGACCTGGACCACGATGAGGGTGATCAGCACGCTCAATGACAGCAGGCTGAGCACCGCCCCGCAGGCCAGCATCAACCTGCGCGGATACTGCCTCAGCGCCTGCAGTTCACCCGCGCCGGACGGCATCGGCCCGGCACCGGAGTGCAGGCGGCGCAGCGAATCGGCAATGGAAGGGGCGGCGGACGGCATGGCATCGGGCGGCGGCAAGCGCTCGTTGTGAAGAACATGGAGCGCCAGCATGCGTGGCGTGTGCGGTCGTCGATGTAGGACAAGATCGAAAAACGCGTCGATGCATGACGCATTTGACTGCACAGACAGTTCTGTCCACATTTCGGACTTGTCCTGTTTCTGCCTCGCGCCTTGCTGGGGACGCTATGCGTCTCCCCGCTGACGAGGACCTCGCGATGAAGCCAGCACTGAACGGCGAGCGCCTGTGGGCACTCCGCCTGATGACCCGCCATGCCTGCCACCGTGCAAGCCTGCGGATCGCTGCGGCGTTGCTGCCGATGCTCCCCGCGCCCGCGCGGCTAACATTGGCCGAAGGTGCCTTTGCCGTGCTTGGCCCGCTGCTGCTGACAGAGCGGCATGGCCGCGCCTATGGCACGCTGCAACGGCTGGGCCACGCGCCCGCATCGGCCACGACACTCACGGCCCGCTTCCTGGCCGGGCGCTGGCTTCGCAAAGCCCACGCGCGCCATCTGCAGTCGCTGCCCTTCCCAGCCCTGCAGCACCTGCTGCGCGGGATGGCGTGGCATGACCCGGGAGCGCTATGGGCCTCGGCCGCAGGCCGGCGGCGGGTGGTCTGCCTGTTGCCCAGCGGTGATATCAACCTGGCCATGGCCGCGTTGTTGGACCGCCCAGGTGCGCCCGCACACTACTTCATCAATTCGCTTCACCATGAAGCTTCACCCATGCACCGCACATTGCTGGCCCTCCAGCGCCAGGGGCATCGCCTGGACATCGGACAACCGTCGCGCTGCGGCCAAGCCTGGCGGAAGCTGCGACGCGGTGCCACGGTACTGGCCGTACTGGACCCCTGCCCATGGCGGAAGACAGGAAAGGCCACAGAGCCTGCACCGCTGCGCCTGGCCAGGTTGGCGCAGGTCCCGGTGCTGCTGCTCGGACATCGTTGCGATGGCAGCACCGCCGGCACGCTGCACGTGCTGGGCGAGTACGGTGCCGAGTCCATCGCTGGCGGCGCTGCGGCGCTGTACTCCGCTGCACATGCCTTCCTGGCGGCAGCCCCGCACGACTGGCGCGATCTGGACCGGTAGGGGTGACAAGGACCGCAGCAGGGCAGACCCCGCTGCGGCCAGGGCGATCAGGCGATGACCAGTGCCACGTTGATGTTGTTGCGGGTGGCATGCGAGTACGGGCAGACGATGTGCGCCTTGCGCACCAGCTCTTCGGCCTGCGCGGTGGGCACGCCCGGCAGCGAGATGGTCAGTGCCACGTCGATGGCGAAGCCGGTGCTGACCGCACCGATGCCGACGCGACCGGTCACGGCTGCACTGTCACCGATGGCGATGTTGTCCTGGCCGGCAACGTACTTCAGGGCACCGAGGAAGCATGCCGAGTAGCCTGCGGCGAACAGCTGCTCCGGGTTGGTGCCGGTGCCACCAGTGCCGCCCAGTTCGGCCGGGGTGGACAGGGCGATGTCCAGGATCTTGTCGGACGAGGTGGCGCGGCCTTCACGGCCGCCGACAGCGGTGGCCTGGGCCGAGTACAGGATCGATTCAATGCTCATGGAATGCTCCGATGGATTGTTTGAGTGGGTGACAGCGCTTGCCGTCACACGCTCATCCTGCTCACCGTCCGGCGCGCCTTCCATCGGACAGCGACGATAGCGCAGCCGGTTCCATCCTCATCGTCAGACGTGCAGATGCACGTACAGCGCCAGCACCGCCAGATGCCCCACGTAGTACCCATAGAACGCCCAGCGCCAGCGCGGCAGCCGCCATGGCACGCGCGCCGCTGCCAGCACCACCGGGATGGCCAGCAGTGCCCAGCCGTTGTGGTTGGCCCAGCACACCGCCCCAAGACCGCCCAGCAGCAGCCACCACGCGCGATGCCGGAATGCGATCCAGCCCAGCAGCACGAAGCCGACCCCCGCCCATTGGTAGTCCACCAGCATCGGCGCCATGCCCGCCGCCAGCAGCAACAGCAGTGGCCGATTGTTGGCCAGCGCATGCACCGCCACCGCGGCCAAGGCGAAGGTGAGCAGGATGTTGAGCGGCAGCCAGTAGCCGAAGGCCCATGCATGCAGAGGCTGCGCGACAAGGCCCCATGCGGCCAGCCGGCGGATCGACTTGCCGAGATCGGCGCCCGGCTGGGCAAGATTGCAGGCCATCACCAGCGCGAACAGCGGAAACGCGATGCGCCCCAGTTCGCTCACTACCGGCAGGTATCCACCGAACAGCACCTTGGCCACGTGATCGCCGGTCATGGTCAGGAGCGCGAGCCACTTCAGCAGCTCGCGGGCGCCACTGCTCAGGACGGGATTGAAGGGACGGTTCCCTGCCATGGTCTGCTGCATCGCCGAAGCTTATGCGCATCGGCAAGCACATTTCCATCACCGCGCAGTCCGCAGGCGCTGCCCGATGCCGTGGGCAGGGGTATGCTGGCAGGCCCTGCTGGTGAGACCCCCGTCATGCGCACCCTCTACCCCCCCATCGAGCCCTACCGCGAGTTCACCCTGGCGGTGAGCGATCTGCACACCCTGCATATCGAGGAGTGCGGCACGCCCGAGGGCATCCCGGTGGTGTACCTGCATGGCGGGCCGGGTGCTGGCATCTCGCCCACCCATCGCCGCTTCTTCGACCCGGCACGCTACCGAATCGTGCTGATCGACCAGCGTGGCAGCGGACGCTCCACTCCGTTCGGTGAGCTTCGCGACAACACCACGCAGGATCTGGTGGCCGACATCGAGAAGGTGCGCGAGCATCTGGGTATCGAGCGCTGGCTGGTCTACGGCGGATCCTGGGGTTCGACCCTGTCGCTGGCCTACGCACAGGCGCATCCCGAACGTGCCACCGGCCTGATCGTGCGCGGCGTGTTCCTTGGCCGCGAGATGGAAAATCGCTGGTTCGCCGAGGCCAACGGCGGTGCACGCTGGATCTTCCCGGAACGCTGGGATCGCTACGAGGCCTACATTCCAGAAGGCGAGCGAGGTGACATGATTGCGGCCTACTGGACGCGCATGGACAGCGCCGATGAGGCCACCCGCATCGCAGCGGCGCAGGCCTGGCTGGGCTGGGAAGACAACGCCGCCACCCTGCAACACGACGTGGATGCGGTTTCCACGGATGACCCGCTGGATACCCTGGCCAAGGCCCGCATCGAGGCCCACTACTTCCGCAATGGCATCTTCCTGGAGCCGAACCAGCTGCTGCGCGATGTCGATCGCATCCGCCACCTGCCGTGCGTGATCGTGCAGGGCCGCTACGACATCATCTGCCCGCCGCGCAGCGCCTGGGACCTGGCCAAGGCTTGGCCGGAAGCCAGGCTGGAGATGGTGACCTCGGGGCATAGCGCGAACGAGCCGGCAACGGTGGATGCGCTGGTGCGCGCCACCGATGCGTTCGCCGACCGGTACTGATGCCTACCCGGTAGAGTCGACTGTTAGTCGACTCGCGCGCGCAGCGCGGGATTTCGGTTTCCTGCAAGGAGCAGTCGACTAACAGTCGACTCTACCCAGGAGCTCTGCCCCCTCTTCACGGATTGGCATCAAACACCACCGTCATGTTGCCTTGCCAATGCGAACCGGGGAACTTCAACATCTCCGTCACCGCGTCACGGCCAGCGGTAAATCGCAGCGTCGAGCGCCGCTGAATCAAATAGCCGTCCGGGGTGAATCGAGGAGACTGCGCATCGTCCGGCGTCAGTACAGCGTCCTGCGCCGGACGCCCATCGCGGACATTGCTCATTCCGGGAATGGTCACGTCAACGTCCACCGGGACCACCACCTCGTCGCGCTGGTTGCGAATGCCGCACCGGTCGTCAATATCATGCTCGCAGCGTAGATTCATGCTGAGATCCATTGAGCTTGTCAGCAGAAATGGAAGCTCCTGGCGAAGGCGGTTCGGCCGAATGCCATGATCCCGCCATTGCGACCATCCACCTTCAGGCAAGAGCTGCACGCTGGGCATCTCCGCTGGGAAGCGCACTCTGAATTGATGCTGTACCTCGAGCTCGATTAAGATATTCAGTACGCTATCGGATATCTCCGCACGGTCACCAAAGTCGATGTCTCCTCCGGGACCCATGGTCAGCTGCACAACCCCGACATAGCGGCCATTTTTCATACTCACCGCGTTTGGAAATTGCAGTTCATAGCTGATTCCGAAGTACAAGAATCTTCCAGGGGGTATGTCTGCCAGCGTTCTCTTTGAGCAGGCCTGCCCCCGTTCATCGAGCCGCCATTGGAAATCGAACCACGCACTCTGTCCTCTTCCATGAATCAGGGTGCAAGGAGAGGGGGCGTAGTACCCAGTGGGCTGCACCGAGTTTGGTCGCCCTTCAATACTCCCCGTAAAGCTATCGACCCGCCACCGCACCTCCACCGCGCTCCCATCTTCTTCGTGTGTCAGCACGACCGTCCGCAGGATGGAAGGCATGCGGAAATAGAGGGATTCCCGGCCTGTAGCCCCGGCTTCAAAGCCTTCCGGATAGTTAATGGCCACATCATCCAGACGGATGCTGGGTCTGCAGCCTGGTCGGGTGCAGTAGTTGTGGCGAGGCGTTGTGTCCTTGAACTGACCGTTGCCGGGTTCCTGCGGCGTGGGTTTGTATTCGCCAGTTATCTTCAGATCCAGCGCCTGCACTTGCCAGGTTCCTGCGAAGACTCCAAGTAGCGCGAGCATCCTGGACCAGCGCTGACGCGGCTCAATGATCTCTTTCAATTCGATGCTCCTGATACAGAATTGCGCCGGGCATCTGCCGTTGCAGCGTGCGGGATAGCTGCTTCCTTGCTGCTGGTACATCCAACGCCCCCCACCATCAACACATCGCCCTCGCGCGGATAGCGCCCCTCCTCCATCGTCAGTAAACAGCTGACCAGGTTCGGGTAACGCAGCTCCACCACCGGCGCGCGCGCGCTCAGTTCCAACGTGAAGAACCCTTCCTCCTGGCTGACGCTGCGCCCGGCATGGTTGATCACCTGCACGCCGCGCACGCCATTGCCATCGGCATCAAGCACCTGGCCCATCACTGTGAAGGTACGCAGCACATCCACGGTGGCGTGCATCACCCCGCCCTTGTTGAGGTGATAACTGACGGTGGAAGGCTGCAGCGCGGCGGCCGGCGCATGCCGGCCCTGGAAGTCGAACTGCACGTGGCCCGCGCGGTAGGCGGTCACCGGCACGAAGTTACGCCCCGGCTTCAGGTCCACGCCGCCACCACGGCTGTCATCCGCGCGCAGCGCGACATCGGCATAGTCGCTGCGCACATCGACGATGATGCCGGTGTCCACGCTGCCACTGCGCCCCTGGCCCAGCACGGCAGCGTGACCGCCGCCGATCACCACGGTGCTGTCGAGGTTGGCGCTGCCGCTGATGCGGCCGGCGTCGGCGCCGCGGTACAGCTGCACATCGCCTTCCAGCAATGGGCTTTGCAGATAGGCGCCCGCGCCGGCACCGATACCGCTGCGCTCGGCACTGATCATTCCGTTCACGCTCTGCACAAGCTTGCCATTCACACGCTGCGAGGCTGCAGCGCTGACATAGGTATCGCGCTGGCCGGCCTCGCCGGTACGGCTGCCCAGGCTGCCGCTGTAACTGCGGCGCTCGCTGCCCAGCGACACGCTGACGGTCAGGTCGACGCCGCGCTGCCGGCGATAATGGGTGAAGCGGCTGCCGGGACGGTCGTAGGCCGAGACCCGCCAGTTCACATCGTGCCTGCCGAACAGAGTCTCGCGTCGACCGTAGGAGACATCGATGCCGGTGCCTTTGGTGAATCCCGAGCTGCGCGATACGCGCAGGCTGGCGTTGTCGCGGTGGTTGAAGCGATGGGTGATCGATACTGCTGTGGTGTCCTGCCAGCCGCCCCGGGTTTCCCAGCGCGGCGCCGAGCCATCGCCGGGCAGCACCCGATGGCGCTGCTCGGTCCAACTACGCGCATGGTTGGCCACTATCGAGCCGGCGCGGTAGCGGTACAGCCCCTGCAGGTCGACGCCGCGCCCGGCATCACTGGAAGTATAGAAATTGGTGTACGTGCTGAAACGGTCGCTGGCCTGCCAGTCCATGGATACGCCAGCGGCACGGCGTTCGCCGATCTGCTGAACCGAGGCGCCGGCCACCGCACGCGGGTGGAGCAGGTAGTTGACCACAGCGCCTGCGGCGACCTTGCCATCCTGTGTTGAGCGCCCACTGTCGAGCAGGCCGCGCTGCTGGCCAGCAAACACGCTGTAGCGCCAGCGCCGGGACGGGTCGGTCCAGCGGCTGGGCTTGTGGATCGATGCGGTTTCGCGCGAGGCTTCACGGCCATCTTCAATGACCCGCAGTTCCACGTCATAGATGCCGCCTGGCAGGCGACGGGTGTCGATTTCCTGGATGCCGGGCTTGACCGCCTGCGTGGACAGCAGGTTGCCGTCGCGCAGGATCTCCACCACGCCTTCGCGGCTGGCGGTGACGTAGACAGGGTACACGCTGGGGCTGCGCGTATCCGCCAGCAGCACATCCGACGAACCGAGCATGAACCCGAGCGCGGTATCGTTCTGCGTGCCCGGTGCACGCGGCTGGCGGATGATGCCTTCGAAGGTGGGCAGGAAGTAGCCTGCGCGGACGAAATGATCGCCCAGCTCGCGCTGCGCATACAGCGCACTGAGGTAGTGCTCTCTGCTGCCAGGCTGAGCGTAGTACTGGTAGCTGCCGACCGTACTCCAATGACCGACGCTGCCGCGTAGTTCGGCGCTGTAGCGCGCGGCGGTCTGCTGCTCCTGCCCCCCATGCACTGACAGGCTGTTGCGCACGATCAGGCCATGGCTGCCGGTCTCTGGCAGTGCGATATGGCGCTCTTCCTTTCGTGCCCCCGCCGGGGTCAGCAGGCTCAGCAGGGAGTTGGCCAGGCTGTAGTGCAGCGCGGCCAGGCCGCGGCATTGCTGGCTGCAGATACCCAGCGCCATCGGCTCGGCCAGCGCCTCGGCCCAGCGCGCCCGCTCCGTCTGCGGAAGCGGGCTGTCATGGACTTCGCCGAAGCCGATCAACTGCACACGATTGTCTTCGTGCAGCAGCACCTCGGCGTCCCCCAGATAGCCCCCGTCCAGCTCCACCCGCACGGTGAGCGGATTGCCAAACAGGTGCCCGCGGAACTCCGCGGGCATGCGCTCGCGCTGCTCCAGCAGGCTGGGCAGTTCACCCAGCGCAAGACCGGCGGCATGGCTGGACGCGGCAAACACCACGGCGCCAATGCCAGCCGCCAATCGCGCAAGGGCCGGATATGCGGGAGCGAGGGGAAGTCTCATGGGCGGATGCCTGCGCCCTCCCGCCGCATCGATGACGCGGCAAAAGGGCACGAGGCTGCATGATCGTCAGATGTCGCTTTCGAAGATCATGTGGAACTGGCCGCCGTAGCTGCCCTGCTTGTAGCCACCGCTCGGCGCAGTCGGGGCAATGGCAAAGGCCAGTGACTTGCCGGCGGCGGCCTGGGCAGCGTTGGCCACTTCGATCTTCGCGGCCGAGGTGGCCGGCACCACCACGTTGTCCAGCTTCACTGCCAGGTCGACCACGTCGGCAGCCGAGGCCATCTGCGCTGGTGACGACAGGTAGGCACTGATCGCCGCCGGCGACTTGATATTGATGACGCGGCCGGTCAAATCGCCCAAGGTCTGACGGGCGGTATCCCACGGCAGGTTCTGCGGCAGGCCTTCCCAGCCATCGGGGGTGGACACCTGCAGGCCGGCGCTGTTCGGCACGTCGGCGGTGACATTGATGGTGATGGACTTGGTTTCGGTAGCGGCCAGGGCAACGGCCGGGGTGATCAGCAGGGCGGTGGCCGCTGCCAGCAGGGTGGTCTTCAGGGACATGGATGCACTCCAGGTTCAAGGGTGGAAATCAAGGTGCCAGGCAAGGGCAACACCGTCCCAGCGGGCGCCTGGCAGGCCCGTTCGGGATAGATCCATCGGTGGAAGTGGGCTTAACGGCGTGAGTCAATGCTGCGTTGGCTATCGCCTTCGCGAAGCTCGAAGCGCAGGAACTGGTTCTCAGCGGCCTGCAGCGCGTAGCTGTTGCCAGGACGCACATGGGCAATGATTCCCGGCGTGCAGGTGTCGGGGCGGTCGCGCTCGCACTGACGCAGGTTGTCCAGCACCACGGTGGCATTGCCACGGTTTCGCACCTGCTGTGGTTCAACGAGCGTGTCGTAGCGCGGGTTCTCCGGCGCGACGAAGAAGATCGTGCCGTAGCCGGTGAATACGCGGATGGCAGAGGTGAGCTCGGCCGCTTCGCGCGCCTGTTCCTCGCTGAGCGCGAACTCCGCGGCGTTGGGCGCCACCGGCACGAACCGCAGGCGGTAGTAACGTTCTTCGTCGCGCGCGCCGCGATACACCAGGCGCGTGGCCTGCTGGCCATTGCCTGCAATAATCAGGCGGCTGGGGCTGGCGATGACGCCCTGCGCATCGGGCACATTGCGTACCAGAGCACTGGTATCCACCCGCGTCTCACGGGCCTTGCCGTCGGCATCGAAGTGCATCTGGGTGACTTCCACCCGCACATAGGCGGTGGCATCACCGGTGTTGCGGATGCGCTTGAGCAGGTTGCTGTGCGAGGGCTGCAGATAGTCGAACAGCACGCCGACATTGATCTGCGGTGTGGATGCCTGCGCGCTACCAGACAGGATGACCAACAGACTCAAAGAGAGAAGACGATGCATGGCGAGCCCGCAGGGAATGGCGAGCGCGAATTTTCACGACCTCATCACAACCTCGATATGCAAAAAGTTGCAAAAGTCGGACTTGTCCTACAGGTTTGAAACGATTCCTAGTCTGCCGATCCTGGCCTGCGGGACCGGCGCACTCGCGGTGAACGGCAACCCACTCGCGTGGACGCTTTCCTGCATTCTTCGCAACCCGCTTACAGTCCCGCGCAGAAGATCCGGCCGTGACCACCACTGCGGTGGCCTGCATCCCTACCTCTGGAGCCTGCCATGACCGGTGTTCGCTATCTCCCCGTTGCCCTCGCCCTTTGCGCGGGCCTGCTGCTCGGCGCGTGTTCCAGGACCCAGGAAGCCAGCAAGGCCACCGCGGCCGAGGACGTAACCGAAGTGAAGCTGATTCCAGCCTATGAATCGCTGGACAAGGACAAGGACGGCATCGTCACCCTCGCCGAAGTCGATGCGGTTGCGCCGGACTGGGCCGAACGACTGCATGCCTGCGACACCGACCACGACAAGACGCTCACACGTGGCGAATATGACGTCTGCAAGCAGACCACGCCCGCTGCCCATTGATCCGCGCCTTGGCACAGCGCCGGGCCCGGCTATACCAAGGTATAGCCGGGCTAACCCACGAGCCTCTAGGACTACCCCATTCAGGGGCGGACAATAGCGCCACTGGCCAGGCAACCCTGGCTGCCCCACTCCCCTCATGGAGACGCAGATGGACCCCGACCCTGCCGGGCGCACCGCGCCCCGTATGCCCGCCTGTTGCCTGTTCCTGGCGCCTGTCCGCCGGTCCCTGCCTGCCTGAGTGACGGGGGATCGCCAGGCGCCGCTTGCCTGGAGATCACCCCCATGTCCTACAAGATCCTCTACATCACCCTGCGCCGCCTGATCGGCGAGCGCGATGTTGCCGCCCTGCGCAGCCACCTGCTGCAGCACGGCGCCGTGGTTTTCGCCCGATCGCTGTCGCTCGGTTCGCCGCGCGTGGTCGCCGACGCACTGTCGCTGCTGCCGATCAGCGAACGCATCAACGTGCTGCGCCATCTGCCCTACCCCCTTCGCGATGCGATGAAGCCGCTGTGCATCGGCGGCAGCCAGCGCCTGCACATGCAGCCGTGGTCACCGGCGGTGCTGGCGATGCGCCACGCCTGAACCGTTGCATCCGTTCCGTTCGTGTTCCGGCCGCGGCCGGCTCTGACATTCAAGGAGTTCCCATGAGCCTGCTCAACGCCTGGTTCAATGCCTTCCTGCGCAGCCGTCGCGCAGGCAACCTGTTCGGCCGTCGCGCCATGCCCGAAGCCGGCTTCGGCCCGGGCAGCGCCGAGGCCGCACCATTCGCGCTCACCACCGGCCTGGTCACCCTGTCGCAGCTGGACGAGCCGCGCCTGCTGGCTGCGCTCGACTCGCACGTCGATGGCCTCAGCCCGCACGAGGCCGAGGAGCGGCTGGCCACGCTCGGCCCCAACGAGGTGGATCACGAAAAGCCGCTGCCGTGGTGGCGTCATCTGTGGCAGTGCTACCGCAACCCGTTCAACCTGCTGCTGACCGTACTGGCGGCGGTGTCCTGGCTGACCGAGGACATCAAGGCCACGATCGTGATCGGCGCGATGGTGCTGCTGTCCACGCTGATCCGTTTCGTGCAGGAAGGCCGCTCCAACCGTGCCGCCGAGCGGCTGAAGGCACTGGTCGGCAATACCGCACGCGTGCTGCGCCGCAATCCGGGTACCGAGGCCGCCGATGTGGCCGACCAGTACTTCGGTGCGCACCTGCACAGCCGTCGCCCGGCACGCCTGCTGGACCTGCCGATCCGCGAGCTGGTGCCCGGTGATCACATCGTGCTGTCGGCCGGTGACATGATTCCGGCCGACTGCCGCGTGCTGACCGCCAAGGACCTGTTCGTGGCGCAGGCAGCGATGACCGGCGAGTCGCTGCCGGTGGAGAAGTTCGCGCACCCGGGCGATGGCCTGGCCGGTCTGCTGGAGCAGCACAACCTGTTGTTCATGGGCACCAATGTGGTGTCCGGCACCGCCACCGCCGTGGTGCTGGCCACCGGCAACCGCACCTACTTCGGCACCCTGGCCCAGCGCAGCACCGCTACCGACCGTGCGCCAACGGCGTTCCAGGCTGGCGTCAACAGTGTCAGCTGGCTGCTGATCCGCTTCGCGCTGGTGATGGTGCCGTTCGTGCTGCTGATCAACGGCTGGACCAAGGGCGACTGGACCGAGGCGTTCCTGTTCGCGCTGTCGGTGGCGGTGGGCCTGACCCCGGAAATGCTGCCGATGATTGTCACCTCCACCCTGGCCAAGGGTGCGGTGCTGCTGTCGCGGCGCAAGGTGATCGTCAAGCGCCTGGATGCGATCCAGAACTTCGGCGCGATGGAGGTGTTGTGCACCGACAAGACCGGTACCCTCACCCAGGACAAGATCGCGCTGGAACGGCACACCGACGTATTCGGTCACGATTCGGAGGATGTGCTGAAGTTCGCCTACCTCAACAGCCATTTCCAGACCGGGCTGATCAACCTGCTCGACCGTGCGGTGCTGGAGCACGTGGAGCTGCAGAGCTCACTGCGGCTGTCGCAGGACTACCACATGGTGGATGAGATTCCGTTCGACTTCGAGCGCCGCCGCATGTCGGTGGTGGTGTCCGAACGTGAGGACCACCATGAGCTGATCTGCAAGGGTGCGGTTGAGGAGATGCTGGCGGTATGCAGCACCGTGCGCGAGAACGGCGAGGACAAGCCGTTGGATGAGCAGCGGCTGGCGCGCGTGCGGCAGACCACCGAGGAACTGAACGAACAGGGCCTTCGCGTGGTGGCAGTGGCGATGAAGGAAACTGCTGCCAGCCAGACCGTGTATTCGCAGGCTGACGAGTGCGGCCTGACCCTGGTCGGCTACGTGGCCTTCCTCGACCCGCCGAAGGAATCGGCTGCACAGGCGCTGCAGGCGCTGGCCGCGCATGGCGTAGAGGTGAAGGTATTCACCGGCGACAACGAGCTGGTCACCGCCCGCGTCTGTGCCCAGGTCGGGCTGGAGGCGGACACCATCCTGACCGGTCCGCAGATCGAGCGCATGGATGACGGCGCGCTGTCGCGGGCGTTGCACCACCACCGTGTGTTTGCCCGATTGACACCGCTACACAAGGAGCGCCTGGTACGCGAGCTGCGCGCACAGGGCAAGGTGGTCGGTTTCCTCGGCGATGGCATCAACGATGCACCGGCGCTGCGTGCTGCGGACATCGGCATCAGCGTGGACAGCGCGGTGGACATCGCCAAGGAGGCCGCCGACATCATCCTGCTGGAAAAGAACCTGATGGTGCTGGAGGAAGGTGTCATCCAGGGCCGGCGCACGTTCAACAACATGCTGAAGTACATCCGCATGACCGCCAGCTCCAACTTCGGCAACGTGTTCTCGGTGCTGGTGGCCTCGGCCTTCCTGCCGTTCCTGCCGATGCTGCCACTGCAGCTGCTGGTACAGAACCTGCTGTACGACATCTCGCAGATCGCCATTCCGTTCGACAACGTGGACGAGGAGCTGGTGCGCAAGCCGCTGAAGTGGAACCCGGCAGACATTGGACGCTTCATGGTGTTCTTCGGGCCGATCAGCTCGATCTTCGACCTGAGCTGCTTCGCGCTGATGTGGTACGTGTTCGATGCGCGCACACCGGCCGACCAGGGCCTGTTCCAGTCCGGCTGGTTCGTGGTGGGTCTGCTGACCCAGACCCTGATCGTGCACATGATCCGTACACCGAAGGTGCCGTTCCTGCAGAGCATCGCTGCGCCGCCGCTGCTGGTGATGACCGGCCTGATCATGGCCATTGGCGTGGCCCTGCCGATGAGCCCGCTGGCTGGCTACTTCAAGCTGCAGGCCCTGCCGACCGGCTACTGGCCGTTCCTGGTGGCGATCCTGTTCGGCTACGCGGTGCTGACAACCGTGCTGAAGAAGATCTACATCCGTCGCTACGGCTGGCAGTAAGCGCCCGCCGCCTGGTCCAGGGAGAAACACAATGGACATCAATCCGAACCTGCCGGCGTTCAACGCCGGCGCGACCCTGAGCTCGCTGATCAGCCTGTCGGTGGCGTTCGTGCTTGGCACCGTCATCGGCCTGGAGCGGCAGCTGCGTCAACGCACCGCCGGCCTGCGTACCAATACGCTGGTGGCAGTGGGTGCGGCGGTGTTCGTCGACCTGGCCGTGCGCTTCCATGACCTGTATGGCGGCCCGCCCTCACCGCTGCATGTGGTGGCCTATGTGATCTCCGGCGTCGGTTTCCTCGGCGCCGGCGCGATCATGAAGGACGGTGCGCAGGTGTCCGGCCTGAACACCGCCGCCACCCTGTGGGGCTCGGCGGCGGTCGGTGCCTGTGCGGGCATCAAGCTGCTGCCGGAGGCGGTGATGGCGGCGGTGTTCGTGCTGGCCGCCAACACCCTGCTGCGGCCAGTGGTGAACCGCATCCAGCGGCAGCCGCTGCCGGAGGCGTTCAGCGAGGCGACCTATGCGATCAACGTGGTCTGCCAGCGCGAGCAGCAGGCCGAGGTGCTGGACCAGCTGTTGCTGCTGCTGGAACAGGCGCACTACCCGGTACGCGCGGTGGACCAGCGCCCGTTCGGCGAGCGCGACGTGGAGATAGAAGCGGTGCTGTATGCCACCACGGTCGATGCCGGTGAACTGGATGCGGTGCTGGCCACGCTGGCGACCACCCCCGGCGTGCTGCAGGGGTTCTGGAACGCCAGCCTGGATGAGTAGTGCCGGCCGCTGGCCGGCAACATCGTGCACCGCTTGGTAGGTGCCGACCTTGGTCGGCACAGACCTGGGAAGTGCCGGCCGCTGGCCGGCAACCTCATAGACTCCGGGACGATCCTGCAGCTGCCGGCCAG